>JBAXBB010000001.1:0-76615 GCA_037142235.1 Actinomycetes bacterium
GTCCGGAGAACTCCACCGGGTCGGTCGACCAGCAGGCGCGCAGCACGCCGACCGCCTCGTCGGCCCGGCGACCCCGCTCCTCGTAGGGCACGCCGACGGCGCGGTACTCCTCGATCTGCCAGCCGACCCCGATGCCCAGCATCACCCGCCCTCCCGAGAGCGCGTCCAGCGTCGCCACCCGCTTGGCCAGCACCAGCGGGGCGTGCAGCGGGAGGACCACCACGCTGGTGCCCAGACGCACGGTCGAGGTGACCGCCGCGAAGTACGACAGCCACTCGAGCGGGTCGGGCATGACCGTGCCGGGCGCTCCGGGCATGCGGCCGTCGGCGGAGTAGGAGTACCGGGGTTCGTAGTCCTCGGCGACGAGCAGGTGCTCCACGCTCCAGACCGATTCGACCCCCACCTCTTCGCAGACCTCACCGAAGCCGCGGACCCAGTCGGGGTCGGTGATGGCGGATTCGTGGAACCGGGGCAGGACACCGAGCTTCATGAGCGGGCAAGATAGGCCATCGGTGGGCCGCAGCCCGGAGGGGGGACATGGTCACGGACCGAGTGAGCACCGAGGCGCAGGGTCCGCGCGACGACGTCGTGCTCTGGGAGGTCGCCGACGGCGTGGCCACGGTCACCCTCAACCGACCGGGGTCGCGCAACGCGATCAACGGGGCGATGGGGCGGCGCCTCCCGGAGGTGCTCGCCGAGATGGACGCCCGCGACGACGTGGGCGCGATGGTCCTCACCGGCGCCGACCCGGCGTTCTGTGCCGGGGTGGACCTGAAGGAATGGGGCGGCGGTGAGGACCTGGGGGAACCTGACGACGCCCGCGGGCCCTACCGGGGACCGTTCCCACCGCGCACCACACTGCTCATCGGCGCGGTCAACGGTCCAGCGGTCACCGGCGGCCTCGAACTGGCGCTGGGCTGCGACCTCCTGGTCGCCTCCGAACGCGCCCGCTTCGCCGACACCCACGCGCGGGTCGGGGTGATCCCGGGGTGGGGCCTGACGGTGATGCTGTGTCAGTCGGTGGGCGTGCGGCGGGCCCGTGAGATGAGCGCCACGGGCAACTACGTGAGTGCCGAGGTCGCACTCGCCTGGGGCCTGGTGAACCACGTCGTGCCCCACGAGGAACTGCTGCCCTTCGCCCGCACCCTGGCACTGGGAGCGGTCCACAACGACCGTGCCGCGGTGAGCGAGATGCTGCGGATCTACGACGCGGTGGCAGACACCACCGTGGCCGAGGCGTGGGAGATCGAGGCGGCGGCCAGCCGCGCCTGGGAGGGCGACGGGTTCGACCTGGCCGAGATCGAGCACCGGCGCACCGGCATCGTCGAGCGCGGCCGCGACCAACTGCGTACCTGACCCCGACCGACCCACCCGTCCGGGTGGGCGCCAGTGAAGCCAGCGAAGAGGAGATCGAGATGAGCAACCCGTTCGACGCCTACCGGATGGACGGTCGTGTCGCCGTGGTCACCGGTGCTGCGAGTGGCATCGGTGCCGCGACCTGTGGGGTGCTGGCCGCAGCGGGCGCCTCCGTCGTGTGTGCCGACGTCGACGCCGACGGGCTGGCCTCGACCGTCGCCACGGTCGAGGCCGCCGGGGTCCGCGCGCTGGCCGTCCCGACCGACGTGACGCAGCGCGACCAGGTCGCCGCGATGATCGACGCCGCCGTCGAGGAGTTCGGTCGGGTGGACGCGGTGTGCAACATCGCGGGGGCGATGATCCCGGGCCGCATCGAGGACCTCGACGACGACACGATCGACCGTGGGATCAACCTCAACCTCAAGGGCGTGCTCTACGGCACCCAGTACGCGATCCGGGCGATGAAGGCCCAAGGTTCCGGTGCCATCGTCAACGTGTCGTCGGGTGCGATCGATCTCCCCTACGCCGGTATCGGCGTGTATGCGTTCACGAAGGCCGCCGTGGCGATGTTGTCCATGACCGCCGCGCTCGAAGCGGGCGAGTACGGGATCCGGGTGAACGTCATCGCTCCCGGCATGACGGTCACGCCGTTCACCACCTGGCGGCTCAACAAGCCCGACGGCACGATCGACCAGCAGGCCTACGACGAGTTCATGGAGTACTCGAAGGGGATGTCGCCGTTGCGCATCATCGGGGAGGCGATGGACCAGGCCCTCTTGATCCACTACCTCCTCTGCGACGCCTCGAAGTACGCGACCGGGCAGATCTTCCGGGTCAACGGCGGGCAGACCTGGGCGTGGTAGCCGTCGTGGCTGCGCTCAGGGGCGGAGGACGTCGACCGCGGTCGTGACCGACTCGACGAACGCGGTGTCGACGGTGACCCCGAGTCCGGGGCCGGTGGGAACGGTGAGCCGGCCGTCGTGGAGGACGAACGGTTCGGTCACGACGTCGCGTTCGTAGTAGCGGTCGGAGGCCGAGAGGTCGCCCGGGAGGGTGAACCCCGGGAGCGCCGCGAGCGCGACGTTGGCCGCCCGACCGATGCCGGTCTCGAGCATGCCGCCGCACCAGACGGGCACGCCACGGGCGACGCAGACGTCGTGGAGGCGGACGGCGTGGAGGTACCCACCGACGCGTCCGGCCTTGACGTTGACGATCCGGCACGCACCGAGCGCGAGTGCGGTCTCGGCGGTGTCGAGCGAGGTGATCGACTCGTCGAGGCAGATCGGGGTGCGCAGGTCGCGGGCGAGCGCAGCGTGGCCGAGCAGGTCGTCGTCGGGGAGTGGTTGCTCGATCAGGATGAGGTCGAACGCGTCGAGCCTGCTGAGGTGGGTGGCGTCGGCCACGGTGTAGGCCGCGTTGGCGTCGACCTGGAGCGGGAGGTCGGGGTGGGCGGAGCGCACCGCGGCGACCACGTCGACGTCGGCTCCCGGACCGATCTTGAGCTTGACGCGTCGGTACCCCGCCGCGACGTAGGCGGCGACCTGCGCCAGGAGCTCGGCGGGAGGGAAGAGCCCGACCGACACGCCACTGTCGACCTGGGTGCGGGTCGCGCCCAGCCGGGTGGCGAGCGGGGTGGCGGTGGCGCGACCCGCGGCGTCGAGCAGGGCGAGTTCGAGGGCGGTCTTGGCCATCGGGTGACCCCGGACGGCGCTGAGCACGGCGGTCGTGTCGGCGGCGGACACGTCCCCGGCGGCGAGGAGGCGGGGGACGAGGTGCTCGCGCAGCACCCGGTGGGCCCCGGCGACGTCCTCCGGGGAGTAGGTGGGTTCGGGCAGGGCCACGCACTCGCCCCAGCCCTCGGTCCCCTCCGCTTCGATCCGGACGAGGAGCAGGTCGCGCACGGCGATCGTGCCCGCCGAGGTGCGGAACGGCACCACGAGCGGCAGGGCGATCCGCCGCAATTCGACCAGATCGATCCGCAACCGGTCCTCCACGTGGAGCAGGTTACGGCGACGCGGTACGGTCGCCGGTGCCCGCGCTCGGCGGGCGGTGAGAGGGGGACCGTGAAAGCCGCGCCGTTCGATTACCACGCGCCCGAGACGGTGGCCGAGGCTGCCGGGCTCCTGGCCGACTTCGGGGACGAGGCCAAGGTGCTCGCCGGGGGTCAGAGCCTGCTGCCCATGCTGGCGCTGCGCCTGACCCGGTTCGAGCACCTCGTCGACGTCACCCGGGTGCCCGAGATGCAGGGCATCAGCGCCAACGGCTCCCTGCGCATCGGCGCGGCCACGCCGCAGTCGGTCGCCGAGCACGACGCCACGGTCGCGGCGGCGTCGCCCCTCGTGGCCCGGGCGATCCCTTACATCGGTCACTTCCAGATCCGCAACCGCGGCACCGTGGGAGGGTCGATCGCGCACGCGGACCCGGCGTCGGAGTTGCCGGCGGTGGCCCTGGCGCTCGACGCCACCCTCGAGGTGGCGAGCGCATCGGGCGCGCGTGAGATCGCCGCCACCGACTTCTTCGAGGGCACCTGGTCGACCACGCTTGCCGACGACGAGATCCTGGTCGGGGTGCGGTTCCCCGTCTGGACCGGTCGCTGCGGCTACGCCGTGCGCGAGATCGCCCGGCGCAGCGGCGACTTCGCGATCGCCGGCGTGGCGACCGCCGTGCAGCTCGACGACGCCGACCGCATCGCGAAGGTGGCGATCGGGGTGTTTGGGGTGGCCTCCACACCGGTCCGGGCCGGTGCGGCCGAAGCTGCGCTGGTCGGGAACTCGGGCGCGGCGCTCGCCGACGCGGCGCAGGTCGGCGCGGCGGAGATCGCCTACGTCGACGATCTCCACGCCACCGGGGCCTATCGCCGCCGGGTCACCACCCATCTCGTGCAGACCGCGGTCGACGCGGCGATCCAGGAGGCTTCCGGTGTCCGAGCATGACGTCCGCTTGACCGTCAACGGGGCGCGCCAGCACGGTCGCGTCGAGGCGCGCACCACGCTGGCCGACTTCCTCCGCGAGTCCCTGGGGCTCACCGGCACCCATCTCGCCTGCGAGCACGGGGTGTGCGGTGCGTGCACCGTGCAGGTCGACGGGCAGGCGGTCCGTGCGTGTCTGATGCTCGCGGTGCAGGCCGAGGGCGCCGAGGTCACGACGATCGAGGGCATCGCCGCCGCCGACGGCACGCTGTCACCGGTGCAGGAGGCGTTCATGGAGGCCCACGGCCTGCAGTGTGGGTTCTGCACGCCGGGCTTCGTGGTGACGGTCACCTCGTTCCTCGAGCAGAACCCCGACCCGACCGAGAGGGAGATCCGCGAGGGCATCGCCGGGAACCTCTGTCGTTGCACCGGCTACCAGGGCATCGTGGACGCCGTGAAACTCGCCGCCACCAAGATGCGGGCAGGGGCCGACCGATGAGCGACCACACGCTCACGGCCGGTCGGTACGTCGGGCAGTCGGTCCAGCGCAAGGAGGACCCCCGCCTGTTGACCGGCCACGGCCGGTACGTGGACGACATCGTGGTGCCGCGCATGCTGCACGCGGCGTTCGTGCGCTCCGACCTCGCCGCGGCCGACATCACCGGCATCGACGTGAGCGAGGCCCTCGCCCTCGAGGGAGTGGTCGCCGTGTACACCGGCGCCGACCTCAACGACGGCGTGGGATCGATGCAGCCGTCGATGATGGCCGAGGACCCGAACGCGGTCTGCCCGCCGGTCCGACCGCTGGCGCTCACCGACGTCCGCTTCGTCGGTGACACCGTGGCGATCGTGGTGGCCGAGAGCCGGGCGATCGCCGAGGACGCCGTGGAGCTCGTGGTCGTCGACTACGAGCCCAAGCCGGCCGTGGCGAGCCTCGAGGCTGCCATCGCCGAGGGCGCGCCGCTGGTGCACCCGGAGTTCGGGACCAACGTGGCCATGGACGTGCCGCTGCCACCCGACCCGGAGATCGAGGCCATCTTCTCGTCCGCGGCGCACGTGGTGAGCGAACGGATCGTGCAGCACCGGCACTTGCCGATGCCGATGGAGGGTCGCGGGGTCATCGCCTCCTACGACCACGTCACCGGCGACCTCGACGTGTGGCTCTCGACCCAGGGTCCGCACGAGGCCCGCCGCACGCTGTCGCGTCTGACCGGGGTGCCCGAGCACCGCATCCGCGTGCAGATGGGCGACGTGGGTGGGGGGTTCGGGCTCAAGTTCTTCTTGACCCGCGAGGAGCAGGTCGTGGTCCTCGCGTCCAAGAGGCTCGGGCGTTCGGTGAAGTGGATCGAAGACCGTCGGGAGAACCTGCTGGCGTCGGTGCACGCCCGCAGTGACATCGCCGACGTGTCGTTGGCGCTCGACGCCGACGGGCGGTTCCTCGCCGCCAAGCTGGACCACCTCGAGGAGACCGGCGCGTTCCCCATGGGCGGTCTCGGTGGGGTCGGGCCGTTCGTGGCGATGCTGTTCCCCGGCCCGTACCGCCTGCCCAAGGTCTGGTGGCGCAGCCGCTCGGTGTTCACCAACACCAGTGGTCGCGGTGCGTACCGCGGGCCGTGGATGTTCGAGACCACGGCGCGCGAGGAGATCATCGACATCGCCGCCCGGGCCACGGGTATCGACCCGCGGGAACTGCGGCGGATCAACGTCGTGGGCGAAGCGGAGCAGCCGTTCGTCACCGCCACCGGCATGATGTTCGAGCGGGTCACTCCCGGGGTCACCCTCGAGAACGCCACCCGGGTGATCGACTACGACGCCTTCCGGGTGGAGCAGGCCGCGGCGAAGGCCGAGGGCCGACTGCTCGGCCTCGGGATCGGGCTCTACATCGAGCCGACCTCCACGCCGGCGGCCACGCTCGGGGTGGAGGCCGCGAAGGTGCGGCTCGAGTCGGGCGGGGGCGTGACCGTGTTCCTCGGTACCGCGGCGCACGGTCAGAGCATCGAGACGACCATGGCCCAGGTCGTGGCGGAGCACCTCGGGGTGGAGTACGACAAGATCACCGTGGTCCAGGGCGACACCGCCCGCACCCCCTTCGGTGGGGGCACCGGTGGGAGCCGGACCGCGGTGATCGCCGGCAACGCCACCCGGATCGCGGCCCTCGCGGTCCGCGACAAGGTGGTCGAGGTCGCGGGGCACCTGCTGGAGGCCGCACCCGAGGACCTCGAGGTGGCCGACGGCGTCGTGGCGGTGAAGGGCACGCCGGTGCGCAACGTCTCGCTCGCCGCCATCGCGGCCGCGGTGCACAACGCGGGCTCCGGGCTCTCTCCGGAGGCACCGCGGGTGCTCGAGGCGACGGGTCGGTACGAGACCCAGGGCATGACCTGGTCGAACGCGTGTCACGTGTGCACGGTGGAGGTCGACGCGGTCACCGGACAGGTCGAGATCCTGCGGTACGTGGTGAGCGAGGACTGCGGCCGGATGATCAACCCGATGGTGGTGGAAGGTCAGGTGCACGGTGGGGTCGTCCAGGGCATCGGCGGTGTGCTCTTCGAGCACTTCGTCTACGACCCCGACGGCAATCCGCTGACCACCACGTTCCTCGACTACCTCGTGCCGACCGCGGCCGAGGCACCCAACATCGAGATCGACCACGTGGTGACCGACGGCGCCAACCCCTCCGGCGTGAAGGGCATGGGCGAAGGTGGCGCGATCGGCTCGGTGCCGGCCGTGTTCAACGCGGTGGCCGATGCGTTGGCGTCGGTGGGCGCGAAGATCACCGAGCAGCCGCTCTCGCCGCTCCGGATCGTCGAGGCGCTCGAAGCCGCCGGGGCATGACCGAACCCACTCGGGTGGCCGGCCGGCGGCTCGTCGCCCCGCTCGTCGATCTCCTGTGCGTGGTCGTGTTCGTGCTCATCGGCCGCCGCAACCACCACGAGGATCCCGGGTTCACCGGCTTCCTGGCGGTGGCGTGGCCGTTCGCGGTCGGCGTGGTCGTCGCGTCGGCGGCCGCGGGCCTGGCGCGCCTCGGCGCGCGGAAGCGCGCGTTCGTGGTCTGGCTCGGAACGGTGGTGGTCGGCATGGTCCTGCGGATCGTCGCGCAGGGTCACGAGTTCAAGATCGCCTTCGTGATCGTTGCCACGGTCTTCCTCGGGGCGACGATGCTCGGGTGGCGGTTCGTCGCGTGGCGGGGTGTCCCCCGGCTCAGGGAGCGGTTCCGAGCGCGCTGAGCGCGTCACGGATCGCCTGCGCGTTCGCCGCCAGGACCTCGGGGTCGACACTGCGCGCGCTGCGGGAGAGGTGGAGGTCCGTCTCGTCGTGGATCGGCAGCACGTGGAGGTGACAATGGGGCACCTCGAAACCGGCGATCTCCATGCCGATGCGAGGAGGCGCGAACACCCGTTGCTGCGCGGCCCCGACCCGACGCGCGACCTCCATGAGGTGCTGGGCGAGGGCGGGCTCGAGGTCGATCCAGTGGTCGATCTCGGCGCGGGGCACGACGAGCGCATGGCCGTCGGTCACGGGGTTGATCGAGAGGAACGCCACGCAGTGCTCGTCGGACCACACGAAGTGGCCGGGGAGCTCGCCGTCGATGATGCGGGTGAAGATCGTGGGCACGAGCGGATCGTAACCAAGGCCGGGCCGCGACGCTTGGCCCGACGCCGGTCAGGCGTCGTCGGCCAGCAGCCGGGGAACGGCCCCGGCGATGGACTCCGGGGTCCAGGCTCGGGTCTCGGGCTCGCCCTCGACGAAGCGGACCGTCCCGAGGGACCGACCCACGACCCGGAAGGTCCGGCCGGTCACGTCGCGAGCGAGGTCGGACGCGAGGTAGACGACGACCGGTGCGACGAGGGCGGGGGCGAGGTCGTCGGGGCCGCCCTCGTCGTCGAGCATCCGCTGAGACATGCGCGTCCGGGCTACGGGACTGAGGGCGTTGACCCGGACCCCGAGTGGGGCGCCCTCGACCGCGGCGACCCGGGCGAATGCGTACACGCCGGCCTTGGCGCACGCGTACGCGGTGGTGCCCGGCCAGCGCGGGTCGAGGCCCGCCCCTGAGGTGACCAGCACCACCGAACCGCCGCGCGTCATCGACGTGAACGCACCCTGGACGAGACCGATCGCGCCGTGCAGGTGCACGGCCAGATGGGCGCTCACGTGCGCGGTGTCGAGGTCGACGATCGAGGACCGGTGGCTGAAGCCGGCGCTGTGGACGACGGTGTCGATCCGCCCGAATTCGGCGACGGCCCGTTCGACGAGTGCGCGACCGGCATCGATCGACGCGACGTCGGAGTGGTCGGCGACGGCCGTGCCACCGGCTGCTCGGATCTCGGCGACGACGGCGTCGGCGGACGACGGGCCTCGCCCGCCACCGTCGATCCCGGCCCCGAGATCGTTCACGACCACGCGCGCTCCCGCGGTTGCGAGCGCGAGCGCGTAGGCGCGGCCGAGCCCGCCCCCTGCTCCGGTGACGAGGCCGACCGTGTCGTCGAGGTGTCCCATCCGTCCCTCTCGTCCCGGGTGCACATCGGACGTGTGGTGCACACGTCCGTCGGTCGCCGGATCTCGGCGAGTCGGGGGATAGCGTGCCACGACCGACCGTTCGGTGCGTCGGATCACGAGTGGAGGCCACACGGTGAGCGACGTCACGATCGAGCAGACCCGCCTGATGCATTCGGTCGCGGGCCGGGTGATCATCGTCACCGGCTCCGGTCAGGGTGTGGGTCGTGGGATGGCCCACCACCTCGCCAAGGCGGGGGCCTCGATCGTGGTGGCCGACTGGAACGCCGAGAAGATGGCCCGCACTACCGCCGAGGTGGAGTCGATCGGGGTTCCCGCCCTCGGGGTGGAGTGCAACATCATGGAACGAGAGACCCTCGAGGCGATGGTCGCGGCCACGATCGACCGGTTCGGCCGGGTCGACGCGATCATCAACAACGCGCAGACGTTCCGGGCGAACCAGCCGATGGCCACGGTGAGCACCGACGACGTGGAGACCTTCTACCGCTCGGGGGTGCTCGGCACGCTGTGGGCGATGCAGGCCGTCTATCCCCACATGAAGGCAGCCGGCTGGGGGCGGATCGTGAACTTCGCCTCTTCGATGGGGATCGTGGGCGGTGCCGGGTTCGGCGCCTACAACGCTTCGAAGGAGGCGATCCGGGCCCTCACCCGGACCGCGGCCCGGGAATGGGGCATCGACGGCATCGTCGTGAACGCCATCGCCCCGGCCGCCGCCCCGCCGCGCGCGGTGGGCAGCGAGCACTACGAGGAGTTCATGCGCACCTGCCCGATGGGTCGCAACGGTGATCCGGAGCTCGACGTCGGTGGGGTGGCCCACTACCTCTGCACCGACGGGTGCCGGTTCGTGACCGGACACACGTTCATGGTCGACGGCGGCAACTTCCTCTGGGCGTGAACGACGACCACCCGCCTCGGGAGCGCCGCGGTGATGGCGCCGACTGGCGCGACCCGTGGCCGCCCGTCGGGGTGCGCAGCGACCCACCGTTGCCCTCGGTCGGCCTCGACGCACTCCGGGCTCAGGGCTACGTGGCGATCTTCGACGTGGATCCGATCGACGCGGACCGCGACGCCTGGCAGGACCACCTCAACAACGCCGCGATGGTCCGCATGTTCAACGAACTGCGGATGGCCTACAGCGCTCGTCATCTCGCGCCCGACTGGCCCCGGCACCTCCGTCGGAGTGGCGCCATGGTGGTGGTGCGGGAGCTCCACGTGCGCTACGACCGCGAAGGGTGGATGCACGAGCGGTTCGTGGGGGCGATGCGGGTCGCCGGGCGGCGCGGCCGGGCGGCGATCGTGGAGCAGGCGCTGGTGGAGGCGGAGTCCGGGGCGTCGTTGGCCGAGGCATGGCTGGTCCAGCTCCTGGTGGGGGCCGACGGCCGGGTGGCGGACTTCCCGGATCTCTACTGGGACCGGGTGACCGAGGTGCAGGGAGGTCCGGTCCCGGTGTCTCACGACGACACGAGGATCCCCTGGGGTCCACCGGCCACCTGACGGTCGACGCGCCTACGATCTGGAAATCTCATTGCTGGCCGGACTTCCCGGCCTCCGGGAAGCGAGGGCCGAGTGGGCTTCCAGTACCGCAAGCGCATCCGCACGGGGAAGAACAGCTGGGTCAACCTGTCGAAGAGCGGGGCGAGCGGCAGTTTCCGCGTCGGGCCGATGACGTTCAACAGTCGAGGCCGCCGGTCGGTCCGGCTGGGCAAGGGCATGTACTACCGCACGAGCGGCAGCGGCAGCGGGTGCGCGTTGATGGCCTGCGCCCTCGTGGTCGCCGGCCTGGTCGTCGTGGCGCTGGCGCTCTGAGCCGGGCGCCGACGAGCGGGCTCAGGCACCGAGCGCCGCGAGCAGGCCGCCCACGTACTCGACCCCGCGGGTCGAGGCGCTGGCGTACCCCTCCTCCTCGATCCTCGGGCCGATCATCTCGAGGTCGAAGACCCCGCCGTACCCGGCAGCGAGGAGCTGACCGACGATGCGTCGCATCGGGATGTCGCCGTCGCCGGGGACGAGCCGGTTGGGGGTGCTGAGCGTTCCCGTGGCGAAATCGCTCAGCTGGACGATCCGGAGAGTGTCGGCTCCGTCGAGGAGGGTTGCCCCGAGGCCCCGTTCCGCCCAGCAGGCGTTGATCTCCATGCACACGCCGACGCCGAACTGCCGGGCGAAGTCGACGGCGTCGTGGAGCGAATGGAGGATGCCGATGTCGGTGCGGAGCGAGTTGGTGTGCTCGAGGGCGATCCGGATGCCGCGGGGGATCGCCTCTTCGACGATCAGGGCACCCATGGCCTCGCCGTAGGCGTCGCGGGCGTCTTCCCAGGTGAGCCCGCCTCCAGGTCCGGTGGTCATGATCAGGCACTCCGCGCCCAGGGCCTCGGCCGCGTCGAAGGTGTCGCGGACGCGGTCGAGCGGCTCGGACCAGGCGGAGGGATCGGCGAGGGGGATCGGGGCCAGGGCCACGAGATTGGTGACGCGGTAGCCACCGTCACGGATCCGGTCGACGTAGGGCCGCCACCCGCCGCACTCGGCGAACTTGCCCCACGACAGGCCGATGGCGGTCACACCCTCGCGGTCGAAGAAGTCGAGGTTCTCCTCGATGGTCCAGTTCCACTGCGACAAGGTGGACAGGGAGACGCGGGGATGGGTCTGCATCGGTGGCTCCGTTCCGATCGTCGGTCTCGGTCTCGGGGTCGTGATCAGCCGAACGAGGACGCGCGGCCGATGCTCGAGCCCCCGTCGAGTTGGAGGTTGATCCCGGTCAGGAACCCCGACTCGCGGCTCGCGAGGTACACCGCCGCGAACGCGGCGTCGCGGGCGTTGCCCAACCGGGTGAGGTGCATCGCCTCGAGCCGGGCGCGGCGGGCGTCGTCCATCTCGGCGTCGCGACGGTCGTTGATCACGTAGCCCGGGCTCAGGGTGTTGGCCCGGATGTCGTGGTCGGCGTACTCGACCGCGATCGCACGCGTGAGCGCGTTGAGCCCCCCCTTGCTCGCGGCGTAGGCGGCCAGGCCTGGGCTGGGGCGCTCGGCCTGGCGGGACGAGACGTTGACGATCGCGCCGTGCCCGGCGGTGAGCATGTGGGGCAGCGCCGCACGACACAGGAGCATCGGTGCGGTGAGGTTCACGAGGAAGGCCGATTCCCAGTGGGCGAGATCCATGTCGGCGACCCGGGAGTCGCGGCCGTTGGTCGCCCCGACGGCGTTGTTGACCAAGACGGTCAGTCCGCCCAGGGCGTCGACGGTCCGGGCGATCAGGGCGTCGACGGCCGCGGGGTCGGCGAGGTCGGCGGTGACGAACGTCGCGTCACCCCCGAGTGAACGGGCTTCGGCGGTGACCGCCTCGCCCCGGGTGGCGTCGCGTCCGTGGACCACGACCCGGGCACCCTCGGCGGCGAACTCGAGGGCGATGGCCCGACCGATCCCCGACGTGGAGCCGGTGATGAGCGCGAGCTCCCCGACCAGGCGCGGTCGGCGCTCGCCGGTGGGGTCGAGGCTGGGAAGGGTCATCCCCGGACGCTAGACCGGCGACGCGCTCAGTGCGTGTGCCCACCACCACCGTGGTCGTGATGGTCGTGATGGTCGTGATGACCGTGATGACCGTGATGACCGTGATGGTGCACGTCGTCGTGGTCGTGCCGGGACCGGCCGGCGAGGCGTTGGCGCAGGCCGGTGAGGTTGGTGACCGCGAACACCGCCGCCGCCACGAGGACGATCGAACCGCCCGGGGCCAGCCCCCATGCCCGGGCGGCGAAGAGGCCGACGACGACCGCGACGACACCCACCGCGGTCGAGATCACCATGGTCGACCGGAACGAACGGGCCAGGACCCGGCCGCTGGCGACGGGGAGGACCATCAGCGCCGCGATGAGCAGGACGCCGACCACCCGCATCGCCGCGACGACGGTCACGGCGGTGAGGACGGCGACCGCGGAGTTCCCGAGGCGGACCGGGAGTCCGGCGACCCGGGCGGACTCCTCGTCGACCACCACCGCGAACAGCACGCGGCCCAAGAGCGTGAGCGTCGCGACGATGCCGAGCCCGAGGAGCGCGATCGTCACGACGTCGGAGGCGTCGATGGTCAGGATCGAACCGAAGAGGTAGGGGACGATGGCCGTTCCCCCACTACCCGCCCGGCCCGCGAGGACCACCCCGGCGGCGATGCCACCGTAGAACCACAACGCCAGGGCGAGGTCACCGGAGGTACGACCCCGCGAGCGGAGCGCCTCGATGGCCAGGGCGCCGGCCACCGCCGCGATCAGCGCGGTCCACAGCGGCCACACCTCGAGCAGGAGGCCGGCGGCCACCCCGGCGAACGCCAGGTGCCCGATGCCGTCGCCCATCAGCGAGAGCCGTTGCTGCACGAGGAAGACGCCGATCAGGGGTGCGCACACACCGACGACGAGACCGGCCGCGAGGGCGTACTGCATGTAGTCGCGATCGAACGGCCACGGCAGGGGCAACGTGGCGAAGACTCCCATCGCGTGCATCACGGCGCCAGCTCCTCCAGCCAGCGGGGCAGGTCGTCGGCGTGCACACCCAGGCTGACGCCGGTCGCGGCGAGTTCGGCCGGTGGTCCGTCGAAGACGACGCGCTGTTTGAGGACGACGACGCGGTCGAGGTCGTCGGCGACCGCGCCCAACTCGTGGGAGACGAGGAGCACGGCGGTGTCGTGGTGCTCCACGAGGTGGAGCAGGCTGTCGCGAAAGAGCACCTGCGAGGCCCGGTCGACCCCCGCGATGGGCTCGTCGAGCACGAGGACCGCTGGTTCGCTCACGAGGGCCCGGGCGATCAGGACCCGTTGTTGTTGGCCGCCCGAGAGTCGGCCGACGGGTCGGCGGCGGAGGTCGCCGAGCGCGACGGCCTCGAGCGCGTGGTCGACCAGGGAGCGGTCGGCCCGGCCGGCGAAGCGCCACCAGCCCCGGCGGGCCGTGCGGCCCGAGACGACCACCTCTTCCACGGTGGCGGGGAGGTCGAGGTCGAGGATCCGACGTTGGGGCACGTACCCGATGCGCCAACGGTCGCGCAGGGTGTTCGGGGCCGCGCCCAAGCACTCGACCCGGCCTGTGTGGGGCGGGAGGAGGCCGAGGAGCAGGCGCAGGAGGGTGGACTTCCCCGACCCGTTGGGACCCACCAGGGCGACGAACTCCCCAGCACCGATGGCGAGGTCGACGTGGTCGACGGCCCGGGTGTCGCCGTAGGAGTACGACACGTCGTGGGCGGCCAGCACGGGCGGGATCGAGGTCACCCCCCCAGTCTATGAGACTGGTTCTCATTCCTGCTCGGCTGGTTTCTTTCCCGGCACCATGGGTGTGCGAGATTGAGCTCCAGACAAAGGACAGACCGATGGACGGCCAGCGACGCACGCGACGACGAGGAGCGGCGATGGCCGCGACGCTCGTGGGCGTCGTGGCGGTGCTGGGTGCCTTGGTCGTGCCCGTCAGGACGTCGGCCGGAGCGAGCCGGCTCCCGGCACTGGTGACCGACACGACCACTTCGGATCCCGGGGCGACGACGACCTCGGATCCCGGGGCGACGACGACGGTGCTGCCCGCGACGACGGTGCTGCCCGCGACGACGACGGTGCTGCCCGCGACGACGACCTCGGATCCCGGGGCGACGACGACGGTGCTGCCCGCGACGACGACCACGACGCGCCCGCCGGCGACCACGACCACGAGGCCCACCGGCACGACCGTGCCGGCGATCAACTATTGGCCCGACGTCGCCCCGAAGCCGTTCGTCGGCTCGTCGTCTGCTCCCGGGGTCGGCGCCTTCGGCGACTCGCTGCTCGTCGACATCGCGAGCTCGCTCACCACGGGCATCGTGAACCGTTCGTTCAAAGCCTCGGTCACGGCGATGCCCGGCTACGCCACCTACCGCACGCAGTACACCGCCGACCAGCTGGTCAAGGCGTCACCGCGGATCCTGGTGATCGCGACCGGAACGAACGACCTCCGTGACTGGTCGACGGGGTACCGGACCCTCGACCAGATCCGGACGAGCGTCCGCACCATGCTCGACCACACCAAGACGGTCCCGTGCGTCGCGTGGATCGGCGTCAACACCACCAACGGGGTCTGGACGACCCCGGGCTCCATCGGTGACCACACGGTGGGGGGGCCCACGCTCAACTCCGTCATCACCGACGAGATCGCCCGCTCGGCGCGCGACAAGTCGCGACTGATCTACGGGGACTGGTCCGCCGCGTCCCAGGGCCACCTCGAGTACTTCAAGGCGCCCGGCGACCCCCACCTCAGTGCCACCGGAAGCGCCGCCTATCAGCAACTGATCCTCGACCAGGTCGACGCCTGCCAGCGCGCGCTCACGGGCCCCGACGGCCTCTACCCGGTCGTGGACCGGACGACGACGCAGCCCCGGCTCGACGTGCGCTCGTCGACCCTCGTCGCGACGGGCAACACCTACGCCTACTACGACCTCACCTCGGCATCGCAGGTCGTGATCAAGCCGGGAGATCGCCTGGTCTACGACGTCCAGTGGTTCACGAAGGCCGCTCGCATCGCCGTCGACCTGCTCACGACCACCTCCGAGAGCCTCCGGGATGCGGGCGCCTACGACCAGAACAACCTCAACGTCCATCCCAACACGCTCCTCGACGCCTACGCCGGCGGTCAGTGGTACACGCGGTCGATCCTGCTCCCGGTGTCGTTCCAGAACCAGACGGTCAACCGCTTCCTGGTGGCGGTCGAGGCCGACAACGTCAATGCGTACGGTGCCGTCCGCAACGTCCGGATCGAGTCCTCCGCCGGAGCCACCAAGTTCGTGATCTACGGATCGGGCGATCCGAAGCCGGCCCTCTACATCAATACGCAGGGCACCACCGCGCAGTTCATCCCGGTGGCGGCGGGCTAGCCGATCTCCCCGATTCTTGCGTGCTCATTGACCGTCGATCCGACACGTGCTGCGCGGCGCCGCCCGCCACCCCGGCCCCGAGTCCGAGGGCGAGTGCGATCATCAGGCGGTCGAGATCGACCGGCAACGTGGTCGGTACCTGCGACCTGGAGAGCGCCGGGAGGTCGGCGATCCCGATCGCGATCGCGACGAACAATCCGGCGAAGACCAGCACGGGAGCCGCGGCGCGCAGGCCGCGTCGGCGGAGGCGTACCAGCGCCCCCACGCCGAGCGCCACGGCACCCAGGGTGGGCGCGACGTCGGAGAGGCGGCCGGCGGTGGACGTGGTGCCGGCGTTCCAGGCGCCGAGCGCGTGCAGGGTGGTGGCCAGGACCGCGATCGCCAGCCCGGTCGCGATCACGACCACGGCCCGGCGGGTCCGTGCCGCCAGGGCCACCGTGACCGCACCGGCGAGGGCGACCGCGATCCAGGGCCAGGGTGACGGACCCGGGATCCACCAGACGTCGCCGTGCACCCGCGAGGTTCGGCTGCCGCTGCGCAGGGACAAGACGAACCGCTGGATCAGGTGGGCGTGGCCGGGGTCGCGCGCCACCACGGGCGGATCGAGCGATCCCATCCAGTGGGCTCGGTGGTCGTGCCAACGCACGGTGTCGGCCCCGCTCACCTGGTGCCAGTCGGGTGAGGCCGTGGGGTCGGCTCGGCTCGGTGGCGGCGCCGGGTTGCTCAGGACCCGGTCGAGGTACGTGGCCGGAGAGTTCAGGTTCTCGTAGGTGCCGCGAGGACCGACCCGGAGGTAGGGCTCGTGGTCGTACCCGACGACGACGACGTCGTGGCGTCCGACGTTGCGCAACTCGAGCTGATTGCCGTCGTCGACCACTCGCACGGTGACCCCGGGAAGGGGTGTGGTCACCGCCGTGATCCGCGTCCGGAAATTGGTGGCATTGACGCCGCCGACCGTGTGGGCCGACGCCGGGTTGGCGCCGACCCCCACGAGGGCCGCGGCGCCGAGGGCCACGATCACCACGTGCTGCCAGCGCCGAAGACCGCCCGTGCCCACCACTGCGCGGCGACGATACTGGCCACCTCCCGAGTCCCTGGAGCCGACCCTCCGATGTCCGGCGCTCCCCGCCCCTCGTTCCGAGCCTTCCGCTGGTGCGGTGCGCTCGTGGTGGCGTCGGTGGCCCTCGCGGGGCCGCTCGCCCTCCCGGCCGCCGCTCATGCCGACGTGGTCGAGGTCAGCCCGGGAGCCGGGGCGGTCCTGACGAACCCTCCGCGTTCCCTCGCCATCCAGTTCACCGAGGGTGTGGCGAAGGTCCGGAACGGCCTGGCGCTCTTCGACGGCGCAGGCCGACGCGTCCCGGTGGGGCGTCTGCGCCGACCCGGACCCGACCGCCTGGTCCTGGCGGTGCGTGGCGACCTCCCGGACGGCACGTACATCGTCACCTGGCGCGCGGTCTCCGACGACACCCACACGGTGGAGGGCACCTGGACGTTCCGGGTCGGCACTGCCGCCGTCGACCCCGGAGCGAGTGCGGTCGCGCGCACCCTGCTCGACGCGCAACGGGCCTCGCCGGTCGTGACGGGGGCCTACGGCGTGCTCCGGTGGCTGGCGTTCGCCGCGCTGGCCGTGCTGATCGGGGGCGCGGTGTCCGCCGCGGTGGTCTGGCCCCCGGCCCGACGGTCCCGAGTGGTCGCGGGGGTGGTGTCCGGCGCCGCCGTGACCCTGGTGCTCGGCTCCCTCGCGGGGATCGCCGTGTTCGGTGCGTCGGTGCGCGGCGGTGGGGTGTTCGACGTCGTCCGACCCGGAACCTGGCGGGCGGCGTTCGACACGCGCTTCGGGGCGGTGTGGCTCGCGCGCGCGGTCTTGGCGGCGGGGGCGCTCGTCCTCGGGCGGGTGCTCTTCGACCGGGGTGATCGGGGTGATCCGCCGCGCCCGCTCCCGCGGTGGTGGTGCACGGTGGCGGTCGTCGTCGGCGTCGGGCTCGTGTGCACCCCGGGTCTCGCCGGGCACGCCGGATCCGACGCCGATCGCCCCCTCGCACTCGTGCTCGACGCCGTGCACGTCGCGGCCATGGCCGTGTGGGTCGGCGGGTTGGTGGTGCTGCTGATCGTGTTGGGGGGTCCGCGCGGCGACCGTCCGGGGCGTCGGTCGGGCGACGCGGCTGCGAACCGGGTTCCCCACGGCTGGGAGATGGTCGGTCGGTTCTCCCGGGTCGCGTGGTGGTGTGTCGCTGCCCTGGTCGCGTCGGGTGCACTCCGGGCGTGGCGGCTGGTCGGTGGTCTCGAGGCGCTGCGCACCACCGACTACGGACGGACGCTCGTGGTGAAGCTCGTGGTCGTGGCCCTCCTCCTGGCGGTCGCGGTGCGCAGCCGGGACCTGGCGCGTCGGGAGTCCGGTCGCACCGACGCGGTGGCGTTGCGTCGTTCGGTCGGGCTCGAGGTGGTGCTCGCCGCCGTGGTGCTGGTGGTGACAGCGGTCCTGGTGGAGGCCCCCCCGCCGGCCGGCCGGGTGGGGGCCGTCGGTGCTGCAACCGCCGCGACCACGCTGGTCGACCCACGGGCCACCGTCGACCTCACCCTGGTGCCGGGCCGGGTCGGGGTCGACGACCTCCAGGTCGTGGTCACCCGCCGGGGTGCGCCGCTGGCCGTGGCGGCCGTGGAGGTCACCCTGACGCCCCCGAGCAACGCGGGTGCGCCCATCCTCGTACCGTTGCGGACGTTGGGTCCGGGGCACTCGTTCTCGCCCGGGCTCGAACTCCCGTTGGCCGGCCGCTGGCGGGTGCTCACGACGGTGGTGATCGGGAGCCCGGACCAACCGGATCGGATCACGCTCACCGGAACCATCATCGTCGCTCCCTGACGCGACCCGCCCGCCTCCCCGGACCGAACCCTTGCGCACCGAACTCGCCGACACCTTCTTCACGATCCTCACGCTCCTCGCCGACGCGGGGGTGCTCCTGGCCGTGGTGCTGGTGCTGGGCCGACGGGTGCCGTGGGTCCGCCGGATCGGCGACGCCGCGGTGGAGGCCGTCGGCCCGTCGGCCCGGCTGACGGCCTGGATGGTGGCCACGGTGGCGACCCTGGGCAGCCTCTACTACTCGGAGGTCGCGCATTACACGCCGTGCCATCTCTGCTGGTACCAGCGCCTCTGCATGTACCCGCTGGCGTTGATCCTGCTGGTCGGACTCGTCCGGCGCGACCACTTGGTCCGCAGCTACGCGGCGCCGTTCGTGGTGGTGGGGGCCCCGATCTCGCTGTACCACTGGCTGGTGGAGCGGGTGCACTTCTTCGAGCAGACGAGCTCGTGCTCGGCGTCGGCGCCGTGCAGCGTGCCGTGGTTCCAGGAACTCGGCTTCGTCACGCTGGCGTTCATGGCGTTGAGTGCCTTCCTCCTCGTCGGGACGTTGCTGCTCACCGACCGGACGTTCGAGCGCCGGAACCCCGACGGGGTTCGCAGCGACGACCCCACCGACTCCACCGACCCCACCGACCTCGACGCAAGCCCGGCCGCGATCGCGGCGACGGAAGGATGACCATGAGCCCGAAGCGTGCCCCAGTCCCCGCCGGTGGTCGCCGGAACCGATGGGTGTTCCCCGCCGTCATCGGCGTGATCGTGCTCGCCGGCCTGCTGGCCGTGATCCTGAGCGCGACCGGTGGGTCCGGCGGCGGCTCGGGTGGCGGCACTCCCAAGGCGCGGGTCGAGGTGTCGGCGGAGGTCACGGTCGGGGGCACGGCCCTGCCCCGGTACACGGCTGCCGCCAAGGATCCGGCGGTCGGTCTCGTGGCCCCCACGCTGGGTTCGGTCGACTTCTCGGGCCACAACGCGACGGCGGGCGGCGCCTCGGGCCGGCCCACGGTCCTGGCCTTCGTGGCGCACTGGTGTCCGCACTGCCAAGCGGAGATTCCTCGGATCGTGGCCCTGGAGAAGGCGGGCAAGGCGTCCGGCGTGACGATCGTGGCGATCCCGACCGGCACCGACAAGACCTATCCGAACTACCCGCCGAGCGCCTGGCTGGCGAGTGAGCAGTGGCCGGGCCCGGTCGTGCTCGACGACGCCCGGCAGAGCGCGGCCCAGGCCTACGGGCTCACCGGCTACCCCTACCTGGTGTTCGTCGACGCCCAGGGCAAGGTCGTGGCGCGCACGTCCGGGGAGATCGCCGAAGCCGACCTCGCCCCCATGCTCGCGCAGCTGGCCGCCGGTCAGCCCGTGACGGTTCCGGGTGCGGGCGCGTCGTCCAACTCGGGGACGGGATCCTCCACCAACGTCGGGTGAGGGTTATCCGCAGTCTCGGCAGCGGCCGACGAGGTCGATGCGGTGCGCCGTGGTGTGGAAACCCGAGGCGCGCTCGATCGCCTCGACGGCGTGGTGCAGGGCCCGCTCGATCGCGGCCGATGCCGGTACGTCCTGCACGGCGCCGCACTCGCTGCAGATGAGATGGTGGTGGTGGTCGCCGGTCAGGTCCTCGGTGAGCTCGAAGCAGGCGAAGCCGCCGTTGGTCACGATGCGGTGCACCACGCCGGCCTGCTCGAGCACGACCAGGTTCCGGTAGACCGAACTCTGGGCGAACTCCCGGTCGGCGGCCAGGATCTCCGGGATCGTGAGCGGACGACCGCTCCGCCCGAGCACGCCGACGAGGGCGACGCGCGCCGGCGTGCTTCGTTGTCCGGCAGTCCGCAGTCGATCGGCGGCGGCGTCGAGGAATCGATCGCGACCGACGTCGTGGGCGGAGTGACGTGCCGTCGCCATGGTCGGAGTCTAGGAGTCGGCCCTCCGGGTGCTCGGTGGAGGCACGGGGTGCACCGACGTGCCGGTGGCCGCGCTACCGTCCGCGCGTGGACGCAGACCTCACGGCCCGGTTCGTCGAACTCGTCCAGCGGTCCGACGACGACGTCCCCCTCGACGAAGCCGCCCTGCTCATCGCGGCCCACGACCACGCCGTCGACGTGGAGGCCGGGTTGGCGGCACTCGACGCGCTCGCCCTCGAGGTGGCCGCCACCGACGCCGCCGGCCTGGCGCGGGGCCTCTTCGTGGACCTCGGGTTCGCCGGCGACGTCGTCGAGTACGACGACCCGCGCAACTCCTTCCTCGACGAGGTGCTGGCCCGGCGGCTCGGGATGCCGATCACCCTGGCCGTGGTGATGATCGAGGTCGGTCGGCGCTGCGGGGTGTCGTGCGTGGGCATCGGCATGCCCGGCCACTTCCTCGTCGGGACCGACGACGGGTACGTCGACGCGTTCGCGGCGGGAACGTTCCTCGACGCGGCGGGCGCCCGGGCGCGGTTCGAGCGCGCGCAGCCGATGGCACCGTTCTCCCCGCGCTACCTCGAGCCCGTGGGCAGCCGGGCGATCCTGGCGCGCATCCTCGCCAACCTGGTGAACTCACTGGCGGTCCGAGCGCCCCTGACCGCGACCTGGGCGTTGCGCCTGCGCCTGGCGATCCCGGGCCTGCCGCCGGCGGAGCGTCGGGGCGGCGAGGCGGTCCTCGCCCGGCTCCTCGCCCGGTCCAACTGAAGGGCACCAGATGGACGGAGCGACGCTGCCGATGTTCCCGCTCGGATCGGTGCTGTTCCCGTACGCAGTGCTCCCGCTCCACGTGTTCGAGCCCCGCTATCGCGAACTCGTCGAGGCCGCCCTGGCGTCCGACGCCTGCTTCGGCGTCGTCCTCATCGAACGGGGCAGCGAGGTGGGCGGTGGCGACACGCGCTTCTCGGTGGGGACGGTCGCACGGATCGTGCAGGCCCGTCCGAGCCCCGACGGCCGGTGGTGGTTGGCCACCGTCGGCACCCAGAGGATCCGGGTCGAGGAATGGCTCCCCGACGATCCCTACCCGCGAGCACGCGTCGTGACCCTCGACGACGCGGCCGGGGACGTCGGGCCCGACGGGGTCGACGGGGTGCTCGCCGAAGTGCGGACCCGGCTGCGGCGGGTGCACGCCCTGCGATCCGAGTTGGGCCTGCCGGCGCTCGACGGCGACCCGCCGATCGCGGCGGACCCCGTCCGGGCTTCGTTCGAGGCGGCGGCCCTCGCGCCGCTCGGCCCCCTCGACGCGCAGGGTCTGCTCGAGTTCGACGACGCCGTCTCCCGGCTCGCGCACCTGCGCGACGCCCTCGACGCCGAGATCGAGGTCTGCACGTTCCGGCTGTCGGGCTGAACGCGGCCTACATTCGCTCCATGGAGTCCGTGCCCGCACCCAGCCCAGGAGCCTCGGAGGTTCCGTCGGAGGTTCCGTCGGCACCGTCCACGGAGGAGCTCGCTGCCCTCGAGGAGGAGTTGGCCACGCTCGAGGCCGACCTCGGGGCACTCGAGGACGCCACCGACTCGGGAGCCGGGGACTGAGCACCGTCCGGATCCGGCTGTTCGCCGCCGCCCGGGAGGCCGCCGGCCGGCGTGACGACGTGGTCGAACTCGCGGCGGCGTCCACACTCTCCGAACTCGAGCAGGTCTTGCGCGAACGGTACGGACCGGCGTTCTCGGCGGTGCTCGACGCGTCGCGGACCTGGGTCAACGGCGACGAGCCGGCCGACGGTGCCGCCACGGTGCTCGTCGACGACGACGAGGTGGCGGTGCTGCCGCCGGTGAGCGGCGGGGCCGCTGGTACCGTCCCGTCGTGACCGGCGTACCCCGGCGGATCGACGTCGTCCTGGAACCGGGCTACCTCGACGGACTCGCCGAGCGCCCGCTCACCACCCTGCAGGCGCTCCACGACGAGTGCACGGAGGTCGAGACCGAGGTCTCCTACGTCCGGCGGCTCGCGCAGGCTCGCCTCGAGATCCTGCGGGCCGAGCAGGATCGCCGGGCCCGGGGGGGCAGCGTGGCCGAACTCGTCGCCGCGCTGCCGCGGATCCTCGCCGACGCCGGACCGCGTCCGGCTCCGTCGGTCAGCCGGGTCGTGACCCGGTTCGCGCCGGATCCGGCGATCGAGTGGTCGAGGGGTCGGGAGTCGTTGATCACCGACGACACCCTGGCCACCCTGCCCGATCTCACCGATGCGCAACTGCTCGAACGGCTCGACGGGCTCGGGGCGCTCGAGCGCGAGACCTCCGACACCCGGCGGGCCCTGCACCGGGTGATCGACGTCATCGACGTCGAGCTCGCCCGCCGTCAGATGCCTGCCTGAGGTGCCTGACTCCGTCGAGCAGCGGCTGCGCGACCTGGGTGATTTCATCCGGGTCCAGCGTGAGCAGGCCCGGCTGTCGTTGCGCGGGCTGAGCGATCTCGCCGGGATCTCCAACCCGTACCTCAGTCAGATCGAGCGCGGGCTGCGCAAGCCGAGCGCGGAGATCCTCCAGCAGATCGCCCGGGGTCTGGCGATCTCCGCCGAGTCCCTCTACGAGCGGGCCGGGATCCTCGATCCCCGGCCGCCCGGGCCGGGCCCCGACCTCGTGGCTGCCGTCCGGGCCACCCCCGACCTCGACGACCGCCACAAGCAGGTGCTGATCGACCTCTACCTGACGCTCCGCCGTCCGGAAGGTCCCGAGCCCGGTGCCGAGCCCGGTGCCGAGCCCGGTGGCCCGGGTCGGGCCTGAGCCGGGCCGGGGAGGCGCTTCCCGGGGGAATGTTCCCGGGGGTCGGTAGGCTTTGCCCCGGTATGGTCAGGCGAGCAGCGGTCTTCTCCCTGCACACATCACCCCTCGCCCAGCCCGGCCGGGGCGACGGTGGCGGTATGAACGTCTACGTGCGGTCGTACGCGTCCGCCCTGGCGTCGGCGGGCTTCGAGTGCGACCTGTTGACCCTGGCCCCGCAGCCGGGGGGAGCAACGCCCGAGGTCGTGGAGGTCGAGCCGGGGGTCCGGGTCGTCCACCTCCCGATCGGCGTCGCCGGGGTCCGCAAGGAAGCCCTCCTCGACCACCACGACGCCCTAGCCGACGCGGCCGAGCGCTGGCTCACCACCGATGGCGTCGCCGACGTCCTGCACGCCCATTACTGGGTGTCGGGCGCCGTGGCCCACACGCTCAAGCACCGGATCGGGCTGCCGTTGGTCACCACCTTCCACACGCTCGCCCGCGCCAAGCAGGACGCCGGGATCCACGACGATCCTGACCACCGCTTCGAGGTCGAGGCCGCGGTCGTGCGTTGCTCCGACGGGCTGGTGGTCTCCACCACCGAGGAGCGCGACCTGCTCGTGGGGGCGTACGACGCCGATCCGGGTCGGATCGAGGTCATCCCGCCGGGGGTCGATCACGCGGTGTTCACCCCCGGTGACCGCACCGTGTTACGGAAGCGACTGGGCCTCGGCGGAGCCCCGATGCTGCTGTTCGTCGGTCGGATCCAGCCGCTCAAGGGCCTCGACGTCGCGGTGCGGGCGCTCGCGGCGCTCGGCCGACCCGACGCCCACCTCGTGGTGGTCGGTGGTCCGAGCGGCGCCGAAGGCGACGCCGAGCTGGCCCGGGTGCACGGCCTGGTGGCCGAGCTCGGACTCGGCGCCCGGGTGCACTTCGAGGAGCCCCAGGAGCACGAGCGCCTGGCCGAGTACTACCGCGCCGCCGACGTGGTGCTCGTCCCGTCGCGCACGGAGTCGTTCGGCCTGGTCGCGCTCGAGGCGGCGGCGTGCGGCGTGCCGGTGGTGGCTGCCGCGGTGGGGGGCCTCCCGTCGATCGTGGAACACGGCGTCAGTGGATTCCTGGTGCCCGAGCGTGATCCGGACGCCTACGCCGAGCGGGTCGCCGCAGTGCTTGCCGATCCCGACGGCTCGCTGCGCGTGCGAGCGGCCGAGCGTGCCGACCGCTTCACCTGGGGACTGGCGGCGGCGCGTCTGCGGCGCCTCTACCTCGACGTGCCGGCGCGCGAACTCGTGCAGTGCACGTAGACGACCTCGCCGACCGGTACGCCGCGGCGTTCGAACTCTGCCAGCACCACCTCGAAGGCTCGGTGGCGGCCGAGCCGTGGATCCAGACGGTGGAGTTCGAGGCGGAGATCCCGCGGTGGTACGTCCGGTTCGGCTGCGACGGCCGCGACGCCGCGACGATCTACTTCGACCTCCACCAGCGGTCGCTGCACTACGAGATCTACTTCCTGCCCGACCCGCCGGGGCAGCCGTTGGCGCTCTACCGGTTCCTGCTCGAACGCAACCACTCGCTCTACGGCGCGCACTTCTCGCTCGGACCCGACGGTGACCTCTACCTCACGGGTCGGGTGCTGCTGGAGCACCTCGACGAAGACGAGCTCGATCGCATCATCGGGGTGTGTTACGAGGTCACCGAGCGCTGGTTCCCGACGGTGGTCCGACTCGCGTACGGACCGCCCCGCCCCTGATCGGCCCGGTGAGCCCCTGGCGGTGCGAGTGGCCTCGCCCCGGGGACGGCGAGGTGGCCGACGAACCGCGTCCGGTGGCCCGCGGTGTCGGTCGTCGCCGGACGCGTGGTCGCCACGAGGATCTCGGCCGGAGGTCACGTTCGCCGGCACGGCGGTCCTGTGCGTTCGGCACCCGGGGGGCCGGGGCCGGGTGCGTTCGGGGAAGTGCGCACCGGGCCGGAAGTTCCCCGGGTGCCGCCGCATCGCGCCGGTAGCCTCGACGGGTGACCCGGTTGGCCCTCCTGGGCGGTGGACGGATGGGTGAGGCCCTGCTCGGTGGGCTGGTCGACGCCGGCTGGGACCCTGGGTCCTTGAGCGTGGCCGAGCCCGACGCCGATCGGCGCCGGGCCCTCGAGGCCGCCTTTCCCTCCGCCCGGGTCGTGCCGTCGCCGGCCTGGGCCGTCCCCGACGCCGCCGTGGTGGTCGTGGCGGTCAAGCCCCACCACGTGGCCGAGGCGCTCGAGCAGGCCGGTCCGGCCCTCGCCGACGGCGCCCTGGTGCTCTCCATCGCCGCTGGCGTGACCCTGGCCGCCCTCGAGGCGTGCTCGCCGGGGCGCCCGGTCGTGCGGGCGATGCCCAACACGCCGGCGTTGGTGCGCAAGGGGGTTTCGGCGATAGCAGGCGGAACCCACGCCACCGCCGGTGACCTCGACCTCGCCGAGCGGGTCCTCGGCTCAGTGGGCGTGGTGGTGCGCGTGCCCGAGGGTCAACTCGACGCAGTCACGGGGCTGTCGGGCTCCGGCCCGGCCTACGTGTTCCTCGTGGCCGAGGCGCTGATCGAGGCCGGGGTGCTGGTCGGTCTACCGCGTGACGTCGCCCGGACCCTCGTGGCCCAGACCCTGGTGGGCTCGGCGGCCCTCCTCGCCGCTGGCGACGAGACCCCGGAGGCCCTGCGCGCCGCCGTCACCTCACCGGGCGGTACCACCGCCGCCGGTCTGGCGGCTCTCGAGGCCCATGGCGTGCGGGCCGCGCTCCTCGACGCGGTGCGGGCCGCAACCGACCGCTCTCGCGAACTCGGGCGTCCCCCGAGCTGAACCGGCCGCCGGGCGGCCGCCGACCCGGGCAGCCGGATTCAGGCGGCGCGGGGTTCGGGCGTGACCTTCACGATGGCGGCGACCATCTTGTAGACGGTCTCCGCTCCCCCTCGTTCTTCGGGACGCATGAGGTTGGCCATGATCCGCAGGACCCACTCCATGAGGGTTCGGGACCGGAACCCGACCCGGGTGAGTTCGCGCATCACCGCCGGGTTCCCGATGGCGCGGACGAAGGTCCGGGCGACCTTGTAGTAGAGGCCGTAGGTCTCCTCGAGCCGAGCCGGGTAGCGCTCGAGCGCTCGGGCGTCGCCGGTGCGCAGGGCCTGGTCCAGGACGTCGGCGGCGATGCGGCCGGTTTCGTAGGCCAGGGAGATGCCCTCGCCGTTGAACGGATTGACCGATCCGAGGGCGTCGCCGGCGGTGAGCCATCCGGGCCCGACCGACGGCTTCACCGAGAGCCCGGTCGGGAGCCGGCCCCCCGTGGGGGCGCCACAGGAGGTGTCGGCGGAGATGCCCCACGAACGCGGCGCCGACGCGCAGAACGCTTCCATGAGGTGTGAGGTGTTGATGTCCTTCCAGCCCCGGAAGGTCGAGAGGAGCCCCACCCCGACGTTGACCGTGCCGTCTCCCACCGGGAAGATCCAGCCGTATCCCGGAAGCGATTCGCCGTTCTTGTCGCGGATGTCCAGGTGTGACTCGATCCACGGGTCGTCGTGGAGCGGGCTGGTGAAGTAGCCCCGCACGGCCATTCCGAGGGGGTAGGAGCGGTCGCGGCGGGTGCCCAGGGCGCGTCCGAAACGCGAGTTGGCTCCGTCGGCGACCAGCACGTAGCGGGCCCGGACCTCCTCGGTGACCCCGGAGTCCTTCCGCAGGACCCGGGCCCCGATCACCGCCCCGGCCTCGACGACCGGCTCCACGGCCTCGGTCCCGGTCCAGAGCGTGGCTCCGGCCGCCACCGCCCGGTCGGCGACCATCTCGTCGAGGTCCCGACGCCGCACCACGTAGCCGTGGGACGGAAAGTCAGGGTGGTCGGGCCAGGTCAACTCGAGGGTCACCCCGTGGCCCATCGAGCGCAGCCCGTCGTAGCGATGGAACCCGGCCAAGCGCTCCTCGAGACCCATGGCGGTGAGCTGGGCCACCGCCCGGGGGGTCAGGCCGTCTCCGCAGGTCTTCTCCCGCGGGAACCGCTTGCGCTCGACCACGAGCACCCGGTGCCCCTGCTCGGCCAGCCAGTAGGCGGCGCTGGCGCCCGCCGGTCCGGCGCCGACCACCACTACGTCCCAGTGTTCCACGCCCGCCATCGTCGCGCCTCCGTTCCAGGGTTCCCAACCCGGGACCGGCCCCCCGGATTCCTCGCCCGGAGACCCGGCCCCGGATGCAAACCGGGCCCCAGGGCCGGGGTAGCGTGGGCGGCACCAACTGCACACCGGACCAGGGGGTCCAGGGACCTTCCGGACCGTACGGTCCGCTGGACGTGGGAGGAGAACGGCCCGATGCCCAACTTGCTGCCCGACTGGCTGCCATGGATCCAGCCGGCGGGCCGGCTGATCTGGTCGAGCATTCTGCTGGTCGTCGGGGTGAGCTTCGTGGTCGCCCTGATGAAGCCGCCCGTGCTCAAGCGTCCGTTCCCCAACGTGGTGGGCTACTCGCTCTACCTCGTGGTGCCGGTGCTGGGCTGGGTCGTCGCCGTGCTCCTGCCGGACACGCTGGCGATCGCCGGCTGGGAGGTCGACGCGATCATCGTCGACCTCGTGCTGGTCTTCTTCGCCGCGCACACGCACCTGCTCATCGCCAGCCGTACGCCGCGGCCCGAGGGGTACAAGGCCACCTGGGCCGAGTGCTACCTGGGTGCCGTCGGGGCCTTCGCACTGCTGGCCCTCGCCTACGGCGTCGTCCCGCACGAGTGGATGACCTTCGCCAACGGCTACCTGCGCTGGGGTGACACTTCCCAGTTCCTCTGGCGCTCCGGCCAGGACATGCTCTTCTTCCCGTGGCACTGGCCGTTCAACCTCGACTACCCGGCGTTGCGCGACATCGCCGTGTCGGGTCTCTACGGGGTGCTGCTCGGCCTCAACATCGCGCTGTTCGCCCAGTGGCAGAAGCGCAACCAGGTCGTCGAGGCCCCGGCCGCGGACTCCACCCCGACCAAGCGCTCGCGCTTCGGTCGCCCGCTGCGGCGCGCGGCCGCCGGAGAGGTCTGATCCGATGGCGCGCACGGATGCCAATCCGCCGATGCCGGAGTTCGTCACCGACTACCGGTTGCAGGAGGTCGACCCCTCCTACCTGACCGCGTCGGTCAAGCCGAAGCAGTTCCTCCACATCGACCAAGAGGAGTGCATCCTCTGCGAGGGCTGCGTCGACATCTGCCCGTGGAAGTGCATCCACATGCTCTCGGTCTCCGCGATCAGCGATGCCGTGGGCACCGAGCTCCCGGGCGAGATCGACCCCCGGGACCACGTCGCCTTCGTCGTCGACGAAGACGTCTGCACGCGGTGCGCCCTGTGCGTCGACCGCTGCCCCACCGGAGTCATCGTCCTCGGCAAGATCAGTCCCGACGTCGCCGACGGCGACCCTCACACCCGGACCTCTCGGAACGGCTACGCCTACGGCGTGCGGTTCTGAGCAGAATCACGGATCAGGAGCGAAGTCCCGTGGCGAACGGAAATGGATCAGGAGGCGCTGGCGACAAGCTGTCGGTCGTCCTCGACAAGACCGACGAGAAGATCCGCGGCTCGCAGGCGTGGAACGCCATCTTCCGTCCGGGCTCGGTCTACCGCCGGGGCTACACCGACAGCCCCCGCAACCGGTCCTACGTGATCATGAACAACGTGCTGTACCACCTTCACCCGGTGAAGGTGAAGCGGCACGCCGTGAAGGTGTCGTACACGCTGTGCCTCGGCGGACTCTCGTTCTTCTTGTTCATGCTCCTCACCGTCACCGGCATCTTCTTGATGTTCTTCTACCGGCCGACCGCCGTCTCGGCCTGGGACGACATCAAGACGCTCGAGACGGCCGTCACCTTCGGGTCCCTCGTGCGCAACATGCACCGATGGGCGGCGCACCTCATGGTGCTCTCCGTCTTCTTGCACATGTGTCGCGTCTTCTACCACGGGGCCTACAAGGCGCCGCGTGAGTTCAACTGGGTCATCGGCGTGATCCTGCTCACGCTCACCCTGCTCCTCTCCTTCACCGGGTACCTCCTCCCCTGGGACCAGCTCGCGCTCTGGGCCGTCACCGTCGGGACCAACATGATGGGATACACACCGGTGTTCGGGAGCAGCGTGAAGTACGTGCTCCTCGGATCCAAGGAGATCGGCAGCGACACCTTGCTGCGTTGGTACGTGCTCCATGTGCTCTTGTTTCCGTTCGTCACCGTCATCTTCATGGCCGTCCACTTCTGGCGGGTCCGGAAGGACGGCGGCATCTCGGGTCCGCTCTAGGCCGAGGAGGATCGATCCATGGCTGAAGTCCCCGAACACCTGTTGCGAAGGTCGGCCGAGCGCCGTAAGGCTCTCGGCGGCGAAGGCGGAGACGGCGGCGAAGGCGCGCCTGCAGCCGACGCCTCCGCACCCGACGCCGCGCCGGTCGTGGCCGAGGCGGCTCCCGCCGCGGCCACGAGCAGCGAGCCCATGGCCGACGTCGAGACCGCAAGCGGCGCCAAGATCCCGGCGCACCTGCTCGAGCGGGCGCAGCGCCGCAAGGCTGCGGTCGCGGGCGGCGAGGCCGGCGCGGCCGGCGTCGTCGCGGCGGCGGCCACGGCCACGATCGCACCGCCGTCGGCCGGGGTCACCGGGCCGGGCGGGCACACCCAGCGCCTGCTGACCGTCGTCAAGTCTGGCTCGATCCAGCAGACCAAGGCCGAGGCCCAGGACAAGGTCCACACCTGGCCCCACCTGCTCGTGGTCGAGTTGGGCTCGATCTTGATCGTGCTGGCCACCGTCACGATGTTCTCCGCACTGGTGCGGGCGCCCCTGCTCGCGCTGGCCGACTTCAACAAGACGCCGAACCCGTCGAAGGCACCCTGGTACTTCCTGGGCCTCCAGGAGCTCCTCACCATGTTCCACCCGATGGTGGCCGGCGTGACGATCCCGGGCGTGGCGCTCGGGCTCGCAGCCCTCGCACCGTTCTACGACAAGAACCCGTCGAACAAGCCCGACGACCGGCGGTTCGCGATCGCCATCTTCACCCTGTTCATCATGTTGTGGGCGGTGCTCGTCGTGATCGGTTCGTTCTTCCGGGGGCCGGGATTCAACTTCGTCTTCCCCTGGAAGGACGGCATCTTCTTCGAGCTGTAGCGGTTGATCGGTAGACGGAAGCATTCGGGAACGTAGGAGCAAGTCGTGGCAATCATCATCGTCGCCATCGTGGTCGTCCTGGTCGGAGCACTCGTGTTCCTGCTCGCCACCGGTCGTCGTCGCGCGACCACTGGCCGACTGAGCCGTGAGACCCGTCAGCGTGACGCCGGAACCCCGACCACCGACCTCGTCTCCACGGCGGACGCCACCGTCGAGGCCCGGGCCCGGGCCGACGAGTCCCGCGACTCGGCCGGAGGCACCGTGGCCAAGCGCTCGGGCTCCGGGGTGGTCCGCTACGAGCCGGTCGACCCCGAAGAGCTCGGGGTCACCCGGCGTCAGTTCTTCAACCGGGGGATCCTCACCGGGATCGGTCTCGGCGTGGGTGGGTTCGGCGCCGCGGCGTTGGCCTTCCTCTGGCCCACGGCCTCGAGCGGTTTCGGCGGCAAGATCACCGTCGGCACGGTGAGCGACGCCGACACTTCCTTCCAGAAGAAGGAGCCCTTCTACAACGCCAGCGCCAAGGTCTACATCCAGCCCTACCCGAAGGCCGACCTGTCGAAGGCCAAGAAGGTCTACGGCACCGAGCCGGGCGTGTTCGCCGGCATGGAGGCCGGATACGTGGCGCTCTACCAGAAGTGCGTCCACCTCGGCTGTCGGGTGCCGTGGTGTTCCACCTCGCAGTGGTTCGAGTGCCCGTGCCACGGCTCGAAGTACAACCGGGTCGGCGAGAAGAAGGGTGGCCCCGCCCCCCGCGGGCTCGACCGCTTCGCCGTGGAGATCTCCGGTTCCAACATCGTCGTCGACACCGCAGTGGTGGTGCAGGGTCCCCCCATCGGCACCGACACCACCGGACAGGGCCAGGAGGGCGCAGCGTGCGTCTGACCCGGGCCAACCACATCCACGTCCGCCCCTCGCTCTGCCAGGGAGGTCTCTCATGAACTTCCGTTCCACGCTCATCCTGATCAACGTCGTCGCCTTCGCGCTGATCGCCACCTACCTGGTGTGGAGGGTGATCAGCGTTCGCCGCAACCCCGACACCAAGGTCGCCGAGAACCTCGGGCCGGGCATGACCGACACGGAACTCGAGGGTCCGCGGCTCGAGCGCGCCTTGGGAACGTCGTTGATCTTCGTGCTCGTGGTGGCCCTCGCCCTGCCCCTGTACTTCATCTTCGAGCCCGACCGGAAGGTCCGGGCGCTCGAAGGCTTCGACGAGCGCGCGGCCGCCCGCGGCGCGGTGCTGTTCTCCAACAACCAGATGCCGCAGTATGACCCCACCAAGTCGTTGCTGTGCGCCAACTGTCACGGCGTCGACGCCCAGGGTGGGAACGCCCCGTTCGTCATCCAGCCCGAGCTCGACAAGTGCACCGACACCGAGAACAAGTCGAACCTCGCGGTGCCCGAGTGCCTGCCCCAGCAAGTGGCCTGGGCGGCGCCCCCGCTCGACACCGTGCTCCTCCGCTTCGACGAGTCGCAGGTCTACAACATCCTCACCTGGGGCCGTCCGGGGTCTCCGATGCCCGCCTGGGGAGTGGAGAGCGGGAAGGGCGTGCTCAACAGTCAGAGCATCAACGACCTGATCGCGTACCTCAAGAGCATCCAGATCAGTTCGACTGCGGCGAAGGACCGGAGCACCAAGAACGCGGTCGACTACCGCCAGAACTCGGCCAAGAACGCGACCGACCAGCAGACGGCCCTCACCGCCGCCCAGGCGGCCCTGGTCAAGGCGAGGGCGGGTGGCAACTCGGCCGCCTTGGTGGCCGCCCAGCTCAAGGTCGACCAGCAGACGGCGGTCGTGGCCAAGGCCCAGGCCTGGGCCGACCAGGTGTCGAAGATGAGCGAGGGGGAGGTGCTGTTCCGCACCAACTGCGCCCGCTGCCATACCAAGGGCGCCTCGTACTTCGACCCCAACGACCTGCGGCTCGCCGGGAAGGAAGTGCCTGCGGGGAGTGGCGCCTTCGGGCCCAGCTTGCGCGCGGGGGCGACCCTCGAGCAGTTCCCGGGTCTGGCCGGTGAGCAGCTCCAATACAACTGGATCGCCCTGAGCGCTCCGGTCAACGAGGGCTACGGCGTGCGCGGCATCTCCTCGGGTCAGATGCCGCACTTCCTGCACCTCTTGAGCAACGACCAGATCAAGGCGATCGTCGCGTACGAGCGCAGTCTCTAGTCGGAGAAGGACCTCTCTTGACCAGCATCCCCCCCGCCGTGATCACGCTCGGCACCGAAGCGATCCATCGCACCCTCTGGTACCCGACCATCCTCGGCGTGCTCGTCGTGGTGGCTGCGGCGGTGCTCTTCGTGGGATCGATCTACCTCATGCTCGGCACCAACATGGGTGCCCGCCTCGCCTTCCTGGCCGTCTTCTCGGGTCTCACCGGGTTCATGGTCGTCCTGACGACGCTCTGGATGACCACGGCATCCCCGCTGAACACGATCAAGGGGTCGATCCCCAAGTGGGAGGTCAAGGAGGTCGTCGACAACCCGGCGAAGTCCAAGATCGACACCATCCGCCAGATCGAGTCCAAGGGGACCACCGTTCCGGCCATCGAAGCGGCCAACGTGAAGGCTGCGGTCGACGAAGCCCTGATCACCAAGGTCAACACCGCGATCGAGAAGTTCACGCCGGCCGACAACAAGTACGCGCTGTTCGACGTCGTGACCCAGTACCAGGGGGTCACGACGTGGGAGGTCGGCGGGTCCAAGCCGAGCTTCCTCGACTTCCAGTTCACCCACGCCCCGAAGTACGCGGTCGTGCAGTTCTGTGGGAACTCGCCCAACACGCAGCCCTTCGGTGTGGCCCCCGACGTGCCGAAGTGCGCGCCGGTCGGCACGCCCGAGGCGGCCCACAACGGTTACGTGGTGCTGGAGTACAACCTGGGTGACCTGCGGCAGCCGCCGATGGTGGCCTTCCTCAGTTCGGCGATCCTGTTCGCGATCAGCCTGGCGCTGTTCAACTGGTTCGAGAAGGACCGGCGGGCCGCCCAGGAGGCCGAGAAGGCCGGAGCACCCGTCAACACCGCTCGCGCGCGCGAGTCGGTCGGGGTCTGAGGCGGGGGAGGACAACGGATGGTCGTGTTCGGACAGCAGGTCGTCGACGCCAGCGGTGAGAACGGGGCAGGCGGTCTCGCCTTCGTGATCCTCGTCCTGGTGGTGTGCATCATCTGGGGTTCGCTCTTCTTCATGGACCGGGTCCGGAAGCGGGCGATGGAGCGCGACGAGCAGTCGAACTGACGGCTAGGCCCTGAGGGCTCAGCCCACTCGGTCCACTTAGTCGGTCGCGGCCTCGGCCGCCGCCTCGTACGCGAGCTCGACGGTGCGGGCGAGGTCGGCGTCGGTGTGGGCCAGGCTCGGGAACATCGCCTCGAAGGCGCTCGGCGCGATGTACACCCCTCGCGCCAGCAGCGCGTGGAAGAACCGCGCGTAACGGGCGGTGTCGGCGGCCTTGGCGTCGTCGTAGGTGCGGACCGGTGCCTCGGCGAGGAAGACGCCGCACAGGGTCCAGGCCCGCGGCGCGGTATTGGGGATCCCGGCGGCGCTGAGGGCGCCGTGGAGTCCGGCTGCGAGCGTGGTGGCCTTCGCCTCGAGGGTCTCGTACGCGTCGGGGGTGAGCTCGGCGAGCACGGCGAGGCCGGCGGCGGTGGCGAGGGGGTTCCCGGAGAGCGTCCCGGCCTGGTAGACGCCGCCGAGCGGCGCGAGGTGATCCATGACCGCGGCCGGGCCACCGAGGGCCGCGAGCGGGAGACCACCGCCCACGACCTTGCCGAAGATCGACAGGTCGGGCGTCACCCCTGAGCGACCTTGAGCCCCCTCAGGTCCGACGCGGAACCCGGTGATCACCTCGTCGAAGACGAGCAGCGTTCCAGCCGACGTGGCCCGAGCCCGGAGGTGCTCGAGAAAGCCCGGATCGGGTTGAACCAGGCCCATGTTGGCGGCGACCGGCTCCACCAGGACGGCGGCGATCTGGTCGCGGTAGCGCTCGAACGCGGCGTCGACGCCCGCGACGTCGTTGAAGTCGACGACGATGGTGTCGACGACCGTGCCGGCGGTGACGCCGGCCGACCCGGGCAGCCCGAGGGTGGCGAGGCCGCTGCCGGCCGCCACCAGGAGGGCGTCGAGGTGCCCGTGGTAGCACCCGGCGAACTTCACGACCTTGTCGCGTCCGGTGGCTCCGCGCGCCAGGCGGACGGCCGTCATCGCGGCCTCGGTGCCCGACGACACGAGGCGGACCTTCTCCACCGAGGAGACCCGGTCGGCGATGGCCTCGGCGAGCTCGACCTCCCGGGTCGTGGGGGCTCCGAACGAGGTGCCGTCCGCGGCAGCCCGCTGGACGGCCTCGACCACCTTCGGATGGGCGTGGCCGAGGATCGACGCTCCCCACGACTGCACATAGTCGAGGAAGCAGCGACCGTCGGTGGCGTAGAGGTGCGCGCCTTCCCCGCGAGCCACGAAGAATGGCTCACCCCCGACCGAGCCGAAGGCGCGAACCGGTGAGTTGACCCCGCCGGGGATGCGCGCCTGCGCCCGTTCGAAGAGGTCGCTCACCGGTCGAGCAGTCGTTCGGCGAGCTCGCGGGCGAAGTAGGTGAGCACGAAGTCGGCGCCTGCCCGCTTGATCGCGGTCACGTGCTCACGGGCCACGGCGTCGCCGTCGATCCAACCGTTGCGCGCGGCGGCGATCACCATCGCGTACTCGGCGCTCACGTGGTAGGCGCCCACCGGAGCATCGGTGGCCGAACGGACCGAAGCGATGATGTCGAGGTACGCCAGCGCGGGCTTGACCATCACCATGTCGGCACCCTCGGACAGGTCGAGGCCGACCTCCTCGAGGGCCTCCCGGGCATTGGGAGGGTCCATCTGGTACGACCTCCGGTCCCCGAACGCGGGCGCGCACTCGGCGGCGTCGCGGAACGGGCCGTAGAGCGCCGAGGCGTACTTGGCTGCGTAGGCGAGGATCGGGACGTCGGGGTGGCCCGCGTCGTCGAGTCCGTTGCGGATGGCGCCGACCTGACCGTCCATCATCCCGGACGGGGCCACGACGTGGGCCCCGGCCTCGGCCTGCGCCACCGCCGCCAGGGCGTAGCGCTCGAGGGTGGCGTCGTTGTCGACCTGGCCGGCGGCGTCGAGGATGCCGCAGTGCCCGTGGTCGGTGTACTCGTCGAGGCACGTGTCGGCCATCAGGACGACGTCGTCGCCGACGGCGCCGCGCAGTTCGCGCAGTGCCCGCTGGACGATGCCGTCGGGATCGTCGGCGCCGGATCCCCGGGCGTCCTTGACGGCCGGGATCCCGAACACGATGACCGCAGGGACGCCGAGGTCGCGCAGGGTCCGGACCTCGGCGGTGAGGCTCGGGATCGTGTGTTGGACCACGCCGGGCATCGAGGCCACGGGGTCGGGCTCGGAGATCCCCTCTTTCACGAACAGGGGAGCCACGAGGTCGTCGACGGAGACCCGGGTCTGGGCCACCAGGCGGCGCAGGGCCGGGGTGCGACGCAGGCGCCGCGGTCGCTGGTCGGGGAACGACATGGCATTCGATCGTAGTGGCCGTCGCGCGGCGGTTCTCCGGGGGTGGGGTTCAGCGCGCCAGGAGGGCGAGGACGGCGCCGACCACCCCGTCGACGGTGTGGTCGGTGGCCTCCGAGGCGACCGTCAGGCCCAGTTCGCGGGCCGTGGCGGAGGTCACCGGGCCGATCGACACCACGGCTGGGGCCGGATCGAGTGGGCCGACGAGGTCGACGAAGTTGCGCACCGTCGACGACGACGTGAACGTCACGGCGTCGGTCGCGCCCGTGCGCACGAGGTCGAGGGCGGCGGGATCGGGGTCGGCGGTGACCGTGCGGTAGACGGGCAGGACCTCCACGGCGTACCCCCGCTCGCCCAGGCCGGCGGGCAGGACGTCGCGCGCTTCTCGGGCTCGCGCGATCAGGACCCGTTCGCCGGGAGCGCCCGGACCGGGGAAGGCGTCGAGGAGCGCCTCGGCCACGAACCGCTCGGGCACGAGGTCGACCCGGAGGCCGTGGCGGGCGAGGGCGCCTGCCGTGCCGGGGCCGATGGCGGCGACCCGGGTGCCCGCCAGCGCCCGGGCGTCGAGACCAGCGGGTGCGAGCCCGCGGTCGAAGAATGCGTGCACCCCGTTGACCGAGGTGAAGACCACCCAGGAGAATCCGGACAGGTCGGGGATGGCGAAGTCGATCGGCTCGACCGCGATCGACGGCAGCTCCACGACGCCGGCCCCGAGGTGCTCGAGGCGCTGGCGCAGCCCGCTGACCTGCTCGCGCGCCCGGGTCACGATGATGGTCCGACCGAACAGCGGGCGCTGCTCGAACCACCCGAGTTCGAGCCCCGCCACGGCGCCGACGACGACGGCCGACGGTGCCCGGATCCCGGCGACGGCCACGGTGCCCAAGGTGGCGCGCACGGTCGACTGATCGGGGCGGGTGCCGTTGCGAACCGCGGCCACTGGGGTCTCGGGGGGGAGCCCGCCGGCCATCAGACGTTGGGCGATGCCGGCGATGCGCGCGGCGCCCATGAGGATCACGATGGTGCCGCCGACCTTGGACAGGGCCTCCCAGTCCACGTCGGTGCGCCCCTTGTCGGGATCCTCGTTGCCGGTGACCACGGTGAAGTGGGTCGAGAGACCCCGGTGGGTGACGGGGATCCCTGCGTACGACGGTGCGCCGATGGCGCTCGTGATGCCCGGGACGACCTCGAACGCGACGCCCGCCGCGGCGAGCGCCTCAGCCTCCTCGCCACCGCGCCCGAAGACGTAGGGGTCACCGCCCTTGAGTCGTACGACCTCGAGTCCGGCGCGCCCCTTCTCGACCAGGACCGCGTTGATCTCGTCCTGGGTGAGGTCGACCTTGCCGGGGGCCTTGCCGGCCGTGATCATCTCGGCGTCGGGTCGGGCCAAGGCCAGCAGGTCGGCGGTGCCGAGCCGGTCGTGCACCACCACGTCGGCGCGTGCCAGGAGCTCGCCGCCTCGCCGGGTCAGCAGTCCGGGGTCGCCGGGTCCGGCGCCCACGAGGTAGACGGTCACGCGACCTCCTCGAGTAGGGCCCGCCCGCCGGCGTCGTCGAGGAGACGGCGCGCCGCCTCGTCGCCGGTGGACACGGGGTCGGCGCCGACGCACGACGCCCGCACGACGGTCACGCCGTCGAGGGAGGCCAGGAGCACGTCGAGGGTCGTCGCGCCGTCGGGGCCGACCCGGGCGTAGGCCCCCACGGGCAGGTCGCACCCGCCGCCGAGGTGGGCCAGGAACGCCCGCTCGGCGGTGACGGCGGTGTGGGCAACGACGTCGTCGACGGCGGCGAGCGCGCTGAGCGTGGAGCCGTCGTCGGACCGGCACTCCACGGCGATCGCGCCCTGGCCGACCTGCGGGAGGACGACGTCGACGCCGAGTCGTTCGGCGATGCGGCCGGTGAGACCGAGCCGCTCGAGCGCCACGGCTGCGACCACCACGGCGTTGAAGTCGGCCGACCGGTCGAGCCGCGTGGCGATGTTGCCCCGGATCTCCCCGAAGGTCAGATCGGGCCGGGCGTGGGCGAGTTGGGCCCGGCGGCGCACCGCACCCGTGCCCACGCGTGCTCCCAGGGCCAGGCCGGCGAGCGTGGATCCGACGAGCGCGTCGCGCGGGTCGCCTCGCTCGGGCACGGCCGCGATGGTGAGACCGGTGGTGGGCTGCGACGGCAGGTCCTTGGCCGAGTGCACGGCGAAGTCGGCGTCACCGGCGAGCACGGCCTCCTGGACCTCCTTGACGAAGACCCCGGTCCCCCCGAGGGAGTGGATGGGGACGTCGGTGCGACGGTCACCGGTGGTGCTCACCACGACGACGTCGACCTCGATCCCGAGCCGGGCCACCACGGAGTCGGTCTGGCGACGGGCCAGGTCACTGCCGCGTGTGGCGACGCGCAAGCGCGGCGCCATCAGCCGTCGCTGCTGGGCGGCGCGAGTGCGAACAGCTCGGCGAGGGTGTCGGCGTAGGTCTCGCCGAGGGACGAGCCGGCGGCGTCGCGGAGCCGGACGGTGGGTTCGTGCAGCAACTTGTTGACGAGTCCGCGGGTGATGGACTCCACGATCTCGCGGACTGCGGGGTCGTCGATCGCCGCGCGGCGGCGTTCGATCTCGGCCGTGCGGATCGCCTCGGCGCGCTCGCGCAGCGCGGTGATGAGGGGTGCGACCTCACGCGCCGAACGCTCCGCCCGGTACCGGTCGATCTCGTCGGCGATGATCTCGCGCACCCGACCGACCTCGGCTCGGCGTTGCTGGAGGGAATGCTCGCCCAGCGCGCGCAGGGCGTCGATGTCGAGGAGGGTCACCCCGAACACCTGGGCCACGCCGGGATCGATGTCTCGGGGCACCGCCACATCGATGAGGAGCATGGCCCGGTCGTGGCGGGCGCGCATGGCGGCCTCGATGTCGGTGCGGGTCACGAGCACCTCGTCGGCCCCGGTGCACGAGAGGAGCACGTCGGTGGTGACCATCGTCTCGGCGATCTGCTCGAGGCCGATCGCCCGGCCCCCGACCCGCTCGGCCACGGCCTGCGCCCGTTCGGGGGTGCGGTTGGCCACGACGATCTCGCCGACGCCGGCCCCGGAGAGGGCCACCGCAGTCTGCTCACCCATCTTCCCGGCGCCGATCACCAGCACCCGTCGACCTTCGAGGGACCCGAGCCGATCGGCGGCGAGGGTCACCGCCGCCGACGACACCGACACGGCGTAGCGCCCGATGCCGGTCTCGGTGCGGGCCCGCTTGCCGACCTCGATCGCCTGGCGGAACGTCCGCGAGAGCAGCGGTCCGGTGGTGTGCTCGTCCTCGGCGACGCGCCACGCCTCGCGCACCTGGCCCTGGATCTCGTGCTCCCCGATGATCATGGAGTCGAGGCCGGCGGTGACCGCGAACAGGTGCGCGACGGCGGCTTCGTCGTGGTAGGCGTAGATGAGTTCGGCGAGCGTCTCCGGGTCGATGCCGCCGACCTCGGCGAGGAAGTGCCGGACGTCGTCGACGCCCGGGTGGAAGAGGGTGGCGCGGACGTAGACCTCGGTCCGGTTGCAGGTGGAGACGAGCACCGCTTCGGCGACGTGCTCACGCGAGACGAGGTCGTGAAGGGCCTTGGGCAGCGCCCGACCCGACACCGACACCTGCTCCAGCAGGCCCACCGGAGCGTTGCGATGGTTCAGGCCGACGACGACGAGAGACACGTCTGGAGGAGCTCCTTGGCCTCGGCCAGTCGGCCGGATCGGATGAGCCCGAGGATGCCGGAATCGATGGCGCGCTGCCAATCGGCGTCCTCGGTCGGTCGCCCGGTGGCCCGCATCGCCTCCCGGGCCTCGGAAAGCAGGTCGAGCAGGACCGAGTACTCGGGCCCGAGCTCTTCCTGCACGTGGTTGCGCAGCCAGGTGGCCAGTGCCGGGCTCCGGCCGCCGGTGCCGATGGTCACGACGAGGTCCCCCTGGCGCACCGTCGACATCCGGGTGAAGCTTCCCGTGTCGTCGGCGGCGTTCATCCAGATCCGGCGGGCCTCGGCGGCCTCGGCGACGGCCCGGTCGACGACGGCCACGGCGGTGGCCGAGGTGGCTAGCCAGGCTCCGTCGAGATCGGTGGGCACGAAGGTCCGCAGGTGCAGCGTCAGGCGGCCCTCGTCGGCCCAGGCCCGGACGGCACCGTCGGCCGCGGGCGCCACCACGTGGACGTCGGCACCGGCCTCGAGGAGCCCGGAGATCTTGCGGGTGGCGATGCGGCCGGCACCGACCACCACACAACGGCGCCCGGCTACCAGCAGGTTGACGGGATACCCGCCCAGCCCGGGCCGGCCTGGGGGCGCAGGGTCGGCGTTGCCGGGGTCGGCGCTCACGGGCCCAGGCTAGACGGGGGTGAACGCGTAGCCTCCGGGACCGTGGTCTTCGCCCTCGCCACCCTGGCGACCCTCCTGTCGTCGTGGTTCGCCATGGCGACCGGACAGCGGGCGGCGGCCGGGCGGGGCCCCCACCAGGCGGCCTGGACCGTGGCCCTGGTGCTGTTCGCCCTGGCGTCGCTGGCCTTGGCGATCGGGTCCTCGACCGGCTTCGACCCGGGCACCTACCGCGTCTTCTACACCGCCGGCGCGGTGTGCAGCGTGCCCTGGTTGGCCCTCGGGACGGTGTTCCTCCTGCTGGGCGGCCGGCGCGGCCGGGTGGTGCGCGCGGGTCTCCTGGTCTTCACCGGCATGGCGGTCGGGACGGTGTTCAGTACCCCGCTGCGGGCGGTCTCGGGCACGGCGGTGCCGGTGGGTCAGGACGTGTTCGTCGGCGCGGGCCCCCGAGTCCTGGCGGCGATCGGGAGTGGGTTGGGAGCGACCGTGATCGTGGTGGGCGCCCTGGTCTCGATGGTCCGGCTCCTCGCCGACCGCCAGGCCCCGGGCCGGGGGCGCCTGGCGGCGTCCAACGCGCTCGTCGCGCTCGGCACGCTCGTGCTCTCGAGCGGTGGACTCGTGCAGGGATTCCTGGGCCACGACGAGGCGTTCGCGGCGAGCCTGGCGTTGGGGATCGCGGTGATCTACTCCGGGTTCCTCGTCGCCGACGGCGTGCGGCGACGGCCGGTGGCCGTCCTGGTCGCCTGATCGCCTGTTCGACGGCCCACTGGCCTCAGGGGCCGAGGTGCAGCACGAACTGGGCGAAGGCGGCGGCGAAGATCAGCACGAGCAGGGCCACGATGGCGATCGTCGTCGGTTGGCGCACGGGGTCTCCGGTGTCTTCGGTCGGCTTCGAGTGGTCGGGGTTGGTGCGGCGGCGCGATTCTCAGTGCGGGTCGGGCGGCACGAGGGTGACGGCGGCGCCGAAGCGCAGGCCGAGCTCGTCGGCAGCGGAGCGTCGGTCCAGCGCCAACGAGACCATTCCGCTGCCGTCGACCACGATCACCAGCTCCGAGGGCTTGGCCTCGGCGTAGGTGTGGACCCAACGGGCGGCGCGCACGGTCTCACCGGCGTGGACCTCCACCCGCTCGCCGGGCCGGGTGCGCAAGGCCGCCGGATCGACGTTGAGCTGGACGTTCCCGAATCGGTCGATCCACCAGACGTTGGCGTCGATCGCGCCGGTCTCGGTGACGTTGGCCTCGGGCACGATCCCGGGCACCAGCCCGGCGGGGTCGATCTCGGTGCCGAGCTCGAAGAGCGCGACCCCGGCGGCGTGGTGGGCCACGGCCGGGGCGAGCACGTCACGGCCGGCGAAGGTCGCACCCTCGGCGTGGAGGTGGTAGTCGGAGTTGGTCAACTCGAACACCCGTCGGGCGCCGTCGAGCATGGCGACGGCCGGGGCGAGGAGCCCGTTGTCGGGTCCGAAGAGGGTGGCGGGCTCGCACTCGACCGCGATGAGCCGGCGGTCGGTGCCGACTCCGGGATCGACGACCGCGAGGACCAGCACTCCCTCGGGCAAGTAGCGGACCGAACGGGCGAGGGCCAGGGCGCCGGCGGCGACGTCGTGGGGCGGCAGCTCGTGGACGAGGTCGATCACCGTGGCGTCGGGGGCGAAGGCGGCGATGACGCCCTTGCAGACCCCGACGAACTCGTCGCGCAGCCCGTAGTCGGAGCAAAAGGCGACGAAGCGTGGCGTGGCCACGCCCGTCAGCCCGCCTGGGTGTATCGCGACGCCAGGTAGGTGTTGACGTCGGCGTCGCTGACCCGGAACGAGCGACCGACGCGCACGGCGGAGAGGTCACCGGCCTTGATCAGCCGGTAGACGGTCATGGACGACACCCGCATGAGGTCGGCCACCTCCTGCACGGTGAGGAACTTGGCCTTGGAGAACTGAGGACCGGACTCGGACACGACGACACCCTCCCACTCCGCCGGGGACCGATGAGCGTAGGCGAACGGGGCCGGAGTTGACCAATGTGGCCACGGTGGCCGTTGTGGGGAGCGCGGCGGGTCGCGATCCTCAGTAGCGGGCCACCATCGTCACGAAGTCGCGCTCGCCGGGCACGAGGTAGCGATCGTTGGTCCGCGACATCGTGGGCAGGAGCTTGTTGCCGGTGATCGAGGCCGGGTTGTTCGGGTCGGTCTGCTCGAAGGTGAAGGCGGTGACCCAGTCCTGGTTGATGTCGAGCTCCATCGCCCGGACGGCACCCGCCCGCAGGAACAGCTCGGCGAGCTGGTTCACGGAGAGCCCGGGGCCGCCGATGTAGATGACCCCGCCGTTGCGGTCGACCCCGACTCCGGAACGCCAGACCAGGACCTTGTTGCCCACCGTGGCGCCCCACTTGGTGGTGGCCTCGGAGTCGAGGCCCGCCGCCGACTGGCCGTTGTCGACGAGCAGGGCCAGGTTCTGACGGACCTGGGCGACGTTGGCGTCGATCTGGCGGTCGCGGCCCCACTGCACCACGTCGAGGCTGCCGTCTTTGTTCACGACCATCGAGGCCAGCCCGTCGACGAGCCTGCGGACCTCCGTCCCGTCGTCGTAGAAGCCCCCTCGGGAGTCGTCGAGGCGGAACGCCGAGTTGAACGCCGCCACGGCCGAGGCCCGGAGGTCGTCGGGGACGTTCGCGCCGTACTTCGGGGGTGCGCCGGCGGGCTCTTTGAGCCCCGGCACGTGGACGGCCTTGAGGAGCTTCGGGTCCATCCACATGAAGCCCGTCACCAGGCTGGTGTGGATGGGGTCGGGCCGCATGAAGGACGTGTAGACGGCCGGCAGGCCACCGACCGACCGCCCCGTGGGCGCCCACACCCCTTCGTCGGGGAGGGGCGTACTCACGAAGGGCGCCATGTCGACGGGCGGCGGGGTCCGGGGGAGGAGGGCGTCCTTGGTCGACCCCATGAGGAGGGCGTAGTCGGTGGGGATCTGGCCCACGGCCGCGGCGGTGACCTTCTTCGAGGTGGGTAGGCCGCCTTCCGGGGTGCCGCCCTTGGGTGGCGCGTGCTGGGAGAACCAGTAGCGCTCGACCTCATTGACGGTCGGGCCGAACCCATGGTCGCGCAGCCACTCGACCGTCCGGGCGCTGAGGGTGTCGGTGCCAGGAGCCGTCAGCGCCTGGACCAGGCTGACCGCGGCCGGAACCAGGGCCAGCACCAGGACGGCCGCCACGACCGCCGCGACGAGGTTCCGGCGGCGGCGGTGGACCCGGGAGCGCCGGTCCCGGCGGGTGGCGACGGGGACGGCAACGGGCGATACCGGGGCGGTGGGTCCGGTCGGCGACTGCGGTTCGATCGGCGTCTGGCCCTGCACGTTCGCTCCCGGTCGGACCGGCGGTCGGGCCCCGCGCCCACTGCGTCGGGGAGGCCCCCGCAGGGTAGTCAAGGCGGGCCCGCCGGTCGGGTCGGGGTGGGGTCCGGCGCTCCGAGCATTCAGATCGGGTCCCGCATTGTCCGTGGCCCACCCACCGCGGATAGATTCCGGCCGTGGCTCTCGAGCAGTACCTGCCGTTCTTCTCACTTCTCGCGCTCGCGTTCCTCTTCGCGAGCCTGAGCTTCCTGGCGTCGAAGCTGCTCGGTCCGAGCCGCCCGACCGCCGCGAAGCGGGCTCCCTACGAGTGCGGGATCGTTCCGGAGGAGGAACCCTCCGAGCGATTTCCGGTGAAGTTCTACCTCGTGGCGATGGCCTTCATCGTTCTCGACGTCGAGATCGTCTTCCTCTACCCCTTCACCGTGGTCCTGAGGGATCTCGCCGCCTACGGCCTGGCCGCGATGGGGGTCTTCCTCCTCGTGGCGTTGGTCCCGTTCGGATACCTCCTCTCCACCGGTGCCCTCGAGTGGGGTCCGGTGCGTACCGTCGTGATCGAGTTCTCCACCCGGGTGCTGCGGGCGGCGGGCATGCCTGGACGCGAGGGCCTCGACCCGGCGCTCATCGGGAGCTCCGCCCCCCGGGAGGATGCGGCCTGATGGGTCTGGAAGCGATCTCCCACAATTTCCTCACCGGTCGGCTCGAGGACCTCGTCCGCTGGGCTCGTCGCAACTCGGTGTGGCCCGCCACCTTCGGTCTGGCGTGCTGCGCGATCGAGATGATGGCGAGCGGTGCGGCGCACTACGACACCGCCCGTTTCGGCATGGAGGTGTTCCGCGCCAGCCCGCGTCAGGCCGACCTGATGATCGTCGCCGGCCGGGTGAGCCAGAAGATGGCGCCCGTGCTGCGCCAGGTCTACGACCAGATGGTCGAGCCCAAGTGGGTCATCTCCATGGGTGTCTGCGCCAGTTCCGGGGGGATGTTCAACAACTACGCGATCGTCCAGGGCGTCGACCAGATCGTCCCGGTCGACGTCTACGTGCCGGGCTGCCCGCCAGGACCCGAGACCCTGCTGCACGGGATTCTCACGCTGCACGAGCTCATCCGCACTGGAGAGATCATGAAGCGTCGTGAGGCCACCGGCGCGGGTGCCGGCCTCGAGGTCGCGCAGCGCGACGGCGTTCCGGTGACCCTCTCCGGGGTGAAGGGCTGACCGTGGCCGACGTCGAGACCGAAGTCGCTGACACCGCCGACGAGATCGTGCTCGAGCCGGTCGCCGCGGCATTGGTGGCGCGCTTCCCGGGTTCGGTGGGGATGGTGTCGCACGGTCAGTCGGTCGTCCACGTCGACCGCGCGTCATGGCGCGCCGCCTCCCTCTTCCTCCGCGACGAGGAGCGGTTCACGCAGTGCGTCGACCTCACCGCCGTCGACCACCTCACCGATGTCGAACGCCCCCCGGTCGCCGGTGTCACCTTCGAGCGCTTCGAGGTGGTGGCCAACTTCCTCTCGCACCCGCGCAATCTCCGGGTGCGACTGATCGCGCAGGTGCCCGTCGCCGCCCCCCGCGTCGAGAGCCTCACCTCCGAGTTCCCGGGCGTCGGGTTCGCCGAGCGTGAGGTCTTCGATCTCCTGGGCATCGAGTTCGAGGGTCACCCTGACCTCACCCGGATCCTCATGCCCGACGACTGGGTGGGTCATCCGTTGCGCAAGGACGACGCCGACGCGCGGATTCCCGTCACGTTCAAGGGGGACCCGGGCCCGCGATGAGCACCTCGATGCACGATCCTGAACTCGAGGCCCAGCGGCTCGGCCGCCAAACCGACGAGGGAGCCCAGGTCCTCCGCCGTGACACTCCGGCGCAGCCGGGGACGCACGAGGTCGTCGTCACCGGGGGCATCTGGCCCGAGGACGACGGCACCATGATCATCAACATGGGTCCGCAGCACCCGTCGACCCACGGCGTGCTGCGGATGATGATGGAGCTCGACGGCGAGACGGTCCTGCGCGCCAAGCCGGTCATCGGGTACCTGCACACCGGGATGGAGAAGCAGGCCGAGCACCTCACCTACGTGCAGGGCGGCACCAACGTCACCCGCATGGACTACCTGTCGTGCATGTCGAACGAGCTGGTCTTCGCCCTCGCGGTCGAGAACCTTCTCGACCTCGAGCTCCCCGAGCGGGCGGTGTGGGCTCGCATGTACCTCGTGGAGCTGCAGCGCATGGCGTCGCACCTGCTCTTCCAGGCCACCAACGGCATGGACATGGGTGCGCTCTCGATGATGATCTACGGCTGGCGCGAGCGCGAAGAGGTGCTCCGACTCATCGAGGCGATCACCGGTCTGCGGATGAACAACAACTTCATCCGGGTCGGCGGCATCGCAGCCGACCTCCCCGACGGCTGGCGCGAGCACACCCTCGAGGTCTGCGCCCTGGTCGAGTCCGGGGTCGCGCAGTACGAGGCCCTCCTGCTCGAGAACCCCATCTGGCAGGAGCGCACGATGGGGATCGGCACGATCACCACCGACGATGCACTGGCGCTGGGCATCACGGGCCCGATCCTGCGCTCGACCGGCTTCCCCTGGGACCTGCGCAAGGCCCAGCCCTACCTGGCCTACGACCAGGTGCAGTTCGACGTCTGCTACGGCCGCAACGGCGACTGCTACGACCGCTTCCTCATCCGTCTCTACGAGATCCTCGAGTCGGTGAAGATCGTCCGGCAGTGCGTCGAGCGCATGCCCGACGGCGATTACCGCATCCAGGACCGCAAGGTCACGCCGCCGCCGCGGGCCCGCATCGACGAGTCGATGGAGGCGTTGATCCACCACTTCAAGCTCTTCACCGAGGGCTTCAAGGTGCCGGCGGGCGAGACGTACGTGCCCATCGAGTCGGCGCGCGGTGAGATCGGTTGCTACATCGTTTCCGATGGCACCCCGAAGCCGGTGCGCATGCACATCCGCGGGCCGTCGTTCTACAACCTGCAGTCAATGGCCGCGATGGCTCCCGGGACCTTCGTGGCCGACTCCATCGCGATCCTCTCCAGCATCGACCCGATCCTCGGTGAGGTGGACCGCTGATGGGCTTCTCGACCACCGACCGACGGCGCGCCGAGGCGATCGCGGCGAAGTACCCGCAGGCGCGCTCCGCCACCCTGCCGCTGCTCTTCTACGTCCAGGACCGTGACGGCTGGGTCTCGCCCCAGGGCATCGAAGACGTCGCGGAGTTCCTCAAGCTCACGCCGGCCCAGGTCCTCGGGACGTGCTCCTTCTACACGATGTTCAAGACCGAGCCCGTCGGAGCGCTCGTGGTGTCGGTGTGTACCAACGTGGCGTGTCTCGTGCAGGGCGGGCCCGAACTCCACGAGCAGCTGCGGCGTCGCTACGCCGAGGACGACAGCGTGTTCGTCGAGGAGGTCGAGTGCCTGGCGCACTGCGACCGGGCCCCCGCGCTGCAGGTGAACTACGACTTCCATGGCCCGCACACGACCGACTCGGCAGTCGACCTCGTCGAGCAATATCGGTCGGGCGCCATCCCCGCCCGCACCATCTCGGGCACGGCTGCAGGAGGTGACCGATGACCGCCACGGAGACGCGCATCGTCTCGAAGTTCCTGCGTGATCGTCCCGACGATTCCTGGACCTACGAAGCCGCCCGGGCCTACAACGGCGCGTACACCCGGCTCGAGCAGGCGTTCGCCATGGCGCCCGAGCAGATCGTCGAGGAGGTGCAGAAGTCGGGGCTGCGCGGCAAGGGCGGTGCCGGCTTCGGCACTGGGCAGAAGTGGTCGTTCCTGCCCAAGGGCGTGTTCCCGCGCTACCTCTGCATCAACGGCGACGAGGGTGAGCCCTGCACGTTCAAGGATCACATGCTCGTCGAGCGCGACCCCCACCAGATCGTCGAAGGCGCGATCATCACCGCCTACGCGATCCAGGCGAACCACGCGTTCATCTACCTGCGCGGCGAGTTCGCCCTCGGCGGTGAGCGGCTGGCGCAGGCCATCGACGACGCCTACCGCAACGGGTTCCTCGGCAAGAACATCGGTGGCACCGGCTTCGACCTCGAACTGGTGCTGCACCGCGGCGCGGGCTGCTACATCGCCGGCGACGAGACGGGCCTGCTCTCGAGCCTCGAGGGCGAGCGCGCCATGCCGCGCATCAAGCCGCCGTTCCCGGCGGCCCAGGGGCTCTACGCGGCTCCGACCGTCGTCAACAACCTCGAGACGATCTCCACGATCCCCCACATCATCGCCAACGGCGGTGAGTGGTACGCGTCGATGGGCGTCAACCGGTCCACCGGTACGCGCCTCTTCAGCGTGTCGGGCCACGTGGAGCGGCCGGGCAACTACGAGATCGAATTGGGCATGACGTTCCGCGAGCTCATCGAAGGGCTCGCCGGCGGAGTCCGCGACGGCAAGCAGATGAAGTTCTTCATCCCCGGTGGCGCCTCGGCGCCCTGGCTGCTCCCGGAGCACCTCGACTCGCCCCTCGACCTGGACTTCGCGGGCGCTGAGCTGCGCACGATGCTCGGCTCCGGCGCCATCACGATCTTCGACGAGACCACCGATCCGCTGCTCGTCTCCTGGCGGCTGGCGAAGTTCTACGCGCACGAGTCGTGTGGCAAGTGCACGCCATGCCGCGAGGGCTCGTCGTGGATCGAGAAGGTGCTGTACCGCATGGTCAAGGGCCAGGGCCGCCCCGAAGACCTCGACCTCCTGCTCTCGTTCGGGAGCACGATCGTGCCCGGGCTGAACGCTCCGTTCGCCCAGACCACCATCTGCGCGCTCGGTCCGAGCACGATGAGCCACGTGGTCAGCCTCGACCGCTGGTTCCGCGACGAGATCGTGGAGCGGCTCACCCACGACGCCGACCTTCGGCGCCGTCTCGAAGTCACGAGCGCCTGAGGACGACATGAGTACCGACGCCGTCTCCATGAGCCAGTGGCCCTCCGACCAGCGTTACGTGATCCCCGTCGCGCCCGGTCCCGACCTGGCGACCATCACCATCGACGGGAAGGAGGTGCAGGTACCGCGTGGCGAGTTGCTGATCAAGGTCGCCCAGGAGCACGGCACCTACATCCCTCGGTTCTGTTGGCACGAGCGCATGAAGCCCGTCGGCATGTGTCGCATGTGCCTGGTCGAGGTCGAGGGCATGCGCGGCCTCCAGATCTCGTGCGCGACCCCCGTCACCGACGGCATGATCGTCAACACCCAGAGCGACGCGGTCAAGTCCGCCCAGGACGGCGTGCTCGAACTGCTCCTCGTGAACCATCCGCTCGACTGCCCGGTCTGTGACCGGGGTGGTGAGTGCCCGCTCCAGGACCAGACGCTGGCCTTCGGCCCGGGCGAGTCGCGCTTCGTCGAGGAGAAGCGCCACTTCGAGAAGCCGATCGCCATCTCCGACACCGTCCTGCTCGACCGTGAACGTTGCATCCAGTGCGGGCGCTGCACCCGGTTCGCCGCCGAGGTGGCCGGCGACGCCCTGATCGCCTTCGGCGGTCGGGGTTCGAACACCGAGGTCATCGCCTTCCCCGACGAGCCGTTCTCGTCGTACTTCTCGGGCAACACCGTGCAGATCTGCCCGGTGGGTGCCCTCACCGCCAAGCCCTACCGGTTCCGGGCCCGCCCCTGGGACCTCGCCAGCGTCGAGACGTCGTGCCAGCAGTGCGCGGTCGGTTGCCGCGGCGCGCTGGAGTCCACCTCCGATCGCCTGGTCCGCCTGCTCGGTGTCGACCTCGACCCCGTCAACCAGGGTTGGCTGTGCGACCGGGGTCGTTACGCCTACGAGTGGGTGCACAGCGACGACCGGGTGGTGAACCCGGCCCTTCGACGCGGCGCGGCGCTCGAGGGCGTGTCCTGGCCCGAGGCTCTCGACGCCGCGGCCGAGGTGTTGCGCGCTGCGCTCGACGCCGGTGGTCCCGACACGATCGGCGTGATCGGTGGTGCCCGGGGCACCAACGAGGATGCCTACGCCTGGGCCCGCCTGGCCAAGGGTGTGCTCGGCACCGACAACGTCGACGCGCAGCTCGCCGACGGGCTGCCCGCCGAGGTCGTGCTGGGTCTGCCGCGCGCCACCATCGACGACCTCGACCGGGCGGCTGCGATCGTCGTGCTCGGGGTCGACGTCAAGGAGACCCTGCCGGTCCTGTACCTGCGGGCGCGTACCGCGGCCGAGGAGGGTCGGGTCCCGCTCGTCGACGTGGCCGTCCGCGATCACGGCCTCACGCCCTACGCCACGTCCGTCCACCGGCACCTGCCGGGTGAGGTCGGCAGCGCGGCTGCCCGCGTGGTGGCCGAGCTCCCGGCGCTGGTGGGCGACCGCACCGGTCCGGTCGTCGTGCTGGCCGGTCGTCCGTCGCAGGCCGAGCCCGCCACCGCCACGATCCACGCACTCTCCGCGCTCGCGGCGGTTCCGGGGGTTCGCTTCCTTTCTGCCCTGCACCGGGGCAACGTCCACGGCGCGCTCGACCTCGGTCTCGCGCCGGGGCTCCTGCCGGGTCGGGTCACCCTCGACGCCGGTGGGGCTCACGTCGCCCGCCGTTGGGGGAGCATCCCGGCCGCGACCGGTCTCGACACTGCCGGCATGTTGACCGAGGCGGCTGCCGGGCGTCTGCGCGTCCTCGTCCTGCTCGGCGCCGAGCCGCTGGTCGACTTCCCCGACCGGGCCCTCGCCGCGGCGGCCCTCGCCGCCGTCGACCACGTGATCGTCGTGGGGGCCTTCGCCTCCGACGGCGGTGACGCCGCGACGGTCGTGCTGCCCACCACGGTCTGGGGCGAGCAGTCCGGCACGACCTCCAACCTCGAGGGCCGGGTGCTGCGCCTGGCCCGCAAGGTCACCCCGGTGGGCGCGGCCATGGAGGGATGGCGCATCGCCGGCGAGCTTGCACTGCGCCTCGGCGCCGACTTCGACCTGGCCACGGTGGCCGAGGTCCAGGACGAGATCGCCGACGTCGCCCCGGCGTTCGCCGGCGTCGACGCTGCCCTGATCGCCCAGGCCCGCGACGGCGTCGTGCTGCCGCTTGCCGAGCACGCCGAATCGCTGGTGCTCGGTCCCGCTCCGCTCGGTGCGGGGGTCTCGTGGGAGCCCATTCCGGCCGGTACCGACGCCGAGCCACCCGCCTCGGTGGACCCGGCGACCGTGACCGCCGTCGAGGCCGAGCCGGTCGAGGCCGCCGCCCCGGCGATCCCGGCTCCGTCGGTCGAACTCCTGATCTGGGATCGCGCCGCGGCGCCGGCACCGACGGTGCCCGTCGACGCCTACGCCCTGCGCCTGGTCGCGGCCCGCACGCTCTACGGGGCCGACCGCGCCGTGCGCGAGTCGGCGGCGCTGGTGGCGCATGCCCCGCTCGAGAGCGTCTTGCTGGTGAACCCCACCGACCGCGAGCGCATCGGCGTGGCCGACGGTGAGCACGTCCGGGTCACCTCGGCCTGCGGCCAGATCGAGGTCGCGGTGGCGGCCGATGCCGGCACGCCGATGGGAACCGCATTCCTGGCGGCGAACCGGAGCGCACCGGGCGCTGCCGATCTCGTCGACCTCGGTGAGGCGGTCACCGAGCTGCGGGTGGAGACGCTGCGGTGATTCCGTTCGCGGCCGATCCGCTCTTCGCTCACGGCATCGACCTCACTGTCGTGGTGATCCTGATCGTCAAGACCGTCGCGGTCTTCGCGGTGATGATGATCGCGGTCCTGTTCTACGTGTGGTTCATGCGCAAGGTCATCGCCGACATGCAGAACCGCATCGGCCCGCAGCGAGCGGGTCCCTTCGGTGTGCTCCAGGCCCTGGCCGACGGCACCAAGCTGTTCTTCAAAGAGCAGTCGACGCCGGACTCCGCCGACCCGGCGGTGTTCCGCCTTGCGCCCTACCTGGCGATCATCCCGGCCTTCATGGCCTTCGCGATCGTGCCGATCGGTGGACTGGTCACGGTCGCCGGCCACCGCACCTACCTGCAGCTGGCCGATCCCTCCATCGGGATCCTCTGGCTGCTGATGATGTCGGGAATCGGTCTCTACGGCGTGATGCTCGCCGGCTGGTCCTCCGGCTCGAAGTACCCGCTGCTCGGCTCGGTCCGCGCCTCGGCCCAGCTCCTCAGCTACGAGGCCGCGCTGGGGCTCGCGGTCATCGGCGTGCTGATCCACTCGGGCACGTTGTCCACCCGTGGCATCGTGAACCAGCAGCCGTGGACCAACTGGCACTCGTTCGTCAGCGACTGGTTCTGGCTCCCGGCGATCGGCGCCTTCATCATCTTCGTCATTGCGGCCTTCGCCGAGACCAACCACCCGCCGTTCGACCTCGTCGAGGCCGAGCAGGAGCTGGTCGGTGGTTTTCACACCGAGTACACGGGGATCCGCTTCGCGATCTTCTTCCTGGCGGAGTTCATGAACCTCGTCACGATGTGCGCGATCGCCGCCACGCTCTTCCTGGGCGGGCCATCGGGTCCTGCCCTGGGCTTCCTGGCCGCCGGCAACTGGGTCAACGTCTGGATCATGCCGGTGTTCTGGTTCGTCCTGAAGGTGGTCGTGCTGCTCTACGCCACGGTGTGGGTCCGGGCCACGCTGCCCCGGATGCGCTATGACCAGTTGATGTCGTTCGGCTGGAAGTACCTCATCGAACTCGCCTTCGTGTGGGCGATGATCACCGGAGTCGTCGTGGTGGGCGCGAACGAGGGTTGGAACCGCTGGGTCACCGTGCCCGCCGCGATCGCGGGTGCGGCGATGCTCCTCGGTGTGCTGTGGCTCTGTCTGCCCAAGCAGGGTGAAGCCGTGGAGGAGATCCGCTGATGGGCCGGTTCAGTGGCTTTCGCGTGACGATCGGCCAGGTCGGCAAGGTCGTCACCACCAACTACCCCGACGAGAAGCGCCCGAAGCCCACCCGCTTCCACGGTCGGCACGTCCTCAACCGCTACGAGGACGGCATGGAGAAGTGCATCGGCTGTGAGCTGTGCGCAGGCGTTTGCCCGGCCCGGTGCATCTACGTGCGGGGCGCCGACAACCCCCCTGACTCCCCGGTCTCACCCGGTGAGCGCTTCGGCTTCGTCTACGAGATCAACTACCTCCGGTGCATCCACTGCGACCTGTGCGTGGAGGCGTGCCCCACGGGCGCGATCACCGAGACGAAGTTGTTCGAGTTCTCGTTCACGAACCGCTCCGACGCCATCTACACGAAGTCGGAGCTGCTCGTCGACGACGACGGCCGGGCCCGGCGCCAGCCGTGGGAGTTGTGGCTCGGCGGCGAGGACGACGAGACCAGCGCCTGGATGCGGGCGACCTCCCCCGCCGGTCAGGCCGCCTTCGAGGGTCGGGTCGGCTGGTCGGGCGAACTCGGATTCGGCGTGCGCCCCCCGGAGCAGGGTCAGACCGCGGTTCTCGAGCCCGAGCCGGTGCACGACCACGCACACGAAACGCACGCACACGGGGGGCACGGCCACGACGCGCAGGACGCGGGGGAACACCATTGATCGCGTTCGTCTTCTTCCTCGCGGCCGCCGCGGCGCTCGCCGGCGCACTCGGCGTCGTGCTGGCGCGCAACCCGGTCCACTCGGCCCTGTTCCTCGTGATGACCCTCATCAGCGTGGCCGTGCTGTTCCTGCTCCAGGATGCCGAACTGCTCGCCGCGGTCCAGGTGATCGTCTACGCGAGCGCGATCGTCGTGCTGTTCCTCTTCGTGATCATGCTCCTCGGCGTCGATCGGGAGGAGTCGACCGAGGATCCGATCCCCTACCAGCGGCCCGCCACCTTCGCGCTCGGGTTGATCCTCCTCGCCGAACTGGTCTTCCTCAGTGGTCACGTCTGGGCCACCGGCCAGCACACGGCTCGGGGCGTCCCGGTCACCGGCGGCGGGTTCGGCAACAACGTCGAGCGGATCGCCCGGGTGCTCTTCACGGACTTCCTCTGGACCTTCGAGATCACGGCGGTCCTGCTGGTGATCGCGGTCGTCGGTGCCGTCGTACTCGCGCGTCGCAGCGGACAGCGTCACGACGCCGACGACGAGGTGCTGGCATGACCTTCGCCACCTACACGATCACCGACACCTACTACCTGGTGCTGGCGGCGATGCTCTTCACCATCGGCGCCGTGGGGGTCCTCACCCGCCGCAACGTCCTCGTGATGTTCATGTGCGTCGAGTTGATGCTCAACGCCGTCAACCTCACGTTCGTGGCCTTCGCCCACACCTTGAACGACGTCGCCGGGCAGGTCATCGTGTTCTTCACGCTGGTCGTCGCCGCCGCCGAGGTGGCGGTGGGTCTGGCCATCATCGTCGTCATCTTCCGTCGCCGTCGACACGCCACCGCCGACGACCTCGCGGCCTTGAAGGGCTGACCGTCATGCCGACCGGAGCCCGCCCGTGAACTCCCGCGACGTCCTCGACCTGATCTGGATCGTCCCCGTCCTCCCGTTGCTGGGGTCGGCGGTCCTGTTGCTCTTCGGCCGCCGCCTCGGTGAGCCCCGGGCCGGGTGGTTGGCATCGGCGCTCATGGTCGCCGCCTTCGCGATGTCGTGCTGGATGCTCGGCGCACTGCTCGGGCTCCCGGCTGACGGTCGGCTGGAGGTGCACCGACTCTTCACCTGGCTGCCGGCCGGTTCGTTCAGTGTGAACGTCGGGACTCAGGCCGATCCGTTGTCGGTGATCTGGATCCTCCTCGTCACCGGGGTGGGCAGCCTGATCCACATCTACTCGCTCGGGTACATGCGCGGAGACCGCCTCTACACGCGGTTCTTCGCGTACCTCAACCTCTTCGCGGCGATGATGCTCATCCTGGTCCTCGCCGACAACTTCCTCCTGACCTTTCTGGGCTGGGAGGGGGTCGGGCTGGCCTCGTACCTGCTCATCTCGTTCTGGTACGAGCGCACCTCGGCGGCGGTCGCCGGCAAGAAGGCGTTCATCACCAACCGGGTGGGCGACGTCGGCTTCTTGATCGCGATGTTCTTGATGATCTCCACCTACGGCACGCTGAGCTACACCGCGACCGGTCCGGCGGCCAAGGTGATCGGGAGCGGGGTCGCCACGGCGATCGGCCTGTTGCTCTTCGTCGGCGCGATGGGCAAGAGCGCGCAGATCCCGCTGCACGTCTGGCTCACCGACGCCATGGAGGGTCCGACTCCCGTGTCGGCCCTGATCCACGCCGCCACGATGGTCACGGCGGGCGTCTTTTTGATGTGCCGGTCGCACGTCTTCCTGGAGGCGGGATCGGGTACCTCGACGGTGATCGCCTGGGTGGGTGCGGCGACGGCGTTGCTGGCCGGTCTGGTGGCAGTCACGCAACCCGACATCAAACGCGTCCTCGCCTACTCGACGATCAGTCAGCTGGGCTACATGTTCCTCGCCATCGGCGTGCACGCCTACGTGGCGGCGGTGTTCATGGTGCTGTGCCACGCCTTCTACAAGGGCTGCCTCTTCCTCGGTGCCGGATCGGTGATCCACGGCAACGCCGAGAACCAGGACCTGCGGATCATGGGCGCGTTCAAGAAGTTCATGCCCTTCACGGCGGCCTTCATGACCGTCGCCTGGCTGGCCATCGCCGGGCTCCCGCCGTTCGCGGGGTTCTGGTCGAAGGACGACATCTTGGTGAACGCCTTCGGGTCCCACAGCTACGGCGTCTGGGCGGTCGGCACCGTCGCCGCGATCGTCACCGGCATCTACATGACCCGGTTGATCCTGCTCACCTTCTACGGCAACTCCCGGTCGGGCGCCGAGATCACCGTCCTGCCCGTGGTGGCCGGCGGCTCCGACGACGGTCACGACCACCCCGACCACACCCACCACGCCGACCACGGCGACCACGGCTTCGATCCCGATTACCTCCCGACCGTCCAGTTCGGCGAGACGCCGCGGGAGTCCCGTCTGCACGGACACGCTCCCCACGAGAGCCCGGTCGTCATGCTGTTCCCGTTGGGGATCCTCGCCCTGCTCGCCGCCGTGGGCGGACTGCTCAACCTGCCCATCGGCAACCTCGACTTCCTCGGCCGGTTCCTCGAGCCAGTGTTCTCCTCGGTGCACGAGACCACCGTCTCGACCGGGACCCAGCTCACGGTCGAGGCGATCTCGGTGGTCTGCGCACTGGCGGGGGTCCTCGTGGCGTTCCGCTTCTACCGGCGGGGTCTCGCCGCTCCGGGCCACGACCCCATCGTCGACGGGCTGGCACCCGCCACCAAGGTGGCCGGCCACGCGTTCTACCTCGACGAGGGGATCGCGAAGCTCGTCGACGGGCCGGGTCGCGCCGGGGCCTCCTGGCTCGACCGGGTCTTCGACCAGAAGATCATCGACGGTGCCGTCAACGGCACCGGTTGGCTCTTCCAGTGGAAGGCCCGCGTGCTCTCGAAGGCCGAGGACGGGTTCGTGCGGCGCTACGCGCTCGCGATCATCCTGGGCACGACCGCGATCCTCCTCTTCCTCCTCCTGTGGGCAGGTCGGTGACCATGGACTTCCCCCTCCTGCTCGCGATCCTGGCCATCCCCGCGCTCGGGGGGATCGTCGTGGCGCTCCTACCTGCGCACCGCCCGGAGATCGCCAAGGCGCTCGGCTACGCGTTCTCGTTCGCCACCGCGGCGTTGAGCGTCTACATGCTCTGCAGGTTCCACACGCACAAGGCCGGCTTCCAGTTCGTCTGGGACAAGCCGTGGATCCCCGGTCTCGGGGTGCGGTTCATCCTCGGGGTCGACGGCATCAGCCTGTTCATGATCGTGGCGACGGCCGTGCTCTTCCCGATCGGTCTGCTCGCCTCCGAGAAGTACATCCAGGTGCGGGTCAAGGCCTACGTCGCCTGGTTCTTGCTCCTCGAGGTGGCGATCCTCGGCATCTTCCTCTCGCTGGACCTCATCCAGTTCTTCGTGTTCTGGGAGCTCCTGCTCGTCCCGATGTACTTCCTCATCCTGGGCTGGGGATCAGAACGCCGGAAGTACGCCGCCACGAAGTTCTTCATCTACACGGCGGTCGGTTCGGCCTTCATGCTGGCCTCCACGCTGGTGCTCGGTTTCTTGCACCAGTCGGCCACCGGCAAGCTGACCTTCGACTTCCGCGCCCTCGCCGCCTGGAACGGGTTGTCCGGGACGGCCGAGGTGCTCCTGTTCATCGGGTTCATGCTCGCCTTCGCCATCAAGGCGCCGTTGTTCCCGTTCCACACCTGGCTCCCCGACGTCCACACCGAGGCGCCCACCGCCGGCTCGGTCGTCCTGGCGGGCGTGATCATCAAGATGGGCGCCTACGGGTTCATCCGCTTCTCGTTCGAACTCTTTCCGCAGGCGAGTGTCGATCTCGCCCCGATCATCCTTGTGCTCGCCGTGATCGGGATCATCTACGGGGCCGTTGTCGCCGCGATGCAGACCGATCTCAAGCGCGTCATCGCCTATTCGTCGGTGGCTCACATGGGCTTCGTGATCCTGGGCATCTTCTCGCTCACGATCATCGGGCTCGACGGCGCGGTCTTCACCATGGTGAGCCACCCGCTCACGACCGGTGCGCTGTTCTTGGTGCTCGGGATGTTCTACGAGCGCCTGCACACGCGCGAGATCGGTGAGATGGGCGGCCTCTGGCGCCCGGCCCCGGTCCTCACCGGCCTCTTCCTGGTGTCCATGTTCGCCGGAATCGGCCTGCCCGGCTTCTCGGGCTTCATCGGCGAGTTCCTCTCGATGCTCGGAGCCTTCGTCTACGACCGCCCCTTCGCCATCGTGGCCGCGATCGGGGTGATCTTCGCCGCCGTCTACATGTTGTGGGCGTTCCAACGGGCGTTCACCGGGAAGGTCCGGGCCAGCGCCGCCAAGATCCGCGACGCCAGCTTCCGCGAGGTCGTGGTCGTGGTGCCGCTGCTCGCGCTGTCGCTCTTCCTGGGCATCTACCCGAAGCCGGTCCTCGACCGGATCGAGCCGGCGACGCACCGGTACGTCACCATCTTCGAGAAGAAGACCGACTTCCGGAGCCCGGAGCACTCCCGTGACCGGCTTGCGAAGATCGCGAAGGTGGCGCGCAGCGCCGCGCAGCAGCGGGGTGGCAAGTGATCGCAGTGACCGTTCCCATCGAGACCCCCACGGTCAACCTGTGGGCGCTCGCGCCGATCGTCGCCCTCGTGGGCGGTGGGGTCGGCGTGGTCCTGCTGCGAGCCCTGCTCCGCCGACACCGGGCGGTCACGCCGCTCTCCTTCGCGCTCGCGTTGGTGAGCGTCGCGGTCTCGGGCGGCTTCCTCTACCGCCAGTGGCACCTCGTCCGCGACCACGGGGCGATCACGACGATGGCCGGGATGGTTCGCGTCGATCCCTTCGCCGTGTTCATCGGGATCGTGATCGGTGCCGCGACCGCCATGGGTCTGCTGATCGCCTACTCCTACCTCAAGCGGGAGGGTCTCGAGGGGCCCGAGTACCTGGCCCTCGTGCTCCTGTCGGCGTCCGGCATGGTGATGATGTCGGTCGCCAACGACCTGGTCGCGGTGTTCGTCGCCCTCGAGGTGCTCTCCATCCCGCTCTACGTGCTCGCGGCCTTCGACCGCCGCCGCCTCACGTCGCAGGAGGCGGGCCTCAAGTACTTCGTCCTGGGAGCGTTCTCGTCGGCGATCTTCCTCTACGGCATCGCGTTGGTCTACGGCGGGACGGGCACGACCTCGCTCACCGGCATCGCCGACTTCCTGGCCAAGAACACGCTGTTCGAGCAGGGGACCCTTCTCGCGGGAATCGGCCTGTTGATCGTCGGGCTCGGTTTCAAGGTCGCCGCGGTCCCGTTCCACATGTGGACTCCGGACGTCTACGAGGGTGCCCCCACGCCGGTCACGGCCTTCATGTCGACCGCCACCAAGGCGGCCGCCTTCGCCGCCCTCCTGCGTATCGTCACCGTGGCGTTCCCGCAGCTCCGCGACGACTGGCGTCCGGTGATCTGGGTCCTGGCCGCACTCTCCCTGCTGGTGGGGAGCATCGCCGCCATCGCGCAGAACGACATCAAGCGCATCCTGGCGTACTCATCGATCGCACACGCGGGGTACATCCTCATGGCGGTCTACGCGAGCAGCTCGCGGGGTCGTGAAGCGGCCGTGCTCTACCTGCTCGTCTACACGTTCATGTCGATCGGGGCTTTCTCGATCGTCATGGTCCTGAGCCACCACGGCGACGCCGAGCACACCCTCGACGGGTACCGCGGCCTCGCGCTGCGCCGCCCCCTGCTGGGTGGGCTCCTCATCTTCTTCGTGCTGGCCCAGGCGGGCATTCCCCTGACGAGCGGCTTCGTCGGGAAGCTCGAGATCTTCGCCTCGGTCGCACAGGCGAAGTCCTACGTGCTGCTCGTGATCGGCGTGGTCTCGGCCGTGATCGCGACGTTCTTCTACCTGCGGATCGCGCTGACGCTGGTGTCGGCCCCCGACGACGACACGGCGGTGGAGGCGAGCCTCGCCGTGCCGCGACGGGTCGACGGGTGGACCGGGGTGGTCATCGCGGCCGCGGCCGTGGTCACCCTGTTCATCGGAGTCGCCCCGGGCCTGTTCATCCACTTCGCTCGCGACGCGGTCTTTTTCCTCTGATCCCGGCCCGGCTGGTGCCGGACTCCGCCGTCGGTCAGAGGCCGAAGAGTTGCCGGGCGTTGCCACCGAGGATTCGGGCCTGGTCGTCGTGGGAGAGCGACGACTCGAGGATCTGGGGCACCAGGTGACTGATCCGGCGCCCGAGTGGTGGCGAGTAGAGGTCGGTCCCGAAGACCACACGCTCCGCTCCGAACTGCTGGGCGAAGCGCTCGAGGAAGTCGAAGTTGTACGACAGGCTCGTGTCGAACAACAGGTTCGGACAGCGCTCGGCGACGGTGAAGGCCTCGCGGGTGCCCTCGAACGACGAGAAGGCGTCGAGCACCAGCATCGGGAGGTCGGGGAACGCGCGGGCGACGTCGGCGGTCTTCCACAGCGCCTCGTCGGACGATTCGGTCAGAGCGTGCAGCACGGGGACGAGCCCGAGCCCCCCCATCCGCTCGACGCAGCGGTGCACCCACGGGCTGTCCATCGACACGCCCTGGAAGCGGGCGTGGAAGCTGATCCCGCGCAGTCCGAGGTCGGTGACGCACCGGTCGAGCTCCGGGAGGCACGCCTCCTCGAACATGGGCTCGACCACGCCGACGGCCACGGGAAATCGGGCGGGCCGGGCGTCGCGGTAGGCGGCGATGCGGTCGTTGAGCGCCCGCGTGTCGGCGGCTCCGTTGGCGCGCGGGTAGGCGTGGCCGGGGATCACCACGGCCTGGGCGACTCCGCCGGCGTCCATGATCGCCAGGCGGGCCTCCTGCTCGGCGGTGACCGCCGCTCCCGGGGCATCGTCGTCGCCCGTGAGGGGCATGAACGACCGGACGTCGCCGACGTGGTGGTGACAGTCGAGGATCTCGATCGGGGCGGCCATGGACCCGGACACTACGACCGCCGGACCTAGGCTGTGGGCGTGTCGGCAGCGCTCGATCCACAGACGGCCCAGAAGAAGGCGGCTGCTGAACGGGCGGTCGAGTGGGTCCGGTCGGGCATGACCGTCGGGCTCGGCACCGGGTCCACGGCGATCTGGGCGATCCGGGGTATCGGCGCGGCGTTGGCCGACGGCTCGCTGCGCGACGTCGTGTGCATCCCGACGTCGGAGGTGAGCGCGGCGGCGGCCCGAGAGCTCGACATCCCGTTGGTCACGTTCGACGACCGGACGGTGATCGACCTCACGATCGACGGCGCCGACGAGGTCGATCCGGCGCTCGACCTCGTCAAGGGCTACGGGGGGGCGCTCCTCCGGGAGAAGGTCGTCGCCCAGGCGACCCGGCGCCAGGTGATCGTGGTCGACGCCTCGAAGCCGTCACCCCGGCTGGGCACCCGGTGCCACGTTCCCGTGGAGGTGTTCGCGCTCGGCGCGCAGGTCGTGCTCCGATCCGTCGGCGCCGACCCGTTCCTCACCGACGAGGGCAACTGGATCCTCGACGCCGACTTCGGTCCGATCGACGACGTGCCCCGGTTGGCGGCGCTCCTCCAGGCCCGGGCCGGGATCGTGGAGCACGGGCTCTTCGTGGGTCTCACCCACGATCTCCTGATCGCCGGACCCGACGGGGTCGAGCACCGGACCCTCTAGGTCGGCGGCTCGTGGGCTCAGGCCCGCCGTCGCCACCAGCGCCGGAGTCGTTGGCGGTTCGGGCGCAGCTCGTGGTCGTCGAGGGCGCGGTGGGCCAGGGCCATGGCCTGGTCGATCAGCGGCCGGCCGCCGCCGAAGTCGAAGAACTCCCGGTCGTCGGGGGGAGGGGGGAGGACGACGAGTTCGACGTCGGGCGGGACCCACTGGAGCTCGAGGTCGAAGCGCTGGTCGCGGGAGATCGCCATGGCCCGGACGACCACGTCGAGGGGGGAGCGCAAGGGGCGCTCCCCCATGGGGTCGCTGACGTCGAGGACGAAGATCCGGTCGACGGGTCCGGCGAGGGCGTGGGAGATCGGCACCAGGTTCACCACCGCCCCGTCGACCAGGGTGCCGCCGCCGTGGGGCACCGGGGGGAAGATGCCGGGCAGGGCCGAACTGGCCAGGAGGGCCGGCCGCAGCGGGCCCGAGGCGAACACCATTTCCGACCCGGAGTCGAGGTCGGCGGTCACGACCCGGAGGGGCACCGCGAGGTCGGAGAAGGCGTCGGGCACGAGCGCATTCTCGATCAGGGCCCGCATCCCCGAGTTGGGGATCAGGTGGTCGTCCCGGCGGAGGAGGTTCCAGGCCCGGCGCAGGGTCCCTCCGGGGAAGATCGCCTCGCTGGTCAGGCGGGTCCAGACCTCCTCAAGGTGGTCGATTTGGTGTATTTCGGGCAAAGTAGCCACCACGGCACCGTTCAGGGCACCGACCGACGTCCCCACGACCACGTCGGGTCGGATCCCCCGCTCGAGCAGGGCGCGCAGCATCCCGACCTGGCTCACCCCCTGGTTGCCACCCCCCGAGAGCACGAAGGCCGTCCGGGACTCCCGGACCCGTGGGGTCGTCACCTTGGTCACGCCCCCATGGTCGCAGGTCGAGGGCCGATCCCGGGGCGCGGAGGTGGGCCCTTCGGCCCGCGGGAACCGCGAGAACTCCGGGCGCACGGTTTGAGCGTGGGGAAACGCCGATGCCTAGACTGCCGTCGCCGGCCCAGTGGGGGGCTGCGAGCGAAAGGCCGCGGGTGACGGAGTTCTATCGGGAGTACCTCGCCGTGGCAGTGCTGATGGGCGCGGCGATCCTCATGGTCTCGGCGATGCTGGGTCTGGGCCGGTTCGTCCGTCCCAAGCGGCCCCAGCCCGAGAAGTACATCTCCTACGAGGCCGGTTCCGACCCCACCAGTGCCTTCGGGCAGTCCAACGTCCGGTATTACGTCTTCGCCCTCCTCTTCGTCCTCTTCGACGTCGAAGCCGTGTTCGTGTTCCCCTGGGCGGTCAACCTCGAGCGGCTCGGGTGGTTCGGGCTGGTCGAGATGGTGGTCTTCATCGCGATCCTCGCCTTCGGGCTGTTCTACGCCTGGCGCAAGGGAGTCCTGCGGTGGGTCTGATCGACAAGGGGCGGATGCCCAAGCCGCTCACCTGGCTCCTCAACTACAGCCGCAAGTACTCGCTCTGGTGCTTCCAGTGGGGCCTGGCGTGCTGCGCCATCGAGATGGGTGCGGCCTTCGCGAGCCCGCGGTACGACGTCATGCGCCTCGGGGTCATCCCGTTCCCGGCCAGCCCGCGCCAGGCCGACCTCGTCGTGATCTCGGGCACCGTCACCGACAAGATGGCCCCGGCGATCCGCCGGCTCTACGAGCAGATGCCCGACCCGAAGTACGTGATCTCGATGGGTTCCTGCGCCAACTGCGGTGGCCCCTACTGGGACTCGTACTCGGTCACCAAGGGTGTCGACCAGATCATCCCCGTCGACGTCTACGTGCCCGGGTGTCCGCCCCGACCCGAGGCGCTGCTCCAGGGCATCGTGATGCTGCAGGAACGAATCCAGAACGAAGGCATCGGCAACGACGACCTCCAGAAGCGCTGGCGCGGTGAGCCCATCGTCGTACGCGAGGAGCCGGTGCGGGTCGAACTCTCCACCAAGCCCGGAGCGGCGGTGACCGGTGTCTGACGAGACGACCGAGCCGACCGAGCCGACCGAGGTCCCCGAGGTCCCCGAGGTTGCGGAGACGCCGACGAGCGCGCCCGACCCCGACCCCGTGCACGTCGAGCTGCTCGCCCGCATCGACGCCGCGCTCGGCGACGCCGTGATCGAGTCGGCCGACGCCCTCGGTGGGCTCGTGGTGCGCGTGCGCACCGACGCCTGGGGGCGGGTCGCGGAGATCGCGCGCGACGCCCTCGAGTGCGACTACCTGTCGTTCGTGGCCGGCATCGACTGGATGCCCGCTCCCCCCGAAGGCGACGGCGAGAGCGCCGACACGTCGTCGCCCGTGCAACCGACCACCATGACCTATGGGGCCGCGGGCTCGGCGGGCCGCTTCCAGGTCTTCGGAATCGTGCAGTCCACGAGCCGACACTGGGGGGTCACCTTCAAGGCCGACGTCGACGAGAGCGACCCGGTGGTGGCCTCGTGGGTCGGGGTCTACCCGGGTGCCGACTGGCACGAGCGTGAATGCTGGGAGATGTACGGCATCCGCTTCGTCGGGCATCCGGCGCTACGCCGCCTCTACCTCCCGTCGGAGTTCGAGGGCTACCCCCTGCGCAAGGACTTCCCGCTCCTGGCCCGCGTCGTGAAGCCGTGGCCGGGCCTGGTCGACGTCGAGGGCATGCCCGGCGACGAGCCGGCCGCCGTCGCCGCCGCTGGAGGTGAGGAATGAGCACCACCGAGAGCCCTACGAACGCGCCCGGCTTCGAGGTCGACCGCAACGCGATCCGCCAGCTGGCCGACGCGCAGATCAACGTCGAGCTCGACACCGGCGACATGATCATCAACCTCGGACCGCAACACCCCGCCACGCACGGCACCCTGCGACTCGTCGCCCGCCTCGACGGCGAGCGTGTCTTGGCCGCCGATCCGGTGATCGGCTACATGCACCGCGGGTACGAGAAGCTCTCGGAGTTCCGCACCTATCCCCAGGTCACGACGCTGATCAATCGCATCGACTGGCTGTCGAGCTTCGCCAACGAGGTGCCGTTCGTCGACGCCGCCGAGCGCCTGATGGGCGTCGAGGCGCCGCCGCGGGCGGTGTGGATCCGGACCATCCTCACCGAGTTGTCGCGGATCGCGACCTTCGTCCTCTTCCTCGGCGAGATGGGCCTGCAGGTCGGCGCCCTCACCCCCGCGTTCTACGGGTTCCGCGATCGCGAGCACGTGCTCAACCTCATCGAAGCGGCGACCGGTGGGCGTTTCCACCCGAACTTCAACCGCATCGGCGGGCTCAAGGACGACCTGCCGTGGGGCTGGATCGCCGAGACCCGTTCGGCGATGAAGACCATCCTCGACGCCTGCGACGTCTTCGAGGACCTCGTCGCCGGCAACGAGATCTTCTTGTCCCGGACGCGGGGCATCGGCGTGATCCCCGGCGACATCGGCACCTCGTACGGCGTGTCGGGCTCGAACCTGCGGGCTTCGGGCGTCGACTGGGACCTCCGTCGCGACGGTCGCCCCTACCTCGCCTACCCCGACCTCGACTTCCAGGTCTGGACCCACCCCGACGGAGACTCGTTCTCGCGCTACTGGGTGCGCCTCCAGGAGACGCGCGAGTCGGTCCGCATGGTGCTCCAACTCCTCGACGGGCTGCCCGCCGGGCCGGTCATGGCCAAGGTGCCGCGCATCATCAAGGTCCCCGAGGGCGAGGTCTGGGTCGAGACCGAGAACCCGCTCGGCCAGATGGGCTACTACGTGGTGTCCAAGGGCGCGACGGGGCCTTTCCGCGTGAAGATCCGGTCGGCGTCGTTCAGCAACGTCTCGATCCTGCCCTGGCTGCTCAAGGGCGTGTACGTCCCCGACATCGTCACCATCCTGGCGTCGCTCTACTTCATCCTCGGGGACATCGACCGGTGAACGTCGTCCTCGCGCTCCAGATCGGGTGGGGGACCACGCTCGCGATCAAGACGCTCGTGGTGCTCGCGATCATCCCGTTGGGAGCGCTCGTCCTCGGTTACGTCTTCCTCTTGAAGATGATGAGCCATATGCAGAGTCGGCTCGGGCCCATGGACCCCGGAGGCTTCCACGGCTGGTTCCAGCTGGTGGGAGACGGAATGAAGTTCCTCCAGAAGGAGGACATCATCCCCGACGAGGCCGATCGCCGGGTCTTCGCCGCGGCGCCAGCCGTGGTGGTCATCTCGACCTTCCTGGTCTTCCTTGTGATCCCGATGGGCCCCGACCTCGTGGTCAAGAACCTCGACGTCGGCGTCTTCTACGCCCTGGCCGTCTCCAGCCTGTCGGTGATCGGCGTGCTGATGGCCGGTTGGGCGAGCGCCAACAAGTACGCCCTCCTGGGGGCCCTGCGGGCCGCGGGCCAGCTGATCGCGTACGAGCTCCCGCTCCTGCTCGCCGTGACCGGTGTGGTCGTCCAGGCCAACACCATGAGCCTCCAAGGCATCGTCTACGCCCAGCAGAACGGCTCGATCTTCGGCTGGCACGGGGTCGGCAACCCGTTCATCCTCACCCAGTTCGTGGGCTTTGCCCTCTTCCTGGTCGCCTCCCAGGCCGAACTCACCCAGACGCCCTTCGACATGCCCGTCGCCGAGAGCGAGCTCGTCGCCGGCTACATGGTCGAGTACACCGGCTTCCGGTTCCTCTTCTTCTTCATCGGGGAGTTCGGCACGGCCACCGCCTTCGCGGCACTGGCGGCCACGATGTTCCTGGGCGGTTGGTCGCTGCCGTGGGTCCATGGGGGCATCGCCAACTGGATCGGCCCGTTCGTGCTCTTCGCCAAGTTGATGTTCGTGGCGTTCTTGATGTTCTGGGCGCGGTTCACCTATCCCCGTCTCCGTGAGGACCAGCTCCAGGCGCTCGCCTGGAAGGTGCTGATCCCCATCGGGCTGCTCAACCTGCTGATCACCGGCGTGTTCAAGGTGGCGTTCTGATGGCGCGTATGAAGCTTCCCGGCATGATCGGCGGTCTGGGCATCACCTTCAAGGAGATGCTCACACCTTCCGTCACCGTGCAGTACCCGCACGAGAAGGAGGAACCGCCGACGCGGGCCCGCGGGGTGATCGCGCTTCAGGAGGAGAACTGCACGGTCTGCATGCTGTGCGCGCGTTCCTGCCCCGACTGGTGCATCTACATCGAAGGCCACAAGGAGAAGCGTCCGCCGCGCCGCGAGGGCGGACGTGACCGCACCGTCAGTGTCCTCGACCGTTTCGACATCGACTACGCCCTCTGCATGTACTGCGGGATCTGCGTGGAGGTGTGCCCGTTCGACGCCATCCACTGGAGCCCGGAGTACGAGTACTCCGAGCCCAACATCTCCACGCTGCTCCACGACAAGGTGAAGCTCGGGGAGTGGATGCCGTCGGTGCCCGAGGCCGAGCCGCTCGAGATCGGTGCCGAGCAGGGGAAGAAGAAGAAGTGAGCGCGCAGGAGGGGCTCCGCTGATGTGGGCCCAGGAGGTCGCGTTCTGGATCATCGCGGTGGCCATGGGGCTATCCGCGATCGGAGTCGTGCGCTCGCGCAACGTCGTGCACGCTGCACTGTTCCTCGTAGTGGTGCTCGCCGGGTCGGCGGCTGTCTACATCCTCTTGCTGGCCGAGTTCGTCGCCTGGGTCCAGGTGCTCGTCTACATCGGCGCCATCGTGGTGTTGTTCCTCTTCGGCATCATGTTGACCCGGGCTCCGATGCGTGACGACGCCAAGAAGCTCGACAACGATCAGCGGCTCATGTCGGCGGTCGTCGGCCTGTTCCTGTTCGGCGTCCTGACCGTGTTCCTGGTCGACGCCTTCGGCAGCCAGAAGATCCGCTTCACGAACTCGTTGGTCCCGCTGGGTAGCACCGCGTCGGTCGGCTCCGACATCTTCCACCAGTACGTGATCCCGTTCGAAGTTGTCTCGATGCTGCTGCTGGCGGCGCTCGTCGGTGCCGTGGTCCTGGCCCGGAAGGACTGACGGATGCCGATTAACTACTTCCTCGTCCTCAGTGCCTTCCTTTTCTGTGCCGGGGCGTACGGTGTTCTCGCCCGGCGCAACTCGGTGCTGGTCCTCATGAGCGTCGAGCTCATGCTCAATGCCGTCAACATCAACCTGGTCGCGTTCTCCGCCGGACTCCACGACGTCTCGGGCCAGGTGTTCGCGCTGTTCGTGATCACGATCGCGGCGGCGGAGGTCGGGATCGGCCTCGCCATCGTGTTGCTCATCTTCCGTAACCTCCGGAGCGCCGACCTGGACCAGGTCGAGCAGTTGAAGGGCTGACGCGAACGATGCTCGACCACGTCTGGATCATCCCCCTCATTCCTGCCGTCTCCTTCGTCCTCATCTTGTTGTTCGGGAAGCGGATGCCGTTCAAGGGTGCCGAGATCGGCATCACCTCCATCGCCTCGTCGTTCGTGCTGGCGATCGTCGTGGCCGTCCAGTGGATCACGCGGGTCGAGAACGTCACCGGCAAGGCGCAGGGGCTGGCGGCACTCGGCAAGGGCGTCCTGTCGATTCCCGAAGGCGGCAAGAAGACCGAGGTGGCCCCCATCATCCACGGGTTCACTTGGTGGCAGAACGGCGCCGCGAAGTTCGTCGTGGGAGCCCGGGTCGACGGGCTCGTGGTGATGATGCTGATCGTCGTCACGACGATCTCGCTGCTCGTGCACGTCTACTCGACCGCCTACATGCACGGCGACCGTCGCTACACCTACTTCTATGCAGCGCTCTCCCTCTTCTCGGCCTCAATGCTGCTACTCGTGGTCTCGAGCAACCTGCTCCAGCTGCTCGTCGGGTGGGAGCTCGTCGGTCTGTGTTCGTTCATGCTGATCGGTCACTGGTGGGAGGAGAAGCCGAACTCCAACGCCGCACTCAAGGCGTTCCTCACCACCCGGACCGGCGACGTGGGGCTGATGATCGGCGTGATCATCTGCTTCTTCGCCGCCAACACCTTCGACATCAGCGGCATCAACTCCTACGCCCTGGGCGCCCACGCAGATCACGGCCTGCTGCTGGTGGCGGCGATCGCGCTCATGTTCGGGATCATGGGCAAGAGCGGGCAGTTCTTCTTGCATACCTGGCTCCCCGATGCCATGGCCGGTCCCACGCCCGTGTCGGCGCTCATCCACGCGGCCACCATGGTGGTCGCCGGCGTGTATCTCGGCGCCCGCGTCTACCCGGTGTTCTGGAACGGCTTCAGCATTGGCGGCGGCGGATTCAACATGATGGCCGTGGTGGGTGGCGTCACGATCATCGTCGGTGCGTTGCTGGCTTTCGCCCAGGACGACATCAAGAAGGTGCTCGCCTATTCCACGATCAGCCAGCTCGGCTACATGGTGATGGCGCTCGGAGTCGGTGCCTGGGGCGCGGCGATCTTCCACCTCTTCACGCACGCCTTCTTCAAGGCGCTGCTGTTCCTCGGTGCGGGGGCCATCAGCCACGCAGCCACGCACCACTCCTTCGACATGAAGAAGGAGATGGGCGGTCTGCGGAAGTTCATGCCGATCACCTTCTGGACCTTCATGATCGGCACGCTCGCCCTGGCGGGCATCTTTCCCCTGGCCGGATTCTGGTCGAAGGACGAGATCCTGGCGACGGCCGGTCAGTCCGACTTCAAAGTCTTCATGGTCGTGGGTCTCGTCGGGGCCGGGCTCACGGCGGCCTACATGACCCGCTGCGTGTACCTCACGTTCTTCGGGCACTATCGCGGCCATCATCACCCGCACGAGGCCGAACCTGCCATCACCATCCCGCTGGTGATCCTCGCGGTCCTGTCGGTCGTCGCCGGCCTGTTGAACGCCGCGCCCTTCCACATCGAGAAGTTCGGCAAGTGGGTCGAGCAGGTCGGGGCCTTCCCGGAGCTCCTCCACCCCAAGTTTGACTACGTTTTGGCTGCGACCTCCGTCTCGATCGTCGTGATCCTCATCGGCGGGGCTACGTTCTTCTGGTTCCGGCGTGAGGAGATCGGTGCGCTGCACGATCTCACGAAGCGCAACCGGCTCGCCCACGCCGGATTCACCTTCCTGGAGCGGAAGTACTTCCTCGACGATCTGTACGAGGGAGTCATCGTGGCCGGCATCAAGGGCCCGATCGCCCAGGCGTCCTACTGGGTCAACCAGAACGTCATCGACGGATTCGTCAAGGGTACGGGGCGCACGGCAGTGAAGGTCGGCCAGTTCACCTACACCGCCATCGACCGGAAGGTCGTCGACGCGGCGATCACCGGTCTCGCGAAGGAAACCGGCGCCGCCGGTGGAGAGTTGTCCAAGGTCCAGTCGGGCAAGGTGCAGCGATACGCGTTGCTCCTGCTCGCCGCGGTCGGCCTCATCGGGCTCGCCGTGTACATCTACAACGTTGTCTAGCGGAGGGGAACGCACCGCATGAGCTGGTTCGATGACTGGGCGCTGACCCTCGCGGTCTTCATCCCACTCGTCGGTATGGCGATCGTCATGCTGATCCCGAGTGCCGAGGAGCAAGCCATCAAGACGGTGGCACTGCTGGCTTCGCTCGTCACCCTGGCGGTCGGTATCGGCGTCCTGGCCGACTTCAACTACCAGAAGACCTCGACGCTGCAGTTCCAGGTCGACAAGTCGTGGATCAGCCTCATTCACGCCCGGTACCACCTGGGCGTGGACGGCATCTCGCTGCCGATGATCATCTTGACCATGGTGATCGTGCCGTTGTGCATCATCTACTCCTGGGACCACTTCCCGGAGCCGCACAACCCGAAGGCCTTCCTGGCGCTGATCCTGCTCCTCGAAGTCGGCATGATCGGGACCTTCGTCTCGCTCGACCTCGTCCTGTTCTTCATCTTCTTCGAGGTCGTCCTCCTGCCGATGTTCTTCATGATCGGCGTGTGGGGGGGCCCGAACCGCGAGTACGCCTCGATCAAGTTCTTCCTGTTCACCCTGTTCGGGTCCGCGCTCATGCTGGTGAGCTTCCTGGCGATCTACTTCCTCTCGAAGCAGCCCACCTTCGACATCGTCCACCTGTCGCAGTTCGCCGGATCGGGCATCGGGCGGGGAACTCAGATCCTGCTGTTCGCGGGCCTCTTCCTCGGCTTCGCCATCAAGGTGCCGATGTTCCCGTTCCACACCTGGCTCCCCGACGCCCACACGGAAGCCCCCACGGTCGGTTCAGTCATCCTGGCGGCGGTGCTCCTGAAGCTCGGGACCTACGGGTTCATCCGGATCGCGCTGCCGATTCTCCCGCAGGGGGCGCAGGTCTGGGCGCCTTGGATCGGCGTGCTCGCCGTGATCGGCATCATCTATGGCGCCTTGTGCTGCCTGGCCCAGACCGACATGAAGCGCCTGATCGCCTTCTCGTCGGTCTCGCACATGGGTTTCGTGATGCTGGGCATCGCGTCCCTCACCACGTTCGGGATCAACGCCGCCGTGTTCGGCATGGTGGCGCACGGTCTGATCACCGGCCTGCTCTTCTTCGTCGCCGGGTCGATGCAGCACCGCTACCACACCCGTGAGATGTCGCGGCTCGGTGGTCTGCTGATCTCGGCCCCCAAGATGGGCTGGATCCTCGGGTTCGCGGCCATGGCCTCACTCGGCCTGCCCGGATTGGCCGGCTTCTGGGGCGAGTTCCCCGCCGTCCTCTCGGCGTTCGACCCGTCGAAGGTCGCCAACGGTCTGCTCGGGAACACTCATTCGGCGCTCCCGACCTTCCGGACCTTCATGGTCATCGCGGCGGTCGGTACCGTCCTCGCTGCCGGTTACCTCCTCTGGATGTACCAGCGGGTCGCGATGGGCACGCCGAAGGAAGAGTTCGAGCACGCCCACCTCCACGACGTCTCCACGTCGGAGTGGATCGCCTGGTTGCCGCTGATCCTCGGCACCGTGGTCTTCGGCCTGTTCCCGAACCTCATCTTCTCCATCACCAACGGCGCCGCCGAGCACGTCACCAAGGTCTTCGGGGGCTAGGGGGCGACCGGTGACTCCGTACCTCGACTACCACGGGCTGGCTCCGGAGATCGTCCTCACGGCGGTCATCCTGATCGCGCTCGTCGTCGACCTCGTCTGGAAGGAAGCGGCACGATCGGTCGTGCCGCAGATCGCCGGGGTGGGTCTCCTCGGCACCCTGGTCCCGATCGCGACGCTCGCCGCCGACGGCCACACCCGCACGATGTTCGGCGGCGCTTTCGTCGTCGACAACTACTCGTTGGCGTTCGCCGCCTTCTTCGTGGTGGTCGGCTACGTCTCGCTGCTGCTGTCCTACGACTACATCGCCGACGGCGACTACTACCAGGGTGAGTACTACGTCCTCCTGCTCACTTCGGTGCTCGGCATGGTGGTCCTGGCCTCGTCGCGTGACCTCATCACGATCTTCGTGGCGCTCGAGACGGTGACCCTGCCCTCCTTCGTGCTGGCCGGATGGCGCAAACACGACACGCGCTCGAACGAAGCGGCGATCAAGTACTTCCTGATCGGCGTGCTCTCGACCGCGGTGATGCTCTACGGGATGTCGATCGTCTACGGCATGAGCGGGACGACGCTCCTGGCGGGCATCGCGGCAGCCGCCGCAGCCCACCAGGCCCCGCTGTTCGCGGTGGCGATCGCCCTGGTCCTCGGCGGCTTTGCCTTCAAGGTCTCGGCGGTGCCGTTCCACTTCTGGACCCCGGACACCTACGAGGGCGCCCCCACTCCGGTGACGGCGTTCCTCTCGGTCGCCTCCAAGGCGGCCGGGTTCGTGGGGCTCTTGACGGTAGTGCGGTTCGCCTTCTTCCCGTCCCACCTCTCGTGGCAGCCGGTGCTGTGGGGTCTGGCGGCCGCGTCGATCGTGGTCGGCAACCTGGCGGCGCTCCGTCAGACCAACGTCGTGCGGATGCTCGCCTATTCGTCGATCGCCCAGGGAGGTTTCATTCTGGTCCCGTTGGCGGTCGCGGGCAGCGGATCCTCGGCCAAGGTCGGCTACGAGGGCGTCTTCATCTACCTCCTGGTGTACGCCGCCATGAACCTCGGCGCGTTCGCCTGCGTGATCGCCAACGCGCGCCGCACCCGGTCGGGTGAGATCACCTCGTTCGCCGGGCTGGGCCGGACCAACCCCGCCCTGGCGGTCGTCTTCTCGATCTTCCTCTTCTCGCTGGCCGGAGTTCCCCCGTTCGCGGGTTGGTTCGCCAAGTTCGTCATGTTCCGGGCGGTCCTCGAGAACGGGTCGACGGGTGCGGTGATCCTCGGCGTGATCGCGGCGGTCTTCTCGGTCGTGGCGTTCTTCTATTACGCAGGAGTCGTCCGCCAGATCTGGTTCCACGACCCGGCCGACCTCGGTGCCGACACTGCGTCGAAGCTGCCGGTGGCCCTCACTGCGGCGCTGTCGATCACGCTGGCCGTGGTCCTCGTGATCGGCGTCTACCCGCAGCTGTTCGCCCGTATCGGCGATCTCGCGTTCCGCCTCGGCTGATCGCCGGCGGGTTCCGATCGGGACCGAGCAACGGAGCGCCATGGAACTCGTGACCGCACTGCGTGAGCGCATCCACCGGGAGGGATCGATCGCGTTCGCCGACTTCCAGGACGCCGCGCTCTACCACCCGACCGAGGGGTTCTTCACCGTCGGGGGTGCCGGTCGCTCGGGCAAGGACTTCGTGACCAGCCCCGAGATCGGCTCGCTCTTCGGGCTGGTCATGGCCCGCGCGATCGATGCAGCCTGGCGACGGCTCGGCGAGCCTGACCCGTTCGTGGTGATCGAGGTGGGCGCCGGTCGGGGCCGGCTGGCCGCGGACGTCCTGCGGGCCGGGCCGGCCTGTGCGCCGGCGCTGCGCTACGTCACGATCGAGCGCTCGGCCGTCCTGCGCGACGAGCAGCGCGAGCGGTTGTCCCTCGAGCCTCCCGATGCCGCCCTCGGACCGTTCCTGACCACCGACGACGACGAGTCGTTCCCCCAGCCGGGCCAGGGCCCCATCGTCACGGCCCTCGCGGATCTGCCCGCCATCCGGGCCACCGCGCTGGTCATCGCCAACGAGCTCCTCGACAACCTGCCCGTGCACGTGGTCGAGCGGACGGAGGCCGGCTGGGCCGAGGTCCGGGTGGGATTCGAGGACGACCGGTTCGTCGAGCGGCTGGTTCCGGCGTCGCCCACGCTCGGGACCGAGGCCGAGGCCCTGGCCGAGGGCGCCGTGGTGCCGCTGGGGGCGCGGCTTCCCGTCCCCCTGGCGACGCGCGCCTGGCTGGAGCGGGTGGCCGACCTGGTGGGTCGAGGCGAGGTGCTGCTGTTCGACTACATCGATACCGTCTCGTCGCTAGCGGCCCGGGGCCAGGACGCCTGGATGCGGACCTACCGGGCACACGGCCGGGGCGACGATCCGCTCACGGCGCCGGGCACCCAGGACATCACGACCGACGTGCCGCTCGAGTACCTGCGACACGTCGCCGAGCGGGTGGGATTGCCGATCCGTGAGTACCTGCCCCAGCGCGAGTGGCTTGGTGCGCACGGAATCGTCGAACTGGTTGCCGAGGGCGACGCGATCTGGCGTGAGGGCGCGGCCCGGGGTGACCTGGTCGCGTTGGCGGGACGCAGCCGGGGGGTCGAGGCGGCGGCACTGACCGACCCGGGGGGGCTCGGGGCCCACCGGGTCCTGGTCCTGCGGCGTGACCCCGTGGGTTAGCCTGACGGCTCTTACCCCGTAGTTCGGGGTCGTCCCAAAGGATCGGCATGTCTGACGAAGCGATCGAGTCCCTCATGCTCGAGAACCGGCACTACCCGCCGTCGACGGAATTCGTGGCCCGGGCGACGGTCACCGACGATGCCCTCTTCCGGGAGGCCGACGCCGACCCCGAGGCCTTCTGGGCCCGGCAGGCCCGGGATCTCGTCGACTGGTCCGAGCCGTGGCACACGGTCTGCGAGTGGAACCTGCCCTACGCCAAGTGGTTCGTGGGCGGCAAGCTCAACGTGTCGTACAACTGCCTTGACCGGCACGTCCTGGCCGGGCATGGCGGTCAGGTCGCCTACCACTGGGAGGGTGAGCCGGGTGATGCCCGAGCCATCACCTACCAGGAGCTCCTCGACGAAGTGTCACGTCTCGCGAATGCACTCAAGGAACTCGGCGTCGAGAAGGGCGACCGGGTCAACATCTACCTGGGCATGGTCCCCGAGCTGCCGATGGCCCTGCTCGCCTGCGCCCGGATCGGGGCGGCCCACTCGGTGGTGTTCGGCGGCTTCTCCGCGGAGTCGCTGCGCGACCGGATCAACGACGCCGGCGCGAAGGTCCTGATCACGGGCGACGGCGCCTGGCGTCGCGGCGGCGTGGTCCCGCTGAAGGAGATCGCCGATGCCGCGGTCGCCGAGTGCCCCGGGGTCGAGCGGGTACTGGTCCTGCGCCGCACGGAGAACGACGTCGAGATGACCACCGGGCGCGACGTCTGGTGGCACGACCTCGTGCCCCAGCAGTCGGCGGAGTGCCCGCCCGAGCCGATGGACGCCGAGGACCTCCTGTTCCTCCTCTACTCCTCGGGGACCACCGGCAAGCCCAAGGGCATCATGCACAGCACGGGGGGCTATCTCACCCAGGTCGCCTACACCCACCGTCTCGTCTTCGACCTGCAGCCCGACGACGTCTACTTCTGCACCGCCGATGTCGGTTGGATCACCGGCCACTCCTACATCGTCTACGGACCCCTCGCGAACCGGACCACGAGCGTCATCTACGAGGGCGCCCCGGACTTCCCCGACAAGGACCGCACCTGGGAGGTCGTCGAGAAGTACGGCGCCACGATCCTCTACACGGCTCCCACGGCGATCCGCACCTACATGAAGTGGGGCGACGACTACGTGACGCGCCACGACCTGTCGTCCCTGCGGCTCCTCGGCTCCGTCGGTGAGCCGATCAACCCGGAGGCGTGGGTCTGGTACCGGGAGACCATCGGCGGCGGCCGGTGTCCGATCGTCGACACCTGGTGGCAGACCGAGACCGGGGCGATCATGATCGCCCCGGTGCCCGGGTGGACCGAACTCAAGCCCGGGAGCGCGACGTTCCCGTTGCCGGGGGTCGGAGCGGGTCTGGTCGACAACGCCGGCCACGCCCTCGATCCACCCGCCGGTGGCAACCTCGTGCTCACTCGTCCGTGGCCGTCGATGTTGCGGGGCATCTGGGGCGAGCCCGAGCGCTACCTCGACACCTACTGGAGCCGTTTCCCCGGCCTGTACTTCGCGGGCGACGGCGCCAAGATCGACCCCGACGGCTACTACTGGTTGCTCGGGCGTGTCGACGACATCATGCTGATCGCCGGCCACAACATCTCGACCGCAGAGGTGGAGAGCGCGCTCGTCGGCCATCCGGCAGTGGCCGAGGCGGCCGTGGTTGGTCGGGCCGACCCCACCACGGGCCAGGCCGTCGCCGCGTTCGTGATCCTGCGCTCCGGGAACGAACCCTCCGACGCCCTCGTCACGGAGCTGCGGGACCACGTCGGTGCCACGATTGGTCCGATCGCCAAACCCAAGACGATCCTGTTCACCGAGGACCTGCCCAAGACTCGCTCGGGCAAGATCATGCGGCGACTGCTCAAGGACGTCAGCGAGGACGGGTCGCTCGGCGACACCACGACCCTCGCCGACCCCGGAGTGGTCGAGAGCATCAAGGCCCGGTACCTGGCGCAGGCCGGTTCCGGCGACGACTGAGCCGGAAGGTCCCGACCCCGGTTCAGTCGCGGAAGTTGTCGAACTGCAGCGGGATCCCGAAATCGTGCTCCCGGAGGGCCGCGATGGCCTCCTGGAGGTCGTCCTTCTTCTTGCCCGACACTCTGAGTGAATCGCCCTGTATCTGGTGGGAGACGCCCTTCAGGCCCAGTTCCTTGAGGTACTTCCCGATCTCTTTGCCCTTGTCCTGGGAGATGCCCACGTTGAGGGTGGCCAGCTTGCGGGCCCGGCCCTTGGTGGCCTCCTCGACCTTGCCGTAGGACACGGCCTTCAGGGACACCCCCCGCTTGACCAACTTCTCCTCGAGGACCTGGATCAGGGCCGTGAGCCGGCCCTCGTTCTCCGACTCGAGGGCGATCCCCTTGTCGGAGAGCTCGATGGTGGAGTCGGTGCCCTTGAAGTCGAACCGGGTCGAGACCTCGCGTTGCGCCTGGTCGACGGCGTTGCGGACCTCTTGACGGTCGATCTCGGACACCACGTCGAAGGTGGGCATGGCGCTCTGCTCCGGATGGGTTGGGCGGACCGGACTGCTACTGTACGCCGCCCCCAGGGTCGGTACCCGAGTGGCCAAAGGGGGCAGACTGTAAATCTGCTGCGCAAGCTACGCTGGTTCGAATCCAGCCCGGCCCACTCCCGAATCGTCTGAATTCAGTTCAGGGCAGGTCCCGCCTGCCGGTTCAGAGCATCCGCTGCATCAGGACCACGTCGAGCCAGCGCCCGAACTTGCGCCCGACCTCCCGTTCGGTCCCGGTCTCGACGAATCCACACGATCCGTGGAGGGCCATCGAGGCGTCGTGGCCGCCCACGATCCGGGCCATGACGGAGTGAAAGCCGTGGGATCCGGCCAGGGAGACCAGTTCCGAGAGCAGGATCCGCCCGACTCCCTCGCCCCGGTGGTCGCCCCGGACGTAGACGGAGTCCTCCACCGTGGGCGAGTAGGCCGGCCGGGGCCGCCAGGGGGAGAGGGCTCCGAACCCCACGACCTGCCCAGCGCCGTCCAAGGCCACGATGGCGGGGTGGCCGCCGGAATGGTCGTCGATCCAGGTCACCTGCTCCTCGAGGGTCCGGGCCACCAGGTCGAAGGTCACCGTGGTGTTGAGGACCTCGTGGTTGTAGATCTCGCGGATGGCCTCGGCGTCCGAGCGTGCCGCCAGGCGGGTGGTCACGGTCACCCGGGAACGGTACCGCCGCGGCGGCTGGGGAGGGGGTCCCACCCGCCGACTAACCTGTTCTCTTCTCGCCCCCTTAGCTCAGTTGGCAGAGCACTTCCATGGTAAGGAAGGGGTCTACGGTTCAAGTCCGTAAGGGGGCTCGCTCCGACCTCGGTGCAAGCCGGGGTCGGCCGCTCGGCGGTGTAGCTCAGTTGGTCAGAGCACGCGGCTCATAATCGCGGCGTCGCGGGTTCGAGTCCCGCCACCGCTACCCATCCGAGAAACCCGGACCCCGGTCCACCCCCAACGAACCACTCTCGGGGAGTCCCCCGAGTCCTGAGGAGCGAACCCACCATGGGTAAGGCGAAGTTCGAGCGTACGAAGCCGCATCTCAATATTGGGACG
>JBAXBB010000002.1:0-55339 GCA_037142235.1 Actinomycetes bacterium
ACCCCGGCCCGCGTGGCACGATGCCCGGGTCCGTCCCGCCACCACCGACCGAGGGGTCCCATGTCCGATCTCGTCACCTCCCGAACGCCGTTCGTCGACGGCGCCTTCGTCGCCGGAGCCGGCGATCCACTGACCGTGATCGACCCCTGCACCGAAGCCGTGGTCACCCGGGTCGAGGGCGCGTCCGCCGACCAGGTCGAGCAGGCGATCCTCGCCGCCCGCCGGGCCTTCGACACCGGACCGTGGGCCCAGTTGGGCATCGACGAACGGTGCGACGTGATGCTCCGCTACGCCGCCGCCCTTGAGGCCCGCGAAGAGGCGATCCTGGCCACCGTGGTGGCCGAAGCCGGCAGCACCGCCATGTTCGGGCGGATGGCCCAGGTCGGCATGGGGCTCGCCGGTGCTCGGGAGCACGTCGAGATCGCGCGCCGGCTGCCCGCGTGGGAACACAACGAACTCCCCCTCGAGGAGTACACGGCGGGCGGCAAGGTGAAGGTATCGGTGCGGGTCCACGACCCCGTGGGGGTGGTGGCCGCTATCTCACCGGCCAACTTCCCGTTCACGACCAACGTGTGGAAGGTGGTGCCGGCGCTCCTCGCCGGCTGCACCGTCGTGCTGCGTCCCAGCCCGACCACCCCCCTCTCGGCGCTCGTCATGGCCGAGGCCGCCCTCGAGGCCGGGCTGCCGCCGGGCGTGCTCAACGTGGTGCCCGAGACCACCCCTGCCGGCGCCGAGCTCCTCACGACCCACGACGCCGTCGACCTCGTCAGCTTCACCGGCTCCACCGGCGTGGGGAGGCGCATCGCCGCCGCCGCGGCGCCGGGCATGAAGCGCCTGATCCTCGAACTCGGCGGCAAGAGCGTGCAGCTCTACCTCGCCGACGCCCTCGCCCAGGGGCCCGGGCCGGCCGCGGCCGGGGCGGCCGCGGTGTTCGTCGCGCACGCCGGGCAGGGCTGCTCGCTCCAGACCCGCATGCTCGTGCCCCACGACACCAAGGACGCCGTGCTCGACGCGCTGGCCGCCACGGCGTCGGCGTTGCCGGTCGGCGACACTCGAGATCCCGCCACCATGGTGGGTCCGGTCGTGTCGGCGGCGTCGCGCGACCGCATCGAACGCCTCGTCGCCGAGGGCGTGGCCGCGGGTGGTCGGGTGGTGGTGGGTGGTGGCCGCCCCGATCTGCCCCGGGGCTACTTCTACCTCCCCACCGTCGTCGACATCGACGACAACGCGAACCCGCTCGCCCAGGAGGAGATCTTCGGACCGGTCATCACAGTGCAGGGCTATCACAGCCTCGACGAGGCGATCGCGATCACCAACGACAGCCGCTACGACCTCTCGGGGGGCATCTACACCGCCGACCCCGCGGCGGGCCTGGCCCTCGCCCCGCGCGTTCGCACCGGCACGGTGCAGATCAACGTCGGGGCCGCCGGGTCGTACACGCCGATGGGCGGCGCCAAGCAGAGCGGCGTGGGCCGCGAACGCGGCGTGGCGGGCATCCGGGCGTTCCAGCAGGACAAGCACGTGGTGGTCGGCTCGCTCTGACCGTGCCCGCGGTGCCGGCCCACGCCGGCGATGCGGTCAGCCCGTCCGGCGGCGCCGGGTCACGGCCCCGGACCGCATGCGGTCGGATCGCCCGAGGATCGGTCCGGGGCGATCGCGCCCACCGGGCGGCGCGACGGGCGACGCGGCCGATGCCCCGGGCGGGGGTGGCGGAGCCGGGGCGGCGGCGAGCAGGGTGAGGGCACGCAGCGACGGCGCGAAGAAGTACTCGCCGCCGGTGGTCGTGACGAACCGCTGCATCAACGCCACGTGGTCGGGTCGACCCCCGGGGAGGGCGAACGAGCCGGTCGCCGGGTCCTGGGCGATGACGGGATCCTGCCCCGCCCCGGGGGCCGGGAAGGCCGCGTCGTTGACGAACTGGTGCTGCACCACCTCGAACTGACGGGCGATCGACGACTGGTAGCAGAGGAACAGCAGGCCCCGGTCGTCGGACGCCGTGCTCCTCGATCGGGCCGGCAGCGAGTCGCCGTACGGGATCCCCCGGCGGAGGAGGCGGTGGGTCTGCGTGTCGGCCTCGCCGCCGTAGGGCGTGGGGGTGTCGCGCGGGTAGGTCTTGCGGATGTGCGCGGCGAGGGGCACCACCTTGCCCTGCGCGTCGTCACCGTACTCGAAGTCGTTGATCGCCAAGTCGGTGAGCAACGAGGCATCGGACGCGCCGGGGTCGGACGCCCGGTTGCCGGTCACCTCGAGCGGCGCACCACTCCGGTACCGACCGACCAGCTTCGCCCCCGCGAGGTCTTCGCTGATGCCCTGGCTCACCGCGGTGTGAGCCACGAAGTCGCGGAACGCCGCCACGTCCTGGCGCAGGCGACGGAACACGAGGTAGGAGCCGTTGACGGTCCACGCCGGACCCGACGCGGCGATCGGTCCCGGGCCGTCGCCACCGTCCACTCCGGGCTGTCGGGCGTACCCGACCACGAACTCGCCCGGCCAGAGGAGGTCCTGGCCGGGGACGCCCTGACCGGTGTTGGCCGGGTTGCGGCGCTCGGTGAACCCGCGGACGCCAGGCTGCGAGATGCCGTCGCGGAACCCGAAGTGCTCGTGCCCGGGCTCGTCGGCGCGCACGTCGCCGCGCTGGACGACGACGACCTCCACCCCTGTCGCCCGGGCGGTCGCGCGCTGGCGCTCCACCTCGGCCTCGACGTCGGCGGCGTCGTCAGCGGCGACGATCACCACGGCGTGCACCGGGCGCTGGAACTCGACCGGCCAGGCCGAGGGTGCGCTGGCGCCGGTGTCGCCCAGCAGCGCCGCCCGGGCCGCCATCCCGGCCCGGAACTCTTCGGGGAACGACGTCAACTCGGAGCTCGGCCGGCCGAGCGCGGCGAGCCCGGCGTGGCTCAACGCGAGGTTCGTCCAGATCGCACGCGGGGCCGAGGACTCCGACCCCGACCGAGCGACCACGGCGCGAAAGGTCGCGTTGAAGGAGGCCACCTCCCGCGACGACGCCACCATGGGCGCGGTGCGCGCCAGCCACGACCGGCCCGCGGCGGCCGACGCGAAGGCCACGAACACGAGGGCCTGGTGGTCCTTGTGGAACCCGGCGACGACGTTGCCCTGGATGTCGGCGAGGTCGAGCACCGGGTCGTTCGCCGGGTCCGTCGCCGAGGTCTTCGTGGTCGGGGTCGTGGCCGCTCCGGCCGCCGTGGCCGCCAGGACGGGACGGGCCGCGAGCGCGGCCGCCGCGCCACCCAGACCGGCGAGGAAGCCCCGTCGGCCGACGGCACCGCGGGATTCCGGGGAGGTGTCCGGCGCGGCGGGGTCCGTCGCGGTGGGGGCGGTGCGCAGCACCGGGCTGGAGGGTGTGCTCGACTCGTTCATGCCCGCCATGGTCGACCCGCTTCATGAGGTTTCCGTGATGCCGAGGCGAGGAGTTCGCGAGCGCTGTCCGACCGACGCCGACCTGTCAGACTCCTCCTGCCCAGGCCCCCGATCTCCCCGCACCCGTGCTCGTCGCCGCCGGCACCCGGAGGACCCGTGACCGCACCCCGCCCCCGCCTCTACGTCGTGCGCCACGGTGCGACCGAGTGGAGCGAGAACGGCCGTCACACCGGCACCACCGACCTCCCCCTCCTCCCGGCGGGCGAGGACCAGGCCCGTGAGGCCGGCGCGCTGCTCGCGGGCGTCGAGTTCTCCCTGGTGCTCTGCAGCCCCCTGCAGCGGGCGCGGCGCACGTGCGCGCTCACGGGCCTGGGCGATCGGATGGAGGTCGAGCCCGATCTGGTCGAGTGGAACTACGGCGACTACGAAGGGATCACCACCAAGGTCATCCGCGACACCGTGCCCGACTGGACCGTGTGGCACGGGGTGTGCCCCGGAGGCGAGACCGCCGACCAGGTGGCCGATCGGGTCGATCGGGTGATCGCCCGCGTCCGCGAGCAGGCCGGCGACGCGATCGTGTTCGCGCACGGCCACGTGCTCCGGGTGCTCACCGCGCGGTGGCTCGGCTTCGACCCGCGTGCCGGTGAGCACTTCCTGCTCGACCCGTCGACGGTCAGCGTGCTGGCCTGGGAGCGCGACGCCCCGGCGGTGCAGCGCTGGAACGCCCGCTAGGAACGCCCACAGCCGGCGTTCAGCGCTTGACCTGGAACCTGACCACCTTCGGGTCGACGTTGCGAAGCTGCTTCGCCGCCGTCACCTCACCCTTGACGTACCGGTCGAAGAACGCCACGACGTAGCCGTCGACCAGTTTGTGCGCGGTCTCGACCGGCAAGAACTCGGCGGTGCACGCCTGGTCGGCCCGGGAGGTGATCGCGCTCGCGATGGCGGCGGGGAGGTTCGGGCGCGCCGCGACCAGCTTCGTGTAGTAGCAGAGGTCGGTGTACGACTGGTGTCCGGCGCCCTTCAGGTCGACGCGGTAGAGCGGCCGACCGGCGATGTCCTTCCACGCCCGGACGGTTTCCTTGGCGATGGGCGTGGTGGTGTCGAGGGTCCCGCTGATGAGCATCGTCGGCGCCCGGTCGTGCTTGAGGTCGGCGCCGGTCAACTGGTCGACGTAGGTCCCCATGCCCACCACGGCCTTCACGTTCGGGAGCGGGGCCGTGGTGTCACGCCCGGCGAGGCCGAGCAGCACTCCCCCACCACCCGCCGAGTGACCGACCAGCCCGATGTTCCCGACGTCGATCTTCCCGGCGTAGGGGCTGGCGGAGTCGGCGTTCGCCGCCGCGAGCGCCGCGATCTCCGCACCGATGTCGCGGATGCGGTTCCGGGCGTTGTCGGCGGCCGCGAGGGTGGTGTTGGTGAACTGGTCGATCGCGGTGTCGCCCGCGTGGTCCACGGCCACCACCACGTAGCCGCGCCCGGCGAGCGCCTCGGTGAGGAACGCCGAGATGAAGCCCTGACCGCCGGAGCCGTGCGAGTACACCACGACCGGGAACGGACCCCCCGACGCGACGGGCGCGTCTTCGTGGGCGACGGTCGAGGTGTACGAGGCACCGGGGATCGCGTACACGGCGAAGGGCACGTCTGCCGCGGCCGCGCCGTCGGACGGGTACCAGACGTTGCCGGTGAGCGTCCGCCCGGCCTCCACCGGCACCGAGATCGACCGGTGACCCACTGCGTACGCGGGCGTGCCGGGTCCGACGTCGCCCGGGGCGGGCGGCTCACCGGGCAGGGTCTGCGCCCCCGCAGCACCCGCTCCGAGACTGGCGGCGAACGCCGAGCAGGCGATGGCGAGGACGACGAAGAGGATCAGGCGACGGCGCATCGCCCGACGCTAGCAACGGCCGGGGGACGCCCGCGCCGCGACCGACGGCCCGGTCGCGTGGAGCAGCGGGCGACGGTGCTCAGGCCGAGACGACCAGACGGGAGGGGTCGAAGCCGAAGAGGCGGGCCGCGTTGCCCCCCAGGATCGCCGCCCGGTCGGGCTCGGCCACGCCGGCGAACTGCTCGGCCACCGCCGGTGCGGAGTTCGGCCAGGTGCCTTCCGGGTGCGGGTAGTCGTTGCCCCACATGAGCACGTCGGTGCCGGTCACGTCACGGTTGCGCACCGCCACCGGATCGACCATGAAGGTTGCCGAGCACTGCCGCCGGATGAACGCACTGGGCCGGTCGGAGAGCGTCAGCTTCGAGAACCGGGCGTGGTCGACGGCCACCTCGTCGGCCTGGGTCATCACCCAGCCCAGCCACGAGGCCCCGGTCTCCACCACGACCACCCGCAGGTCGGGGAACCGGTCCAGCACGCCGCCGGCCGCCAGGAAGAGCAGCACCCGGGGCCCGTCCATCTGCGCGGCGAGCACGTAGTTGAGGACGTTGGCGCCCGGGCCGCGCACCATCCGGGGGTCGTGACCGGTCCCTGAATGGAACGTCAGGGGCAGCCCCAACTCGGTGGCACAGGCCCAGAACGGGTCGTACACGGGATCGTTGTACTCGGCCTCGTCCACACGCGCCGGCAACGACAGCGCTCGGAACCCCAGGTCCGCGCAGCGGCGCGCCTCGACGACCGCCGCGTCGACGTCGGCCATCGGGATCATCGCCACCGGCAGGCTGCGGTGCTCGGTCATGAGGTGGTCGTGCGCCCAGTCGTTGTAGGCGCCCGCGACCGCGAACTGCAGCGCGGGGTCGCCCACGAACGTCACGGTCAGGGCCCAGTTCGGGTAGACCACCTCGGCCGCCACGCCGTCCTGGGCCTGCTCGCGCCGCCGCTGCTCCGGATCGGCGCCGCCCACGACCGCCAGGTCGAGCTCGCTCACCGTCATGAGCTTGCGCGGAGCGACACCCTCGGACACCAGCGTGCGCCAGCCGTCGCGCTCCACGATCCGGGGCACCCGGTCGCGGAAGCGCGCGTCGACCCGCTCCTCGTAGAGCTCGATCGGCTCGGTCACGTGCGAATCGGCCGAAACGAGGACGTCGGTCATCGGTCTCCCTCCGCGCGGGTCCGGAACACCGGCAGCGCCACGCCGTCGCCCACCGGGTCGAAGTGCACCTCGACCGGCATCCCGATCGCGAGGTCGTCGCGCTCGGCGTCGGTCACCCGGCTCAGGATCCGGACCACACCGGTGGTGCCTTCGAGCTCGACGACCGTGGTGTTGTAGGCGCCGAGCGGTGCCAGGGCGGGCAGGATCGGACGGTCGACCCAGGTGTAACTGAACACCCGGCCCCGCCCGGAGTGTGGCTCCCAGGTCCAGTCGAGGGAGTTGCACACGTAACAGACCTGTGTCGGGGGATGGCGATCGGTGCCACACGCCGAGCACCGCTGGACCACGAGCTCGCCGCGACCAGCCGCTTCCCAGTACCCGACGGTGGCCGGGTCGGGCCTCGGGCCCGGGAGCCCCGGCATCTGCTCGCTCATCGTGCCCACCCGCTCATCGTGCCCCCGTCAAGATCATGCCGCTCGACGGCGACGGCCCGGCGCCACCCACCACGAGCACGTTCGTCGCGCCCGGCACCTGGTTGATCGCGGTCCCGCGGATCTGGCGCACGGCTTCGTTCACGTGACTCATGCCGTGCGTGTAGGCCTCGGCGAGGTTTCCCCCGTGGGGGTTGACCGGCAACGGACCGTCGAGTCCGAGGTTGCCGTCCTGCACGTACGGGCCACCCTCCCCCTTGGCGCAGAACCCGAAGTCCTCCAGGCTCATGATCACCATGGCGGTGAAGTGGTCGTAGACCATCGCGACGTCGAGGTCGGCGAGCGAGAGACCCGAGAGCCGGTAGAGCTCGGCGGCGATCGCCCGCTGCCCGCTCGACGCGAAGTCCTCGTCGGGCTGGTTGTAGAAGCTCATGAGAGCGTTCCCGAACCGGTAGGGCGCACCCGACCCGGCCGCCGCGATGTAGGCGGGAGCGTTCGGGCAGTCCTGCGCGCGCTCGGCGGAAGTGATGACGACCGCGCATCCGTAGTCGGTCTCCATGCAGAAGTCGAAGAGCCGGAGCGGGTCGGCGATCATTTGGCTCTCGTGGTGGTCCTCCACCGTGATCGGCGTGCGGAACCGCGCCTCGGGGTTGTTGGCGGCCATCGCGCGTGCGTGCATCGTGACGTGGGCGAACTGCTCCGTGGTCGTGCCGTAGAGGTGCATGTGGCGCCGAGCGGCGAGGGCGAACATCTGGCCCGGCGACTGGAGGCCGTAGGGCACGCTGAACTGCATCGGGCCGCCGACGGCCGGTACCCCCTGGCCCATCTGACCGAACGCCTGGCCGTAGCGCGCGCCCGGTTCCATCGTCATGACCTTGTGCACGACCACGTAGTCGGCCTGACCGGTGGCCACGGCCATGGCGGCGTTGGAAAAGGCACCACACATCGACGCTCCCCCGCCACCCCAGGTCTGCGAGGCGTACCGGAGCCGCTCGCCCCCGAAGGCCTCGAACAGGTCCGGGGGGTCGATCGGCGTGTAGTACGAGCTGTACCCGTCGACGTCCTTCGGCGAGATGCCGGCGTCGGCGCACGCGGCCGTGATCGCCTCGACCACGAGCCGCAGGTGCCCACGGTCGGCGTACTGGCCGCGCTTGGCGAACGGCACGTAGCCGATCCCGACGATGGCGGCCTGGTTGCGCAGGTCGATCACCCGTTCCCCCGTTCTCCAGGTACCCCGAGTGCTCCGCGTGCTCGGTCCGGTGCGGTGTCACCGTCGCGCCGCGCTCCGTCGGGCTGGCGCCCGATCTCCGCCAGGACCCGCTCGGTGTCCTGCCCACAGAGTGGCGCGTCCCCGAGTACCGACCGGCTGCGCGAGAACCGCACGTGCGCCGCGGCCCGGGGGTACTCGTCGAGCGTCGGGTGGTGCCCGGTCGTGCGCAGCCCGAGCTCGTCGGCGATGCCTCCGAGCGCGAACGTGCGGTCGAGGCCGTAGGGCGACACTGCGACCACCGTGATCCCGTCGGGCACCAAGCAATCCTGCCACTCGGTGGCGGTCGCACCGAGGAACCCGGCCGCCAGCGCGTCCGCAGGATCAGGCACCCCACCACCCACCCCGACCCGCGCCAGCAGGGCCGCGCGCGCGGCGGGGCGCTCGACCGCACACATCACCCAGCCGTCGGCGGTCTCGTAGAGCCGGTGGAACGGACCGAGGCCGAACAAGAACTCGTCGGGTGCGGGGGTCGGGGCACCGGTCGGCCCGATCACCGTGGTGTCGGCCAAGGCGTGGGCCACGGTCGAGAGCATCGACGTGCGCAGCACGTCACCGCCGCCGTGACGCACCCGGCCGAGGACACCGAGCGCCATCGTGGTCGCGACGCCGAGCGCGGCGATCCCGTCGGAGTTGGCCGGCGAGCTCGCACCGGTGGCCAGGCGCATCGAGGTGCGCTTGACCGTGTCGAGGTCGAGGTCGGGACCGCTCGGCACCCGCTCGGCTCCTCCCACGTTGCGCACCGCCATACCGGAGGCTGCACCCATGGTCGGGGCGAAGGCGGGTCGGTGCCCACACGGTGGACCGTCGCCGTACCCGGGGGAGCTCACGTAGACGAGGTCGGGCTTGACCGCGAGGAGGTGGTCAGGAGCACACCGGAGCCGCTCGGCGACGCCGGCCCGGAAGCTCTGCAGCACGACGTCGGCGTCCCGCACCAGATCGAGCAACGCGGCGTGGCCGTCGGGCGTCGCCAGGTCGAGGACGACGGATTCCTTGCCCTGGAGCACCTTGATGCCCGACAGGTCGGGGAACGGCATGAGGTGGCGGATGGCGTCACCCTCGGCGGACTCCACCTTGATCACCCGGGCGCCGAACTCCGCCAGCAACGTGGCCCCGAAGGGAGCGGCGAAGAACGAGCCGATCTCCACCACGGTGACCCCCTCGAGCACCGGAGCGTCGGCGGGCCGCGGGGTGGCGGGCCCGGAACCCACCGGCGCGGATCCGGCGGGCACGGGCGCGAACGACACGGCGAGCCTGGTCCCGGGGACGTCCGCCTCGCCGAGCCCGGGGGTCGGACGGGCCGGATCGACCGTCCACACCCGCGACCGCGCGAGCCCGGCCGGGACGCGCACGCCGGATGCGCTCGTCCCCACCAGGCCGTCGGCGACGAGCTGCGCGTGCTCGAGGGCGAGCGGACCGCTGCGGTAGACGTCGGCCCAGACGTCGGGGTCGGCGTCGAAGACGGCACTCCACTCGTCGGCGGTGCGAGACCGCACGGCGCTGAGGAGCGCCTCCCAGAACGCCACGCGCACCGCGGGGTCCTCGGCGTTCTCGCGCGCCAGGACCGCCGGGTCGGTGGGGTCGAGCCCGCACGCCCGCAGGAACGCGTGCCACAGCCGGTCCGTGGTCTGCGAGAACTGCAGCCACTGCCCGTCGCCCGACAACCCCACCAGGAGCCGGAAGAACATCGGCGTGTTGGGCACGAGGAGGTCGGCGTCGATCGCCGAGGCCGCGGTGAAGGCCTGCGAGTACCGCTCGGCCAGCACGTGGAGGAGCCAGTTCCAGGTGTCGAAGGCGACCAGGGCCCCGGCGAGCGTCACCGCCACCCGCTGGCCCGTCCCGCTGCGCTCGCGCTCGACCAGGGCCCCGACGATGCCCTGGATCGTCAGGTGCGCAGCGCCGACCGACGCGTACGGCGTGGCGACGAAGGCCGGGCCGGGCCGCGAGGTCAGGCTCGAGAACCCGACCGGGCCGCCGAGCACCGCCATCACCACCGACTCCCAACCCTCCACGCCCGCGAACCGGGAGTCGTCGCCGAAGGCACTGATCCGGGCGTGGACCAGGCGGGGGTCCGCCGCGCACAGGTCGTCGGCGGCCAGGCCCAAGCGCGCCGCTGCGCCCGGCGCCCAGCCGTCCACGAACACGTCGCTGCACGCCACGAGGTCCCGGGCCCGGGCCCGGTCGGCCGCCGCGGTGAGGTCCACGCACAGGCTGTGCTGGCCACGGCTCCACAGTTCCCACGCCGCGCTCGCCCGCAGACGAGAGCCTCCGGGCGGCTCGAGCAGCCATACCTCGGCCCCGGCGTCGGCGAGCTGCTGGCCGACCACCGCCGTGGGCAGGGCGTTCGCCGTGGTCACGACCCGGAGGCCGGCCAGCGGCGCGCCGGCGGTCGAGGGATCCGGGATCGGCACGGACCGGATTCAACCATCTTACCCGCCCAACCGGCAAATGACCCTTCGGGGGGCTCAGGCGTCGGGACGACTCGCCACGAACAGGGCCCGCCCGCGCGCCACGACGGAGCCGTCCACGACGATCTCGGCCGACAGACGGGTCTTTCGGCCCTCGACCCCGGTGCAGCGTGAACGCAGTTCGAGCGGCACCCCGAGCGGCACGCCGGCCAGATAGTCGACCTCGAGCGCCACGGTCATCCCCAGCCGACCGGCAGCCACCAGCGCCGCACCGAGCGACTCGTCGAGCAGCGCGGCTACCACACCACCGTGTGCGCGCTCCGGCGGTCCACCGGCGGCGGCCCCGAGCACGCAATGGCCACGGACCTCCGGGCCCGGACCAGCGGTGATGGCGGGACCCACCGTGAGGTCGTCGAACGCCACCGGGATCGCACGCGGATTGGCCCGGCCCGTCCCGGCTTGGGTGAGGTTCTCGAACCGTCCGTCGGAATGGCGGACCAACCGGATCAGCGGGTCGCGGGTCCGCGCACCGAGGTCGTCGACGATCCGCTCGAGTTCGGCGGTCAGGCGGACCCGCTCGGCGTCGTCGACGTCGGTGACCACGACGCCGTCGAGCAGCCGACGCACCACGTCGACCAGCGCCGCCTGCTCCGCCGTGAACGACTCCGCTCCCGGCAGCGCGTCACCCATCCGCGCGGCGAGGTCGGAGGCTGATCCCGTCGGGCGCGGCTCGAACCGAGGAGTGGTCACGATCGGTCCGCTCCCGTCGGTCCCGCCGGCGCCGAGAGGAACCGTGCGGCCGCCCGCGCGAACCGGTCGTCGACCTCCACCGGGTCGATCCCGAAGTCGGTGGCGGTGCTGTGGTGCACCGCGCCGGTGTCGGTGCCCTGCCCGTCGAGGTAGGCGACCATGGCGGCGCGGGTCGGCGCGGGCAGGTCCCAACCGAAGTGCGCGTAGATCCCGCTCGCGACGGCGAGGGCGTCGTCGACGAAGTCGCGATGACGCGAGTGCGTGCACCGGTCCGCAGCGAGGGTCCCGTCGTCGACGAGGTCGACCAGTCGGTCGAGCGAGCGGGCGTAGAGGTCCACGTGGTAGCGGCCGATCGCCACCGGATCGACGACGTCGCTGTGGACCGAGCGCATCGTCGCGACCAGGCTCGACACCGAGGCGAGGAACGCCACCGGGTCGCGGTGGGTGGTGGAGAGCCGGGCGTCGGGGTAGACGTGCAGCAGGGTCGGCAGCGCCTGGAGGTGCACCGGCGACTTCAGGAGCCAGCGGCGCGTCGGCGCGCCGCGCTGCAGGACCTGCAGCACCCGCCGGTGCATCTCGTAGGCCGGGAGCGGGTCGCCACGGTGCAGCCACTCGGTGTACGTGGGCACGTCGTAGCGGGCGACGAACTCCTCCGAGCGAAAGGCCAGCGACATCGCGCTCAGGCACTCCTTGGGCATCCGGGCCGAGTACTCGTGGATGGCGACCAGACCGTCGGCCACCACCTGTGGCGTCTGGAGCTCGGTGCCCGCGAGGGCGATCCGCGCCGAAGGATCGGGGTCCCGCGCGGGCGGCGGCACCGGCCGGAGGAGCTCCCAGCCCTCGGGTGCCCGCAGGCGGTCGTCGGTCGCCAGCAGCCCGAAGAGCACGGTGGTGCCGGTGCGCGGAGCGCCGACCACGAACCACGGTGCGACGATCTCCTCGCCGCGCACCTCCGGATCGGACGCGGTGTACGCCTCCAGCGCCAGGCGCTGCTCCACCAGGCGGGCGAGGAACCGGTGGGTGATCCAACGACCGAGCACGGTGAGGTTCGCCTCGTCCTCCAGCGCCGGCAGCAGCACCCCGAGCGCCTCGACCGAGTCGTCACCCAGGGTCGCCACGACGTCGGCGCCGCTCCGGCCCAGCCGCGAGGCCGCGTCGCCGGCCAGGCGCTCGAGGGTGAAGGGCACGGCGGCGACCTCGGCCAGCGGCCAGACGTCACCCCGGTTGACGGCGGCGACCCACTCGGCGCGCGGGCCGGGCCGCCAGGTCACGTCCGGAACCGCCAGGCGAGGTGGCGCCGCCGCGCCGCCATGGTCGCGGCGCGCTCGGCCGCACCCACCCGTGCCGTCCCGGGCGCCAGGGCGCCGGCCAGGTCGGCGAGGGGGACGACCAGGGTCGAGGCGTCGGGGTCGGCCTCGGCCCAGAACCACCGCAGCGTGCACAGCCCCGCCCGCCGGCCCCCGACGTCGAGCCAGTTGGCCACCCCGGGATCCCGGTGCGCCAGCACGAAGCGCACCCGACCGTCGGCGTCGGGCACGGCCTGACGGTGGTTGAGCGACGACTGGTGCTCGGTGACGTCGACGAGCTCGTACGTGCCCAGCTCGTAGCACTGGACACTCCAGTACGGGGCCGCCGGCACGGCGACGTCGAGCACCAGCGCGTCGTCGGGCCCGAGGTCCCAGAAGCAGAACGCGTACCGGGCCGACGCCAGGCCCTTGGCCACCTTCATCGGGGGCGCCATGACGTTGTCGGTGCCCTCGGCGCGGTGCTCACGCAGATAGGTGTTCCAGTTGCGTACGGAGTGCTCCACCCCGGCGGCCGCGTCGGCGAGACGGTCGGCGAGTTCGGGCGCGGTCATTCGGGGTGCCGGCGCGTCGCCGTCGGGATCGAGGCACTCGATCACCATCGTGGCCGGCTCGGCCGCGTCCCATTCGTAGTAGTACTCGCGCAACGACACCATCACCGCGCCGTCGGGCAACGGCACCCACCGAGCGCCGGGTGACGTGCCCGGAGACGCGCCGGCCGCTCCCTCCGGAGGCTCGCCGCCGACGATCAACTCGAAGTCGTCGCCGGCGCCGATGCCCAGTTCGGTGGCGGTCACCTCGTGGACGGTGCCCCAGCGCTCCTGGTGCATGAACCCACAGCGCACCGCCAGCACGAACTCCTCGCACGAGTGCATGCGCCCGGTGATGCGGTACCGGCGCGCCGGGTCGACCCGGGCATGCCGATACACGTTGTCGGCGTTGGGACCACCCCACTGGGTGATCAGGTCGTTGTGACGCTGGAACGACGGGCGCCGCGGGTCGGCGTGGAACACCGACCATCCGGTCCAGCACAGGACCTGCTCGGCGAGGTGGGCCACGGCGTCGACGCGGTCGGCGACGTCGTCGGGGAACGGTGGCGCCACCACGTCGTCGCCGAGCGCGCCCAGGCGCGCACACAGGTCGCTCCACGCGGCACGCGCGACCTCCGCCATCGCTCAGGCGATCACGAAGTCGGCCGGGTCGGCCGCCCGGGTCCAGGTGAAGTAGGTGTCCATCGGCCAAGGCGACAACGAAAAGATCTTGCCGTCCGGGTTCTTGTAGTGCGAGTGCTCGATCGACGGGTGCGACCACACCAGCTGGTCGATCTCGGCCCGGTAGCGGGTCACGTACTCGTCGTGGACCTCGGCGCGCACCTCGATCGTGTGCGCTCCACCCGCGAGCACCCGGTGGATGGCGTCCATCGCGTAGGTGACCTGGCACTCGGAGTGGAAGAAGAGGCTGGCGCCGTGGGCCACGTTGGTACCCGGTCCGTAGCAGAGGAAGAGGTTCGGGAAGTTCGGGACGGTGATCCCGAGGTACGCCGACGGCTCGTCGCCCCACTGCTCGCGGATCGACACTCCCCCACGTCCCGTGAACTCGATCGGGGCGAGGAACTCGTTGGCGCGGAACCCGGTCGCGAGGCACAGCACGTCGGCCTCGTGGAGCACGCCGTCGGCGGTGACGACCCCCTCGGGCACGATGTGCTCGATCGGGGTGCGGATGAGGTCGACGTGGGGCCGCTTGAGCGTCTCGTACCAGGTGCCGTCGTCCTGCATGATGCGCTTGCCCGACGGCGGGTACGGCGGGATCGACTTCTCGACGAGGTCGGGGTGCCCGGCGAGGCGCTCACGGATGTACGTGGTGAGCTGCTCGCGACGCTGCTCGCTGCCGGCGTTGATGGCCCGGCCCGAGCCGTCGTCGACCGCCGGATCGCGCCGGTAGGGCGTGGTGCCGATGCCCACCCCCGGGTACATCATCTGGAAGCGGAACCAGCGGGCGTAGAACGGCAGGTGGACCATGGCCCACCGGTCACCCTCCGGCAGCGACGCGTGGTAGATCGGGTTGGCCAGCACCCACTGGGCGGTGCGCTGGTAGACGTCGAGGTGGGCGACGGTGTCGGCGATGGCCGGCACGATCTGGAAGCCACTGGCGCCCGCGCCGAGCAGCGCGAACCGGGTGCCGGTGAGGTCGAGGTCGGCGGGCCAACGCGACGAGTGGAAGGTGGGGCCGGCGAACGACTCGAGGCCCTCGATCTCCGGGAAGCGCGGCAGGTTGATCGCTCCCACCGCGCTGATGACGAAGGGGGCCTCGAGCGTGTCGGTGCCGCCGTCGGGCGTGCGCACCGTGACCCGCCACCGGGCCGCCGTCTCGTCCCAGGCCGCCGCGATGACCTCGGTGGAGAACCGGATGTGCGGCCGGAGACCGAACTGGTCGACGACACGCTCGAAGTAGGCCTGCAACTCGGGCTGACGGCAGAAGTACTCCGACCAGTGGTCGGAGGGCACGAAGGAATAGGAGTAATGGTGGCTGGAGATGTCGACCCGGGCACCCGGGTAGCGGCTGTCGTGCCAGGTGCCGCCGGGCCCGTCGCTCTTCTCGACGATGGTGAAGGGGAGGCCCGCCTCGGCCAGACGGATCCCGGCCAGGATGCCCGACTCGCCGCACCCGATCACGACGACCGGCGACTCGGCCCTCACCGAGGCCGGGATCTCATCGCCCCAGCGCACCGCCCCCGGGTCGACCCCGGCGAGGTCGAGCTCGTGGCGGAACATGGGGGCCATCGCCTCGGGCAGAGGGCGACAGGCCAGGAAGGCCATCATCTCGTCGGCCACCTCGGGAGCCACCGAACAGGGCCGACACCCGCCGTCGCGGTAGGCCAGCACAGCCGGCAGGGCCTGGCGACGCACCTCGGCGCACTGCTCGGGGGTCATGCCGCTCTGCACGTCCATCGGGGTGGGCAGCGCCGGGCGCGCGTCGCCACGGATCCACGAGGGGTCACCGGTCATGTGCACGAGCGAGCAGAGGAGCGACGGGATGCTGACGTCCTCGAGCGCCCGGGCGATCGCGGCGTCGTCGTCGGTGAAAGGAGCCCCGGCGTAAGGATTGCGGTCGGCGGGAGTGCCGTCGGTCGGAGTGGCCATGCCGCCAGTCTCACACGCCGCCGCCCCGGACGGCCACGCCGGGGTCGGTCTAGGGTCGCGCCGTGGACACCAACGCCGATCCGGGCGCCGCCGGTACCGGAGACCCCGACCTCACCGCCGACCGCGTCGACCTGCGCTACCTCGTCGAGGGGTACGCCATCGCCTGCGACACCCGTGACCCCGATGCCCTCGGCGCCTGCTTCGCCGACGGCGCGGTCCTCACCGTCCACTGGCCCGACCGTGCGGCGACCCGCCTGGCGTTCCCCGAGAGCGCCGCCGCCATCACCACCAACCTGAGTCGCTACGACCGCACCCTCCACCTCGTCGGCAACCACCGCGCCACGATCGACGGCGACACCGCCACCGGACTCACCTACTGCGTCGCCCATCACATCACCGGCGACCAGAACTCCATCATGACGATCCGCTACCTCGACACCTACCGCCGCGACCCCAGCGGCTGGCGCTTCGTCACCCGCGACCTCCAGGTGGACTGGACCGAGGACACCACGGTCGTCCCCGGCTCACCCGGCTCACCCGGTTCCCCGGGAGCCTGAGGCCCGACCATGGGCATGCCCACCGACCTCGGGATCATCGACCTCCAGCTCGGCTTCCCGTTCACCAGCGTCGAGGAGAAGCGCGCCACCTACGACTTCTTCCGTCCCCTCCTCAAGGACGACCAGAGCGCCCGCGACTTCGAGTTCCCGGCCGAGTACCTGTTCAAGGGGGTGCCCGACCTCGTCGAGCCCGGCACCGACGTCGTGGCCTGGGTCCTCGAGCAGATGGACCGGTTCGGCATCGCCGTGGCCATGTCCGGGCTCTCTCCCCGCAGTCTCGAGGCCCGGCGCCGCCACCCCGACCGCTTCGTGCTGCAGCTCTCGGTGAACCCCAACGAGGGCATGGAGGCCGTACGCCGGATCAGCCGGGCGCACGAGGAGCACGGGATCGTCTCGGTGATGTGCTTCCCGTGCGGCCAGGTGCCCCAGGTCAACATCGACGACCCCCTCATGTACCCCATCTACATGCGCTGCGTGGAGCTCGGCCTCCCGATGTGCGTCAACGCCGGGATCGTCGGCCCCCGGATGCCCAGTGCCCCCCAGCAGGTCATGCGCCTCGACCGGGTCTGCTACGACTTCCCCGAGCTCACCCTGGTGACCATGCACGGCACCGAGCCCTGGGCCGACCTGGCCGTGAAGCTCATGCTCAAGTGGCCGGGCCTCCACTTCATGACCAGCGCCTTCGCCCCCAAGCACTACCCGAAGGCGGTCGTGGACTACGCCAACACCCGGGGGGCCGACAAGGTGATGTACTGCGGTTACTTCCCAGCCGGGCTCACCCTGGAGCGCCAGTTCGCCGACCTGCCCCAGGTGCCCTTCCGCGACCACGTGTGGCCCAAGTTCCTCCGGGAGAACGCCCTGCGGGTGTTCGGGATCGAGGCCGCCACCCGAACTGGGTCGGCCGGGCCATCCGCGGCATAATGCCCATCGGCCGTCCGGCCGTCCGTCCGAGGGGGAACACCATGGCTGGCAAGACACTCGACGTCGAAGCGCTGCGGGCGAAGTACGCGGAGGAGCGCGACAAGCGCCTCCGGACCGACGGCAAGACCCAGTTCCAAGAGCTGACCGGTCAGTTCGCCGACTTCGACCGGGACCCGTTCGCCGACCCGAACTTCACCCGGGACTCCGTGACCGAAGAGGTCGAGGTCGTGATCATGGGTGGCGGCTTCGGCGGCATGCTCGCCGCGGTGGAGCTCACCGAGCGGGGCGTCACCGACTTCCGCATCGTCGAGAAGGCGGCCGACTTCGGCGGCACCTGGTACTGGAACCGCTACCCGGGGTGCATGTGCGACGTCGAGTCGTACACGTACCTCCCCCTCCTCGAGGAGACCGGGTTCATGCCGACGATGCGCTACTCGTCGGCCCAGGAGATCTTCGAGTACTGCCAGCGCATCGGTCGGCGGTGGAACCTCTACGACCGTGCGCTGTTCCAGACCAACATCACCGACGCCGTCTGGGACGAGGCCGCCGACCGCTGGCGGATCACCACCAGCCGGGGTGACGCGCTCACCACCAAGTTCCTCATCACCGCTGGCGGCATCCTCCACAAGGCCAAGCTCCCCGGCATCGAGGGCATCACCGACTTCCAGGGTCGCACCTTCCACGCCGGCCGCTGGGACTACGGCTACACCGGTGGGTCCTGCACCGAGCCGATGACCAACCTGAAGGACAAGCGCGTCGGCATCATCGGCACCGGCGCCACTTCGATCCAGGCCGTGCCGCGCCTCGCCGAAGCGGCCCAGGAGCTCTTCGTCTTCCAACGCACGCCGTCTCCGGTCGGCGTCCGCAACAACGCCCCCACCGACGAGGCCTGGTTCAAGAGCCAGAAGCCCGGATGGCACTGGGAGCGCATCGTCAACTTCACCGCCGCCGTGACCGGCAAGAAGCCCGAGGTCAACCTGGTCCAGGACGGCTGGACCGAGGTCATGTGGGAGAACACCGCGGCCGACGGCACCCCGGAGGAGATCGCGGCGCTCGAGCTCTCCGACTTCGAGACGATGCAGTCGATGCGTGACCGCGTCGACGCGGTCGTGCAGGACCCGGAGATCGCGGAGAAGCTCAAGCCGTGGTACGGCAAGTCGTGCAAGCGGGTCTGCTTCCACGACGAGTACCTGCAGGCGTTCAACCGCGACAACGTCCACCTGGTCGACACCGATGGCCAAGGCGTCGAAAGGATCACCGCGAACGGCGTGGTGGCCAACGGGGTCGAATACCCCGTCGACCTGCTGATCATCGCGTCCGGGTACGAGAACGCCGTCGCCGACTACCACCGCCAGATCGGCTTCGACGCCAAGGGTCGCGGGGGCGTGCGGCTCAGCGAGAAGTGGGCGGCCGGGCCGCGCACCCTCCACGGGGTGTTCGCGGGGGACTTCCCGAACTGGTTCATGATGAGCACGATCCAGGGCTCGTTCGGGACCAACTACGTGCACTTCCTGCGCGAGTCGGCCCGCCACATCGCCTGGCTGGTCCAGACCTGCGACGAGCGCGGCATCAACTCCATCGAGGCCTCCACCGAGGCGGAGGAGGAGTGGCTGATGACGCTCTACGGTCGGCTCGGTCGCTTCGGCGACTACTCGGCCGTGTGCACGCCGTCGTACTACAACAACGAGCAGACCGAACCCGACGAGGCCGCCGCTCGCGGCGTGATCTTCGTGGGCGCGGTCCAGGACTGGGCCGCGGTGCTCGAGGGCTGGCGCGCCGACGGCAGCCTGGCCGGCACCGTCACCACCTGATCCGACCCCGGCCGTCGGCCGGGCACTGATCCGAGGAGCATCCCGTGGCCCGACCCCGCACGCCGGCGCCCCCCGTGCTGCTCCGCAGCGCCCGACTGCTCGACGTCGTCGCCGGCGAATACCTCACCCCCGGCGACGTCCTGGTCGAGGGCGGGCGCATCGTGGCGGTGCAACCGCGCGAGGTACCCGACGACGCCGTCGTCATCGACCTCGGTGACCTCACCCTGCTGCCGGGCCTCATGGACATGGAGGTCAACCTCGTCCTCGGTGGCCAGGACCACTCGAGCCCGCTCATCCCCGTGCAGGAGGACCCGGCCGTCCGCACCCTGCGCGCAGTCACCAACGCCCGACGCACCCTGCGGGCCGGCTTCACCACCGTGCGCAACCTCGGCCTCTTCGTCCAGACCGGTGGCATCCTGCTCGACGCCGCGCTGGCCAAGGCCTCCGACCTCGGCTGGATCGAGGCGCCGCGCATCGTGCCGGCGGGCCACGCCATCTGCCCCACCGGCGGGCACCTCGACCCCACCATGTTCGCGGCGTTCGCGCCCCACGTGCTGCCCCTCACCGTGGAGGAGGGCATCGCCAACGGCGAGGCCGAAGTGCGCAAGGCGGTGCGCTACCAGATCAAGTACGGCGCCCAGGTCATCAAGGTGTGCGCCAGTGGTGGCGTGATGTCGCACACGGGTCCGGCCGGCGCGCAGCAGTACTCCGACGGCGAGCTCGCCGCCATCGCCGACGAGGCCCACCGGGCCGGCCTCAAGGTCGCCGCGCACGCCCACGGCGACGACGGCATCCGGGCCTGCCTCCGAGCCGGCATCGACTGCATCGAGCACGGTTCGCTGGCCACCGAGGACACCCTCCAGGCGATGCTCGCCCAGGGCACCTTCCTCGTGGCCACCACCTATCTGACCGACGCCATGGACGTGTCGCACGCCCCTCCGGCGCTGCAGGCCAAGGCCGCGGAGGTGTTCCCACGGTCCCGGGCCACGATCGGACGGGCGATCGAACTGGGGGTGAAGGTGGCGTGCGGCACCGACGCGCCGGCCATCCCCCACGGCCAGAACGCGAAGGAGCTCGCGGCACTGGTGACCCGCGGCATGACCCCGCTCCAGGCCATCCGGGCCGCCACCACCGTGGCGGCGGAGTTGATCGGCGCCGACGACCGGGCCCGGATCGAGCCAGGCCTCCTGGCCGATCTCGTCGCCGTACCCGGCGACCCGCTCGCCGACATCACGACCACCCAGCAAGTGGCCTTCGTGATGAAGGGCGGGCAGGTGTTCAAGAACGCCACCGCCGGAATCTGACCCCGGCGCAGCGCGTCGGTCAGATCGCGGGCTCGCGCACCGCGTCGATCAGATCGCGGGCTCGCGCAGCGCGTCGGTCAGATGGCGGGCTCGCGCACCGCGTCGATCGCCGAGGCACCGGCGTCGGGGACGCGGGGCTGGCGCCAGCACTCGACCGCGAACGACACGGTCACGAGCGAGCAGCAGACCCACAGCAGGTTGACGCCTTCGGGCGACAGGTCCTCGACCTTGTACTGCTCGAGGTACTCGCACGCGGCCGGCAGGAGCCCCATCGCGACGTCGTAGAACGTCTGGAGCTCCTCCATGGTGCACCCGATCCGCTTGGCGAACCGGGCCTTCTCGCCCTGGATCGCCCAGTCGCCGAACGGCTCGAGGGCGGCGAAGCCGTCGGGGAACTCGATCTTCGTCTCGACCGTCATCGTGTCGACCTCTCTGAATCGTTGCTCGATCGTTCCGGATCGCCGTCAGACCTTCGCCGGCGGGTTGGCCGCGGCGAAGTCCTCGACGTAGCGCTGGACGGTCTGGTGCAGGTGGCGGATCAAGATCTCCTGGTCGTTGAGCGGGAACTCCTTGACCGGGGTGTACGACTCGATCATCCGCTGGGTGGCCTCGAGCGTGTTGCCGTCCTGGAGGCCGTACTCCTTGAACGACGCGACGGCCAGCTCCTGGCGCAGCCGGACCAGCGCGTTCTCCGGCGGCACGAAGTAGCAGGCGCCCTCGAAGATGTGGGTGTTGTAGCTGGTCGGCCAGTAGTGGTACGTGATCAGCCAGTTGGGCTTCCACGTGAGGATCATGAAGTTCGGGAAGAACAGGAAGGAGTCGAGGCCCCACTGCTTCATGCCGGAGCGGTTCACGGCGTCGAAGTCCTGGATGTCGCAGCCGACGTCGGCGTAGTCCCACATCCCGAACAGTCCGCTGCGCAGGATGCGCTCGATCGGCTTGACGATGCTCGGATCCTTGGGCGGGGCCATGCCGCCCCACGACGACACGACGGCGTGCGGTCCGTCGATCTCGTAGTGCAGCGCCTCGTAGCCCTGGCGGTTGAGCTTCGCCGACTCTTCGGCGGTGGCCTGCTTCACGTGCAGGACGGGTGCGTGGTAGAACTCGACGAACGCGTCGATGAACAGCTTCCAGTTCGCGCCGATCTCGGCGCGGTACTTGTGCACCTGGGTCATCTTGTCGAACGGGAAGCCCTCCAGGCCCTGGCCGAAGAGGCCCAGGTACTCCGAGAGCGGCTGGGGCGTGGCCGGGTCGAAGTTGATGAAGATCCAGCCCTCCCACACCTCGAGGTGGACCGACGCCAGCGGGTAGTCGGCCTTGTCGACGTCGAAGAACTCCTCCTCCTGCTGGATGAAGGCGAGCGAGCCGTCGAGGTCGTAGCGCCAGGCGTGGTACTTGCACTGGAACTGCCGGCAGAACCCGCTGGTCTCCTCGGCCGGGAAGTCGCTCCAGACGAGCTTGTTGCCGCGGTGGCGACAGATGTTGTGGAAGGCCCGGTACTCGTGCTCGCCCGAGCGCACGACGATCACCGAGGTGCCCACGGCGTCGAGCTCCTTGGTGAAGTAGGAGCCCACCCGCGCCAGCTGCTCGACCCGACCGACGTTGAGCCAGGTGCGCCGGAAGACGGCGTCGCGCTCGGCTTCGTACCAGTCGGGCGAGACGGAGTCGGCGTAGGTCGTCGGCGTGGTCCGCAGGTGCGGGTAGTGCTCGGTCCAGGAGCCCTCGGCGGGCTTCGGGAAGTACGGCATCGGGTCCTCCCGTGGGTTCGACCCGGGGACGATAACACAGGTCTCACCAGGCGAGAAGCCCGTTCTCACCAGCCCGGGTCGGCGACAGGGGCGCCGGCCGAGCCGGGCGGAGTGGCGGGCGCCGCCTCAGGCGATGGGCTCGTCGCCCTTGATGGTCGTGCGGTGCATGTCGCGGGGCGACCCCCACGCGTAGGGCAGGACCCGGTGCAGCAGTCCCCGGTTGTCCCACATCACGAGGTCCCCCACCTCCCAGGCGTGGGTGAGGACCCGGCCCGGGCTCGTGGCCCGCTCGAGCAACTCGGCCAGCAGGGCCCGGCCGTCGGCGGGGTCGAGCCCGACCACGTGGTCGGCGGTGGCGCTGAGCACCAGGGACCGACGACCGTCACGGTGACGCCACACCAGCGGGTGCTCCTTGGCCGGGCGCTGGGCCCAGAACGCGAGCTGCTCCTCCGTGGCGTCGGGGTGGATCAGCCGCTGGGCGGCCAGGAAGGTGTGGACCACCCGCAGCCCGTCGACGCGGTCGCGCACGTCGCCAGGCAGCTCCTCGTACGCGACGTAGGTGCTGACGAACTGGGTCTCACCCCCGTCGACCGCCACCTCGTGGGCGCACAGGAGCGTGGCCATGATCGGAACGTCTTCGGTCATGCCGTCGATGTGCCAGTCGACCGTGCCGCGCAGGTAGTCGGCCGACGGGTTGCGGGCGGGGTCGAGGGTGACCCGGAAGATCTCCGGCGGGTCGCAGTGGGAGAAGGTCTCGACCTCACCGAGCCTCCGGCTGAACGCGATCTGGAGGTCGTCGTCGTGGCCGAAGCCGCGGAACACCAGCACGCCGTGCGCGGCCAGCCCCGCGAGCAACCGGTCGGGCAGGTCGGGGTCGTGCACGAGCGCGTCACGATCGACCCCGACGACCTCGACCCCCACCGTGTCGCTCAACGGACGCAAGGTCATCGCGGTCATCGGTCCTCCTCGTGGGTGGCACCTTCCACGAACACGAAGATGCGGGTGAAGTCGACGCCGGGCTCGGCGCCGGCGAAGCGCTGCCAGACCGCCGCGGTGGACGAGCCCAGCTCGTCGGGCGCGCCCGCGACCGCCACCGCGCTCGTGTAGAGGGCGAGGTCCTTGGCCATCAGGGAGTTGGAGAACCCCGACGCGTACGTGCCGGTCAGCACGTGGTTGGGGAACTTGTCGTTCGTGGCGGTGTTCCGACCGCTCGAGGCGTCGAGCACCTCGATCATCGTGGCCGGGTCGAGCCCCACCGAGACCCCGAAGGCGACCGCCTCGCTGGTGGCCACGAGCGCGGTCGCCGACAAGAAGTTGTTGGCGAGCTTCATCGCCTGGGCCAGACCGGCCCGGTCCCCGACCCGCAGCCAGCGGTCGGTGAGGCCTTCCAGCACCGGCTCGACCGCGGCGCACGCGGCGTCGTCGGCGGCGTACATCAGCGCCAGCGTGCGGGCGCGCGCACCGGCCGGGCCACCGGAGACCGCGGCGTCGACGAACCCGACGCCCGCGGCACCGAGAATCCGCTCGACCGACCGGGCGACCTCCAACCCCACGGTGGAGGTGTCGACGACGTGCGTGCACCGTCGGTCGGTGGTGAGCGCGACCTCGCGTGCCACCGCGGTCGAGGCGGCCCCGTCGGGGAGGCTCCACACCATGATCCCGGCCCGGCGGGCCACGTCGGCGACGCTCGGCACGAACGTCACGCCGACGGGGGCGACCTCGGGGCCGCGCCGGTCGGTGGCCACGAGCGAGAACCCGCGCGCCACCAGGTTGGCGGCCAGCACGCCACCCATGTTGCCCAGGCCGACGAACCCGACTGCCCGATCGGGGACTGCGCTCATGCGCCGGTGGCCTCAGTCCGATCGGCGCGGATGGCCTTGACGACCCGGCGGGCCGACAACCCGGCGGGCCCGCCGCAGTAGGCGGCGATCTGGAAGACGAGTTCGTCGATCTCGGCGTCGGTGACGCCGGTCCCGGCCTGGCTGCTCGCGTGGGTCCGGAACTCCTCCATCCGCCCGAGGGCGGCGGTCATGGCCATGACGAGGAGGCTGCGGTCGCGGGTGCTTAGCGCCCCACCGCGGGCCCAGACGCCCCAGGCCTGCAGGGTGATGTGGTCCTGGAACTCCTGGCCCACCGGGTCGGGGTCGGCGGTCTGGGCGTCGACGTAGGCGTCGCCGAGCACCGCCCGCCGCATCGTCCGGGCCGCCTCCAGGCGGTCGTCGGTGCTCATCGTGGCGTCTCCTCCTCCGGTCGCGCGGACCGGGTCAGCCCAGCCCCAGGCTCACGGTCTTGACCTGGGCGAAGTCGTGCAGGGCCTCGAGACCCTTCTGACGACCGTAGCCACTCTGCTTGAACCCGCCGAAGGGCGTCTCGATCGTGAGGGCGCCCCCGTTGACCGACACCTGACCGGCGTCGATCCGCTCGGCCACCCGCAGACCCCGGGCGACGTCGCCGCTCCAGACCGAAGCGACCAGGCCGAACTCGGTGTCGTTGGCCACCGCGACGGCGTCGGCCTCGCCGGTGAAGGGGAGCGTGACCAGGACCGGCCCGAACACCTCGTCGCGGGCGATGCGCAGCGAGGGGTCCACACGCGCGAAGAGGGTCGGTGCCACGTACTGGCCGCGCGCCCCGGGGCCGTCGGGATAGGCCGCGCCCCCCGTGACCGGCACGAGTCCGTCGGCGCGCGCGGTGGCGAGGTGGTCGAGGACCTTGGCGAACTGGGCCTCGGTGATGATCGGACCGAAGTCGACGCCCGGCTGCAGACGCTCGAGGATCGCCACCACCCGCGCCACGAACTCGTCGTGGACGGACTCCTCCACCACCAGCCGAGTGGTGGCCGAGCAGACCTGGCCGGCGTTCGCGCTCGCCGCGCCCGCCGCAGCGGCGGCCGCCCGATCGAGGTCGGCATCGGCGAACACCACGACGGGCGACTTGCCGCCCAGCTCGAGGGTCACGGAGACGAGGCGATCGGCGGCCACGTGAGCCAGGTGCCGACCGGTGGCGACCGATCCGGTGAAGGCGACCCGCCGCACCAGCGGATGTGCCGCCAGCGGGGTGCCGACGTCGGGGCCGAGGCCGGTGACGACGTCGAGCAGCCCGTCGGGCAGACCGGCCTCCGTGGCGAGCCGCGCCAGGTGCACCGTGGAGGCCGACGTGAACTCCGAAGGCTTGACCACCACCGCGTTGCCCACGGCCAGGGCGGGTGCCACCGCCCGGCACGCCTGGTTCAGCGGGAAGTTCCACGGTGTGATGACGCCGACGACTCCGTAGGGTTCGAGCCGGGTGTAGGTGTGGTTCCCCGCTCCGAGGTCGACGGTGTGACCGTGGTGCGCGCCGAGCACACCCGCGTAGTACCGCACGTACGCCACCGCCGTGTCGAACTCGGTGCGCAGTTGTGCGTCGGTCTTGCCCGTGCAAGCGCGCTCGAGTCGGGCGAGGAGGTCGAGGTCGGACTCGAGCGCGTCGGCGACCCGGCGCAACACGCGGGCACGCTCGGAGGCCGGTGCCGCCGCCCAGGCCGGCTGGGCCGCCGCGGCCGCGGCCACCGCCTGGTCGACGTCGGCGGCGCTCCCGGCGGCGATCTCGTCGCCGGCCTCACGAGTCGCGGGCACGAGCGTGGGCAGGTAGGCACCGCTCGCCGGGGGAACGCTCCTTCCCCCGATCCAGTGGTCGTGACGCACGGTGGTTCCACTCACGGGGTCAGAGCTCCACCAGCGTCGGGACGCGACGCATCGCGATCGCCCGGCGGCCGAGGTCGAGGGCCAGCTCGTCGGCCGAGCCGAGCACCCCTTCGAGCACCATCATGCGCTTGAGCGTCCGGTGGAACGGGTGGTCGGTGGTGAAGCCGATGCCCGCGAGCACCTGCTGAGCCTGCGTGGCCACCACCCGGGCCGAGCGGGCGGCGATCGCCTTGGCCAGCGCGGCGGTGAGGTCTCCCCCGTCGTCCCAGGCGGCGAGGAGGGCCGACTCGATCGCCTCGGCGGCGACGAAGGCCTCGGCGAGGCGGTGGCGCAGCGCCTGGAAGCGAGCGACCGGGCCGCCGAACTGCTCGCGCGCCAGGGCGTGGTCGCGAGCCTGGTCGAGGGCCGTACGGCACGCGCCTTCGATCTGATGGGCGATCGCCCGCTGCCCGGCGGCCACCGCGGCGGCCGCCACGACCGGGTCGAGCGGAGTGAGGTCAGCCGGGGCGGCGACCTGGACGCGCTGCCAGCCGAACCACGGGTCGAGTCCGTGGACCCGGGTGGCGTCGACCGCGGCGCCCGGGAGCGTGGCCAGGGCCGGGCCGTCGCCGCCCGTCACGACGACCAGCACCTCGGCGGCGGCGGCGATTCGCGAGGTGGCCAGTCCGGTGGCCTCGACCGCGGTGCCCGGTCCGGAACCCGCCGCCACGCCGGCCGTGCCGACGTGGCCCCACCGGGGCAGCACGACCGCGAGGTCGGGGCGCGGGGTCAGCCCCAGCCCGGCGACCACGACGTCGTCGAGGACGGTCGCGACCCCGTTGGTGGCCCCGAGCGCGCCGAACACCACGCCGATCGCATCGCGAGGTTCGGCCTCGAGCATCTCGAGCCAGCCGATCCCGGCGAGCACGTCGTCGAGGAGGACGTCTTCGCCGTCGACGTCGCCGACGCCCAGGCCGACGCCCAGGCCAACGCCCACGCCCGCGGCCTGCGCGGCGGCGATCGCGCCGCGCACGGCCTCGTCGAGGAGCGCGCGTTCCGCGACGTCCATCATGGTCGGGCCTCCAAGGTCGCACCTCGTCCGGCCGACACGACTGCCGCCCACACCGGCGACACCCCCGAACCACCTCGGGCCTCGCGCCTCACGAGCCTTCGTCCCCGAGGTCGAGCAGCCGACGGGCGACGATGTTGCGCTGCACCTCGGCGGACCCGCCGTAGATCGTGGAGGCGCGCGAGTAGAGGAACTCGGCGCGCCATGCCTCACCCACCGGCGTGTCGTCGAGCTCGACCACCCCGGGAAGCAGACGACGCACGGCGTCGTAGACGGCGTACTCGCCCTGGGCGACGAGCACCTTGTCGACCGACGTCTCGGCGCCGATGGTCTCGCCCGCACCGAGGCGCTGCTGGGTCTTGCGCGAACGAGCGCGCAGGGAGTGGAGGGCGATCCAGGCGTTGCCCAGGGCCTCGGCGGCCCGGTCGTCGTCGGCGGGCACCCGCTCGGCCAGCCAGTTCATCCGGACGTAGAGGTAGGCGATGCGCTGCCAGAAGCACGACGACCGCTCGAACGGCAGCAGGTGCATGGCCACGGCCCAGCCGCCACCCACCCCACCGAGGATGCGGTCCGACGGGATCACCACGTCGTCGTAGAAGACCTCGCAGAACTCGAGGTCGCCGTTGATCATCTCGATCGGCGAGATGGTGATGCCCGGGGTGTCGAGATCGACGAAGAAGGCGGTGATGCCCTTGTGGCGCGACTCGGGCGTACCGGTGCGGGTGAGGAGGACGCAGCGGTCGGAGTACTGGGCGAGGCTCGTCCAGACCTTCTGACCGTTGACCACCCAGTGGGTGGCGGTCTCGGGGTCGCCCCCCTGGGGCACCGCCCGACACGACAGGCTGGCCAGGTCGCTGCCCGAGCCGGGCTCGGAGAAGCCTTGGCACCACATCTCGGCCCCGGAGAGGAGGAGCGGCACCACCGCGGCGGCGAGCTCGGTGGGGGCGAAGTCGACGAGGGTCGGGACCAGGACCTCGATCAGGGAGTAGACCCCCGGGTCGACGATGCCCCGGGCCATGAGGGAAGCGCCGAGTTCGGTCCGCAGGATCGGGGCACCGCCGAGGCCGCCCACCCGCTCGGGCCAGCCGAAGCGGATCCAGCCCGCCTCGTAGAGCAGGCCCTTGACCCGCTGCATCTGCTCCATGTGCTCGTCGAGCGTGCCGGGGAAGGCGAAGCGGGGCGCGAGCTCGTCGGAGTGGGCGTCGAGCCAGGCGTGGAACCCGGTCCGGAACTCGGCGATGTCCATGGGAGCGACTCCGCGCAGCGGTGGAGGGTCGGGCCTGGCCCGGGGCGGGTTCCACCGGCTCGGGCGGAAAGCCCGTCTCCGGAGGACGCAAGACAGATTCTCGTTCCGACGTCCGACGCTACCCCAATCGGCCACCGGCGGCGCACGGCCCGGCTCACTCCCAGCTCACTCCCAGCTCACTCCCAGCTCACTCCCGGACCGCTCCTGGCTCAGCCCGACGGCCCGGCCCGGGCGCCGACCGAGGCGGCCCCATGGTCCCGGTCGCCATGGTCCCGGTCGCCATGGTCCCGGTCGCCATGGTCCCGGTCGCCATGGTCCTGATCCTGGGCGATGCGGTGGAGTTCGAGTCCGTCGGGGCGGTTCGGGTTGCCGGTGAGCACCCGGGTGCCGTGCGGGACGAGGCGGTGGTGATGCATCGCACACACAGCGGCCAGGTTGGTGAAGTGGTCGGAGCCGCCCTGGCTGCGCGGCACGAGGTGGTGGACCTCGAGGCCCCAGCGGATCTGGCAGCCCGGCCAGCGACACCTCCCGTCGCGCCGGACGACCGCCCGACGGACCTTGGCGTTCAGCGGATGCACCGCCCGGGAGATCCCCACCACGGAGCCGGCCTCGTCGACCACGGCGACCTCGACGGTCGAATTGGCGCGCAGCTGCTCGACCTGCTCGACCCCGAGCAGCACGCCGTCGGCGACCTCGGCCGGACCGTCGACGGGCACGCTGACCACCACCTTGGGCCGCACACCGTCGGCAGCCGTGCCGGTCTTCCCGGCCGCGCGGTCCACCAGCGCCGTCAGGGCATCGGCGGCGCGCCGTTCGGGACGCTCCCACGGCTCACCTCGGGCCGGGCGCATCTGCTCGGTGATCTGGTGGATCACACTCTCGAACGCCGCCCCCTGGAGGTCGGGCAACGCGAACCGACCTTCGAGCATGCCCCGATCTTCGGTCCACCAGGTCCGGAGGAGCCGGGCCTCGTGCCGCCGCCGGGTGTCCTCCACGCTCGGCGGGCGCGCCCGGCGGGCTTCGCGATTCAGGTCGGCGGGCGACATGTGCTGGGCGCGCTCGGCCCACTCACGGTCCGATCCGGCGTCGGCGACCTTCACCGCCGCCTTGGCCTGCTCCACACTCAAGAGCCCCTCACCGGTTGCGGAGGCCACCTCGGGCAGGGCGTCGAACGCTCGGGCCGTCTCGACCGTGGCGCGCAGGTCCCGCAGGTCCACCCCGTCACGCGCGGCCAACGAGTCGTCGATCCGACCGCGTTCGTCGAGCACGAGCGTGACCGCCAGGATCTCCGTCTCGATCCGCCGCTGCTCGACCAACAGCGCATCACGCCGCGTCGCCAACGCCGGGGTCTCCCAGCACCGGAGCCTGTCGACCACTTCCGACCACTCGAACATGAAGCCATCATCCCAGCGGGGTGTGACACTCATCCCCCGTCGCCGGTGCCGGGATAGGGTTGGCCCGATGACGACGCACGACGCGGCCCGGCCCACGGTCGACTTCGACCTGCTCGACTCGCCCAGCCGAGCGAAGTCCGACACCGACTGGGAGGCGCTCCTCGACGGAGGCTGCCCGGTCGTCTGGTCGGAGCACAACGGCGGCATGTGGGTCGTGAGCAGCTACGAGGCGATCTCGGCCGTGTTGCGCGACTGGGAGCGGTTCTCGTCGGAGCGCTTCGACCCCGACCGCTGCGCGATCTCGTTCTCCACGGGCAAGGTCCCGCTCATGCTCCCCGAGGAGGCCGACCCACCGCGCTGGTACGAGCTGCGGCGGGCGCTGGCGGTCATCCTCTCCCCGCAGGCGTCGGAGCGCCTGCGCCCCCGGGCGCGCTCCTGGGCCCACCACCACCTCGACCGGGTGTGCGAGCAGGGCCACGCCGACCTGGTCGACGACCTCGCGGTGCCGGTGCCCTCGGCGGTGGTGATGGAGTGGATGGGCTTCCCGCCCGAGGAGTGGGACTGGTTCCGGGCCGCCTTCCACGGCGTGCCCGCCTACCCCAACGGCTCGCCCGAGCGCCGGAAGGCCTCCGAGGCGTACGGACACGTGCTCGACCGGATCGTCGAGGAGATCGCCGACCGGCGGGCGAACCCCCGCGACGACATCCTCACCGTGATCGCCCACCACGAGATCGACGGCGAGCGCGTCCCCGACGAGATCGCCCATTCCCTCGCCTTCATCACGCTCACCGGTGGCGTCGACACCACCACGTCGCTCACCGGGGCCGCGATCGCCCACCTCGCGACCCATCCGGCCGACCGGCAGCGGCTCCTCGACGACCCGTCGCTGCTGACCACCGCCACCGAGGAGTTCCTGCGCTACTACCCGCCCGCGCGCACCCACGCCCGCACCGTGGCCGTCGACACCGAGTTCGCCGGCGTGGAGATGAAACGGGGCGAGCGGGTGTGCGTGAGCGAGGTCGCGGCGGGCCGCGACGAGGCGGCGTTCCCCGACGCCCGCGAATTCGTCATCGACCGCAACCCCAACCGACACCTGTCGTTCGGGGTCGGCATCCACCGCTGCCCCGGCTCGCACCTCGCCCGGATCGAGTTCGTGGAGATGATCACGGCGCTGCTCGAGCGGATGCCCGACTTCGCGATCGACCCCGATGCGATCGTCGAGTACCCCGACTGGTCGATGTCGGGGGGCTACCGCAGCCTGCCCGCCACGTTCACGCCGAGTGCCCCGTGGGGGCTCACCGCCTGATCGCGGTCACGACGGATCGACGCCCCCCGGAACCTCCCCCGGGTCGGAGTAGAACTGCGCCGCCCACTTGCGGAACGCCACGATCGGGCCGTCGCCCTGGACGAGCAGGGGCTTGTCGACGAAGCGCTTGGCGTTCCAGATCGGGATGTCCTGGTAGATCCCGCTCTTGGCGAAGCGGTCCATCATCGCCCGGCCGGCGTCGTCGCCGAGCGCCTTGGGCCAGGCGAACAGCCACTGCTGGTGCGTGTGGGACTCGTCGACCGGCGACGACGCGTACATGAACGTCAGCACGCCGGGGATGCGCAGGATCCCCATGCCGAGCTGGTGGGTCTCCCGGTCCATCGGGAGTCCCTCGCCGTTGGTGCCCGCCGTGGTGCGCACCCGCCCCTCGAACGTCGTCTGCTGCTCGGGGATCTCGTCGAGGCCGTGCACGTAGCGGAAGTGGACGGTGTCCTGGTCGTTCTCGGTGATGTCCTGGACGCTCGCGCCGATGTACCGGTCGGTGTAGACGGGCCCGGTCCAGTCGGGGTCGGAGAACTCGGGGATCTCCGGGAGGTCCCACGCCGGCGGCTCGCCGAGGAGGTGGTGCCAGGCGAACACCATGCCGTTGAGGTCGCGTGCCGGGTAGGCGCGCACCTGCGCCCGGGCCGGGATGTTGGCGGTGCTGTACGGAATCTCGACGCAGCGACCGTCGACGTCGAAGCGCCACCCGTGGAAGGGGCACTGGATGCAGTTGCGGTGGACCGTGCCCGGGCCCGGCTCCACCGACTCCGGTGCGCCCGACCCGACCCCGAGGTGCGCGCCGAGGTGCGGGCAGTAGGCGTCGAGCACGCCGGGCGTGCCGTCCTCGCCCCGGAACACGACGAGGTCACGCCCGAAGTAGTGGACGTTGCGCACCTGCCCCGGCGCGACCGCGTCGCTCGGGCTCACCCCGAACCACCCGTTGGGCACCGGCAGCGGGAAGCCACCCCCGCCGACGTACCCGCGCCCCAGCACGAGCGAAAGCTCCTCGTCGGTCAACGCCATGGTCGTCCCCTCCCCCGGGTGCGCGGGCTCAGCCCGCGGCGTCCTCCTGCGCCGCCAGCTCGGCGGCGGAGTACCGGGTGTTGACGTCGACCGCGACGGCACCCAGGCGGGCCACGGCGAACCAGCTCAGCAGGAACGCCGGGCAGTTCTCGAGCAGGATCATCACGCCGTCGCCGCGCCGGACGCCGCACGCCACCAGGCCCGCCGCCACGCGGTCGACCGCCGCGTTGAACTCGGCGTAGGTCCAGCGCCCCGCCTCCCCACCGGGCGGCTCCCAGATCACGAAGTCGTGGTCACCGCGGCTCGCGGCCCGGGACGCCAGCAGCGTGGTGACGTCCTGCCCCGAGAACGGGTGGACGGCAGGCAGCGTGATCGACGTCGTGATCGGCACGGATCCTCCGCAAGGGCCGGGACGCCCAGTGTCCCACAGGACGCCAGTTCCGGGGAGGACGACGGTGGGACGGTTCGACGGCAGGGTCGTGACCGTGACCGGCGCCGGGCGGGGCATCGGTCGGGCCCACGCCCGGGCGTCCGGCGTCGGGCGTGCCCGACACCTACATGAAGTTGCGGGTGTGCAGATCGGCGATGGTCTCGGCCTCACCGGCGGTGAACCCGAGCCGGGCGAGCCGACCCCGACGCCCGTCGGCCATGTCGCGCTGGAGGTCCTGGACGCAGTCCCAACCCAACCGGACGGCGTCCGGGGTGGCGGACCCGGCGGCGAGGAGCACCAGGGCGTCGAAGACGTCCTCGTTGAGACCCGAGGTGTGCTGCAACGCCCGGTGACGGGCCTCCACGGCCCGGGCCAGACGCGGGCGCAGGTCGGGATCGAGGGTGGTGTGGCGCTCGAGGTGCGCCAGCGCGAACGCGACGTGGCGGGCCTCGTCGGCGCGGGTGCGCGCCGCGATCTGGCGGGTGAGCGGATCGGGGGCGTGGTGCTCGAGGAAGGTGAGCAACGACACGAACGTGCCCTCGCCCATCACCGAGAGCAGGAACGCCGCCGTGGCGTAGTCGGGCTCGTCGAGCAGGGTCTGCAGCGAGGCGCGGCCCCCCGAGGTGGACAGCGCGAGCGGGCGCCCCGCGAGCCGGGCCCGTCGGGTGAAGACCTCGACGTGGCGGGCCTCGTCGGCCACCGTCACGGCCAGGACCTGTTGGATCTCGCGGAAGTGGGGGTGGACCTGGCCGAGGAAGCGGGCCGGCACCACCAAGGCGGCCTCCTCGTTCTCGATCAGGAACGTCATCACCTGCACCACTGCCGCCTCCACCTCGGGCGGGTTGTCGACCGGCACCGACCAGTCGACTGCGGTCGCCGGGTCCCACTGGCCTGCGGCCGCCTGCGCGTAGAGGGCGGCCGCCCGGTCGGTCCAGACGTCGTCCCGGTGCGCGAGCCGGAACCGGGGGGAGGGCCCACCGGGCTCGACCGCGGCACCGCGTGCAGCCAACCCCCAGTCGGGGACCGCCGTCGCGGCGATCCCGTCGGGCTCGCCGTCGCCCTCCGCCCGGGCGGCGCCTCGCCAGCGGGCCCCGGCGGTCGCCCCGCGCTCGACCCAGCCGACGACGCCCGGCGGGTCACCGACCTCGACCGACCGCCAGGTGTGCCCCTGCTGACGGCACCAGGCGGCGAGGTGCGCGGACAGCGCAGGGTGGTCCCCCCGCACGGCGATCCGCTCCCCCGCCGCCCGGTCGGACAGGGCCAGCGCGACAAGCACGTGCGCGCCTCCGTCGAGCCCGAGCGCACCCAGGTCGACGACCGCGGTGCTCACCGCGGATAGCCCGCCGTGAGGATCTGCCCGTCGGTCCCGTAGAACCCGAGTCGGTCGACTGCCGCCTCGAGCTGGTCGTACCCGGACGTGCGGCCCGGCCGCCACTCCCGCAGCCCCTCGAGCTCGAGGAGCGGCCGGACCTCGGGATCGTCGAACGACATCCCGAGCAGCAGGTCGGTGAACCGGTCGACCAGGGCCGGGTCCACACCGTCGAGCACCGTCATCGTGCAGTGGTCGTAGGGCGCCGTGCAGGTCAGGATCCGCAACGTGTCGGCGTCGACGGTGCCCTCACGGGCGAAGAGCAGCTGGTTGCCGTCGATGACGCACGCGGCATCTGCCCGACCCTCGACCAGCGCGACGACCGCGTCACGCTCACCGCCGATGTGGTCACCGTGCTTGGTGACCATGACGTCGTGGCGCAGGACCGTGACGTCGGACCCGGGGTCGAGCCCGGCCGCCGCCAGGTGTGCGAGCGGCAAGAGCGTGGCCTGGGGCGAGTCGACCGCCCCGACCGCGACCGTCCGGCCCGCGAGCGCGCCGACGTCGTCGAGGCCGGCATCGGCCCGCACCAGGACCACCGACGTGAGGTCCTGGTCGGTGTCGCGCATCGCGACCGACCGGGCCGTCCGGCCCACCGCCGCGGCGAGCCGCCGGGTGCGGACCCACGCCAGGGGTGAGTCCCAGGTGACGTCGACGTGCCCGGCGAGGTGCGCCTCGGCCTGCGCCTCGTAGCCCGAGTAGAGCACGTAGTCGAAGTCGAAGCCCCGGTCGGCGAACCAGTCACCGAAGCCCTCCCAGATGGTGACCACCTTGGGGTCGTAGGCCACCGCGCCGAGCGTGAACGGTCGCATCACCACCCTCCTCACCCGAACAGGGGCAGGCCGCACAGCGCCCGCCCGATGAACTCCTGGAGGGCGTCGACCGTCGGCGCCATCACCGCCGATGCACGGGCGTCGCGGAAATGACGCTCGATGCCGATGTCCTTCCGGAAGGCGGCACCGCCACCGACGCGCATGGCGAGGTCGAGGACGTCGAGCGCCGTCCCGCCCGCCACCGCCTTCGACTGGAGCATGCGCAGCGGCGCGTCCTCCCGCCCGGCGAGCAGGGCGGCGACGGCTTCGGCGACGAGCGTGTCGGCGGCGTCGGCCCGGTTCTTCATCTCGGCGAGATGCTGGCGCACCACCGGCTGGTCGGCGAGCGACTGACCGAGGTGCTCGAGGCGCGCACCGGAGGCGTGGGCGACCGCCTTGCCGATCCCGGCGTCCATCAGCCCGAGGCTGCACGACGCGTTGAGGATCTGGAACACGGGCAGGACCACGCCCAGCGCCAGGTCGAGCCCGGCGCCGTCGGCGCCCAGCCGTGCCCCGACGGGGATGCGGACCCCGGTGGCCCGCACCGGGCTCGAGGCGTTACCGCGCAGGCCGAGACCGTCGAAGGCGCCGACGACGTCGAGGCCCGGTGCGTCGGCCGGGACCAACCACAGCGTGGCACCGTCGGGGGCGGTGGCCGGCCGGCTGGTCCAGACGTAGGAGTCGGCCTCGCCGGCGGACGTGACCCAGCTCTTCGACGCGTCGAGGACGACGTCGCCACCGTCGGGGGTGGCGGTGCCGAGGGGTGCCCAGAACTGACTCCGCGATCCGGTCTCGGAGAAGGCGAGGGTGCTGAGGTGCTCGCCGGCGGCGATGGCCCGGCGGACGTCGTCGGGACCCTCCGCCTCGATGATGGCGACTGCGCTGTAGTGCATGCACACCACCATGGCGCTGCTCCCGCACACCCGGGCGAGCGAGCGCACGACGAGCGCGGCGTCGGCGAGGGTGCCGCCCAGCCCGCCGACCTCGGGAGCACTGATCAGGCCGAGCAGTCCGGTCTGGCCCAGTGCGGTGACGGTGTGGCGGGGAAAGGTGCCGTCGGCGTCGACATCGGCGGCGACGGGCTCGACCACGGACGGGATGAGTTCCTCGAGCACGTCGAGGACGGGACGGGCGGTCATGACCGCATCGACTTCGTGACGGTGGCCATCGGGGCCTCCTTTCGGTGGGTGAGCCTGCAGTGTGACACGTGTCGCGGCCCGGCACCGCTCCGGTACGGTTCCGGCATTGCATCGGCACGCCAGTTCCGGGGAGGACGACGGTGGGACGGTTCGACGGCAAGGTCGTGATCGTGACCGGCGCCGGGCGGGGCATCGGTCGGGCCCACGCCCGGGCGTTCGCGGCCGAGGGCGCAGCGGTGCTCGTCAACGACCCGGCCCAGCGGCCCGGGTCGGACGCGGTCTCGGTCGTGGCCGAGATCACGGCCGCCGGTGGCATCGCCGAGCCCGACACCCACTCGGCCACCCTCGACGGCGCCGAGGCGATCGTGGCCCACGCGCTCGAGGCGTTCGGCCGGGTCGACGCCCTCGTCAACAACGCCACCGCGTTCGGCAACGGCGACCTCTGGCGCCTGGCGCCCGCCGACTGGGAGCGCACCATCGCCGTCAACCTGTCGGGCTACTTCGCCATGACCCGGGCGGTCGTGCCGGCCCTGGCCGACGCGGGCGGCGGAGCGATCGTCAACACGTCGAGCCAGTCGGGATTCGGCCATCCGTCGCTGGTGGCGTACTCCGCGGCCAAGGAGGGGGTGATCGGGCTGACGCGCACCACCGCGAAGGAAGTGGGTCGGTTCGGGATCCGCGCCAACGCCATCCGCCCGGTCGCCATCACCCCCGGGGTGACCGAGTACCACGGCCGGGCCAACGAATGGCTCGAGCTCATGGACCTCACCATGGGCGCGCGCACCGGCGGGCTCGACCCCGAGAAGTTCTCACCCGCCAAGATTGCGCCGTTCGTGGTGTGGCTGTGCAGCGCCGCGGCGCACGACGTCAACGGCCGGACGTTCCTGGTGATGGGCGACCGCATCACGCTGCTGACCGAGCCCGAGCCGGCCGCGGCCATCGCGCAGCGCGGCGGCTGGACGCTCGACGCGCTCGACGAGATCGCCCCACGTGATCTCGTCGCGGGCCTCGAGAACCCGTTCCGCCTCGACGGCCACCCCCACCTCCAGGGCTTCCCCGACTGAGCGCACCCCGGTGCACCGATAGGCTCCCATCCGCGTGGAACGTCTCGACCTCGTCGACCCCGGGCTCTACCTCGACGGGGTACCCCGCGACTACTTCCGGTCCCTGCGCGACCACGACCCGTGCGCGTGGCACGACGAGTCCGACGGCCCCGGCTACTGGGTGCTGTCACGCTTCGACGACGTCGTCGCCGCCAACCACGACTGGGAGCTCTACTCGAACACCCTGAAGGGCTCGTCGATCGAGGAGGCCCGCTCGGAGGCCGAGCTCACGGTGCGGCGGCGCATCTTCGTCAACCAGGACCCCCCCGACCACACCCGCCACCGGAAGCTCGTCAGCGCCGCCTTCACCCCCGGGCACGTCCGGCGCATGGCCCCCCTCGTCGAGCAGACCTGCGCCCGGCTGGTGGATCGCCTCCTCGACGGGGGGGTCCACGACTTCGTCACGATCGCCGAGGAGCTGTCGTTCCAGATGGTCGCCACGCTCTTCGGCGTCCCCGAGGACCACTGGCCCGAGTTGACCGCGATCACCCGGGAGATGGCCGACTTCCAGGACCCCGAGGTGAACCCCGGGCTCGCCCCACGCCCCGAGATGCAGCGGGCCATGTTCGAATACGGCACCCGCCTCCTCGCCGAGGTCCGCCACGACCGGGAAGCGCACTCCGGTGTGATCGTCGACCTCGTCGACGCCACCATCACCGAGGGCGGCACGGTCCATCGGCTCTCCGACGAAGAGATCGTGTCGTTCTTCCCCGCGGTGCTCGTCGGCGGCCTCAGCACGACGGCCCACACGATGGTCGAGTTCGTGCAGGCCTGGATCGAGGACCCGACCCGCTTCGCAGCGTGGGCCGGTAGCGACTGCCCCCCACCACTCGTCGAGGAGCTCCTGCGCTGGCGCGGACCGGTGATGTACTTCCGTCGGACCGCCACCCGTGACCACGCGCTGCACGGTCAGACGGTGCACGCCGGCGACAAGGTGCTCCTCGCCTACGCGGCGGCCAACCGCGACGAGCGCCACTTCCCCGACCCCGACCGCTTCGATCCGGCACGCGACCCGCTCGACCACGTCGCGTTCGGTGGCGGTGGACCGCACTTCTGCATCGGCGCTCAACTCGCCCGGCTCGACCTGCGCCTGGTCTTCTCCGAGCTCCTGCGTCGGGTCGACCGGTTCGAGGCCGCCGGCGAGCCCCGCCGCCTCCGGGCCAACCAGTTCGCCGGTTGGCTCCACGCCCCCGTGCGCGCGTTCGCGCGCTGACCCCCGAGCCTCACTCCGCGGCGTTGCGCAGGTAGGCCTCGGGATCGGCGGCGCGGGCGCGCAGCTCGTCGAGGACCTCCGGTGCGGTGAGCACCAGGAACCGGTCGGCCTCGATCGCGTCAGCGACGAGCTCCCCCACCACCGCGGCGTCGACGATCGGAAAACTCGGACCGCGGGGCGTGATCCGTTCACCGTAGAACGTCATCTGCTCCACGATGTTGGTGGCCACCCCGGCCGGGCACACGCACGACACACCGACCCCCTGCGGGCGCAGCGCGAGCGCGAGCGCCTCGGTGAGGCCCACGACGGCGTGCTTGGTGGTGGTGTAGGGCAGCCGGTCGAACCCGTAGGGCAGCAGGCCGGCCGTCGAGGCGGTGTTCACCACGTGCCCCGAGCCCTGGGCCACGAGCAGGGGGAGGAAGACCAGGTTGGACCGGACGATCCCCATGACGTTCACGTCGAACGACCGCTGCCACGCCTCGAGCGGGATGTCCTCGACCCGACCGACGGCGAGCACACCGACGTTGTTCATCACCACGTCGACCCGACCGAACCGCTCCAGGGCGAGGTCGCGTGCCGCCACCAGTTCGGCCTCCACCGTCACGTCGCAACGCTGCGCCACGGCGGCCGGGCCGATCTCGGCCGCGACGGCGGCGGCCCGGTCGGCGTCGAGATCGGTGACGACGACCCTCGCGCCCCGGGCGGCCAGCGAGTGGGCCGTCGCCCGGCCGATGCCACTCCCGGCACCGGTGATCACAGCGACGGCGTCTTCGAGCACGACAGCCACGGGAAACTCCTCTCGGTCCGAGACCGGCATCATCACACAGCCCGTGGCCCACGGATGCCCACCGGGTCTAGGTTGCCGACGTCCACCCACCGACCGGAGGCCCGACGTGCCCGAGACCGACACCGACCAGATCTTCCGGCAGGTGATGACGTCCGAGCCGCCCACCGACGACTCGCCCTTCGTCCGCGCGACCCGCGACTTCCTCTTCGGATCGGTGTGGTCGCGACCCGGGCTCTCCCGCCGCGACCGGCGCTGGGTCACCCTGGCCTGCGTCGCCGCCGCCGACGCCCCGGGGCCGATCGACGCGCACGTCCGGGCCGCCCTCGCCAGTGGCGACCTCACCCTCGACGAGATGCTCGAGTTCGTGCTGCAGTTCGCCTGCTACTCGGGCTGGCCGAAGGCATCGCACGTCGAGGGGGTCGTCCGGGCCACCTGGAGCCAGCTGTGCGCCGAGCGCGGTGACCCCGCTCCCGAGTGGCCGGTGCGTGACGACCGCGAGCTCGCCACACCGTCGGAGCGCATCGCCGCCGGCACCGAGGAGTTCACCGCCGTGAACTGCTTCCCGCCCCCGCCCGCCGACACGCCGTTCCTCCACGTCGGGATGCTCGACTTCGTGTTCGGACACGTGTGGCGCCGCCCTGGGCTGTCGCGCCGCGATCGTCGCCTGATCACGATCGGGTGCGCGGGCATGGCCGACGCCGCGACGCCAATCCTCATGCACGTGGGCACCGCGCTCGAGACCGGCGACCTCACCGACGCCGAGATGGACGAGGTGGTGCTGCACTTCACCGCGTACGCCGGCTTCCCCAAGGGCGCGGCGCTCCACGAGAGCGTGCAGCGCAACCGGGAACGACTCGGTCGCTGAGCCGTCCGGACCAGCGCGTCAGGCCCGGAGGTGGGCACCACCGTCGACCATGATCGACTCGCCGGTGACGAACCGGCTCGCCTCGGAGCAGAGGAAGGCCACCACCGGCGCGATGTCGGACTCGGCGTCGCCGTCGTGGGGGATGCACTGGTTGGCGTACGTGGCTCGGTACGACGCCAGGCGTGAGGGGTCGTCGTCGGGCGGGGCGCGGTGGAGCGTGGACGCGGGCAGGATGCAGTTCGCCGTGATGCCGAGCGGCCCCCACTCCCGGGCCGCCGACCGGGTGAGAGCCCGGATCGCCTCGTTGGACGCCGAGTACGGCGCGTAGCCGAGCGGGCCGGTCAACCCCGAGGTCGAGCCCATCGTCACGAGGCGCCCCCACCCCGCGTCGCGCAGGTGCGGGAACACCGCCTGGAGGCACCAGAGGGTGGCGCGCGGTCCGGTGTCGAAGAGGGTGTCCCAGTCCTTGGGGGTCACCTCGGCGAGCGGCGTGGTGGTGCGGAACGACTGCGCGTTCGCGACCAGAGCGTCGATCCGCCCGAACGTCGCCACCGTGCGTTCGACCAGCGCGTGGACGGCCGTGCGGTCGGCGACGTCGAGCGCCTCCACCAGGTGTGGTGCCCCGCGAGCGCCGAGTTCGTCGGCGAGCGCGGCCAACGCCGCGGGCCGGCGGGCGCAGCCCACGACCGCTGCGCCACGGTCGGCGAGGTGCCGAGCGATCCCGAGACCGATGCCCTTGGAAGCACCGGTGACGATGACCACCCGCCCGCTGAGGTCGGGGCTCCCGGGCTCGGTGGACGCGGGCGGAAGAACGGTCGGGCTCATCGCAGGCGCTCCTCGACCAGGTCGACGGTGCCGAGGTGGGCCAGCGCTCGGTTGGTGCGTCGGGTGGCGCTGAGCCCGATCTCGATCGGCTGCCACCGTGACCCCATGCCGGCGGTCGCCGCCGCCGACACCCAGGAGTAGAAGGCGTGCAGACGGTGCTGCTCCCAGGCCTGGGCGAACGTGAAGGTCACCCCCCGCTCGGCGAGGAGGTCGCAGTAGCGCCGGATCAGGTCCTCCTCGATCTCCTCACGGATCTCGGGCGGCACCGAGTTGCACAGGACGTACGTGACGTCGCGCATCCCCGGCGACCGGCAGATCACCGCCCAGTCGAGGAACCCGGTCCGGCCTCCGGCGCGGGTGTCGACGTAGAGGTTGCCGAGGTGGTTGTCACCGTGGACCAGCGTGCCCGTCCCCTCCCGCTGCATCGCGACCACGTCGGGGGCGTGGGCGAGATAGCACGCCGCGATCCGTTGGAAGTCGTCGTCCATGTCGGGGCCGAGCACCGCCACGGCCTGCTCGATGAACTTGGGGTTGCCGCCGCCACCCCGGGTCCCCCGGACCACGAGCCACTCGAGATCGCCGCCGGACGCGAACCGGGGGGAGTCCCAATAGGCCGCGTGGAGCACCGCGAGCTGCTCGACGATGTCGGCGGCCCGCTCCGCGATGTCGGGGTCCTTCGGGCTCGGGAAGGTGGCACCGGCCGCCGCGAGGTCCTCGAGCACCATGATGTAGCCGGCGCCGTCGGTGTCGGCGAACCACAACCGGGGGACGCTCACCGGCACCTCGTGGGCAAGGTCGCGGTAGAACCGGGCCTCGGCCACCCCCATGCCGGTGGCGTCGACGAGCTGGCGCTGCTCGTCACCGAAGGGCGCCAGCTTCACGAAGACCGTGGGAGGAACGTCGGGCTCGCCCTCCAGGGCCACGACCGCCCGACCGGTGGTGCCGGTGTGACGGTCGCGCACGGTGGCGGAGGTCACGTCACGCCCGAGCACCCCGGCGAACCAGGGTGCCGTCAGGTCGTCGACGTCGCGGGGCAGGGGCAGGGGCACGCGGTCTCCCGGTGTCGGGGCCGGTACGATCCGGCGCCGCCGGGCGCAGGATACGCCACCGGCGCATCCGGGCGACCCGACCGACGACGAGGAGCAGCAGGTGACCGCGCAGCAGTCCGGCGAAGGGTTGCCCCGCACCGCCCTCGACGACCTCGGGCTGCGGCTCGTGCCCGACGGCGACGATGCCGTGGGCGACGCCCCCGTCCTCCCGACCATGTGGTCGCCGGGCACCTCGTGCCTCCGGGTGACCGTGGCCGCCACCTGGGCCGACGCCGTCCTCGGGATGCACGCCATCATGGCCTTCGCCCCCCGCCTGCCCGTGACCCTCGACCTCGACGTCCACCTCTTCGACGAGATCGCCGACGCCGAGCACATCGCCATGCGGGCGCGCCTGGTCAAGGCCGGCTCGTCGGTGGTCGTGTCGGAGATGGATTTCCGCGACGGCAACGGGCGCCTGGTCGGGGTGGGGGGTGCGTCGTTCATGGTCGCTCCCGACCCGACGCTGGTCCTGCCGCCGGTCGAACTGATCTTCGAGCGCTTCGCCCACCGGCAGGGCGAGTTGACCGTGCCCCTCACCGAGCGCATCGGGTGCGTGCGCGAGAAGCCCGGGGTGGCGTCGCTGCCGTGCTCACCCGCCGTGCACAACGGCTCGAAGGCCATCAACGGAGGGCTGCTCACGCTGGCCGTCGAGGAGGCGGCGCTGTCGGCCGACCCGGGCGCCACGCGCGTGGAGTCGGTGCACCTCCGCTACCTCCGCGCGATCCGCACGGGCCCGGCCGTCGCCCGCGCCGACGTCCACCACCACCTGGGCCGGGTCACGGTGACCGATGCCACCACCGGCACGGTGGCTGCGATCGCCACCACCCGCGCGGCCGGCGCCTGAGCACCGCCGCCGGTCGGTCAGCGCAGGTCGAGCTGGAGCGAGTAGCCGGCCTTCGGGTCGCAGGCGAAGGTGCCCGCCTTCTTCGGGAAGACCCGCACGAACTTGCCACCCTTGACCTGGCTCAGCGCGTAGCAGGAACTCGGGGACTTCGCTCCGGGGTCGAAGGCCCCGATCATCCCGTCGGCGTCGAACGAGGAGATCCCCTTCACGGCCGCGAGGACCGACGTGCGGGTGACGGCGTTGTTGCCACCCTCGACGACCGCCTTCTTCACCGCGTCGCGCAGGAGCAGCCCCGCCGCCCACGCCTGGGCCGCGAACCCGTCGGCCTTCGGGACGGTCGTGTACTTGATGAAGTTCGCGAGCATCGGGTTGCTCTTGGTCTCGTCGAACGGCAGGAACAGCGTCGAGACGTAGAGGCCCTCGGTCTCGGGGGCCGCGAGGATCGTCTTGTCGTAGCACTGCAGGGCGCAGTCCCAGACCTTCACGCTGGTCACACCTTGGAGCTTCGCCTCCTTCATCAGTGAGATCATCACGTTGGCCGCTCCACCCTGGGAGGCGTACGTCGAGCCGGAGTCCTTCATCGCCTGCACGAACGGCGTGAAGGTGGACTGCAGCGCACGCGACGACACGTCGAACGATGCGTCGGCCTTGATGCCGGCGTCCTGACGCGCCTTGTACTGCGGAACCCACGAGTCGCGCGCCGGCTTGAGGTCCGACGGGTACAGGTACACGCCGTGCAGCGCACCCTTGCCGAACTTCTTCACGAAGTAACTCGTGGCGGCGAACCCACCCCGGTAGGTCTGCGGGACCTGGTCCTTGGTGGCGCAGTCGAGGAGCGGCGGGTTGATCGGGTAGGAGACCGGCGAGCACTGGTGGACGACGTCGGTGGTCAGCACCGGGAAGTCGGGCAGGCCGGTGGCGGCACCCTTGAGGTCCTTGCAGGTCACGAGGTCGTCGATGTTGTTCACGAACAGCGCCGAGGTCCCCACGAGCGCGAAGTCCTTGGAACAGGCCTCGATGATCGACTGGCGGGCCTTGTTGGCGTCGAGCCCGGAGTCGTAGGTGTCGATCACGATCTTGCGGCCGGCCAGCCCGCCCTCCTTGGCGTTCATGTAGCGGGCCCAGGCCTGGACGGCGTCGACCGACCCCTGGAAGAGGCCCGGCGCCAGGGAACTGCCCGTGTCGGCGATGACCCCGAGACGGATCTCACTGGGCGAGATCCCCACGTCGGTCGCGGTGAGCGCCTCGGAGCCTCCGGTCGCGGCGCCTGCAGCCCCCACCGTGCCCACCGACACGGCTCCGGCCGCCATCGTCGCCGCCGCCACCAGCACTGCCGTCCGGCGGTACCAGGGACCTCGACGCTTCGTCGTGGTGGTCGTCATCGTCGCCCCCCTGTGGACTCGTCCAGCGCCAACCCTAGGGCCCGCCTTCCAACGGGGGCGCGCGGGCCCGGGAGCCGCCGCCGGGGCGACCGCGGTCGTGGTCAACAACGCGGCCAACGCGCTCGCCCTGCCGCTCGGCCATCTCACGCCCGAGGCCTGGGAGGCGTCACTCGGCACCAACCTGCGCGGCCCCGTGTTCCTCGTCGAGCGGGCGCTCCCCCACCTCGAGCGCTCCCACCACGCCGCGGTCCTCAACGTGATCTCGGCCGGCGCCTTCCTGTTCTCCGCCAACACCGCCATGTACTCGGCGGCCAAGGCCGGCCTGATGGCGATGACCCGCTCCATGGCCGCGGCCTACGCGTCGAAGCGCATCCGCGTCAACGCCCTCGCACCGGGCACCGTCGACACCGACATGGTCCACAACAACCCGCCGGAGGTCGTCGCCTCCAACGGAGGCCTGACTCCCCACTGACGCACCGGAGCCGGTCGACGACGTCGGGTCGACGTGACGCGCTCGGACTCAGTGACCCTTGTGCTTGACCTTCATCGCCTCGACGAGCAGGGCGGCTTCGGCTTGCATCGCTCGTTCGTTCGGGTGGAACACGAAGGCGGGCGATTCGGGGGCCGCACCCTCGATCCAGCGCTCCGCCTCGGGCGAGCACACGTCGTGACCCTTCGGCGTGTAGGCGTCGACGAAGGCGACCTTCGCGGCCTTGGCCGCAGCAATGGATCGCTGTTGCAACTGCGCCCCCAGATCGGCGATGAATCGAGAGTCCTGCGCCACCATCGGGTTCTGCGGCGGACACGTCGACCCGTCGGCGGGCAGGACGCGCGGATAGGCGACGAGGAACACCTTCGCCGATGGTGCCGCCTTCTTGACCGCCCGCAACGTGTCGGTGAGCTGGCCCTCGAGCTGCTCGAGGTTGGCCGTCGCCGCCGCGGGGTCGACGCCGTTGCCCTGGCAACTCGTGCCCGGTGGCTGCCTGGCGCAGAGGATGGTGGACAGCGAATAGTTGATGTTGTTGCCGCCGATCGTGAGGGTCACGTACTTGGTGTCCGAGGTGACGGCGGCGAGTTGCGTCGCGAGCACGACGTCGGTGGTGGCGCCCTGGCACGAGACGTCGGTGAGCGCGAGCCCGAGCTTGGTCGCGACGAGGTTGGCGTAGTTCCGGCTGGAGCGCCCACACGCCTGGTCGACGGTGTCGGGAATGGACGGACCAGAGGCGAACGAACTCCCCAGTGCCACGTACTTGGGTCGGTTCGCACCCTGTGCGCTCGCGTGGGCGACGCCACCCGTGAGCATCACCACCAGCACGAAGGCCGACGACCCCGCCACCAACCGTCCGCGAGCCTTGATCCGGTTCCTCATGTGGCCGGAGAAGTGCCAGGGTCCTCACCGTTCCAGGACCCACCCGGCGACACGGTGGCGCGACCGCCGGCGGGAATCGCCAGCGCCGCCCGGACGTCGTCGAGCGGGAGGTCGAGGAGAGCCATCCAGTCCCAGCCGGCGTCGTAGATGTCGGTCGTGGTCTGTGCACCCCGCGCCCAGGCTTCCGCCATGGTCGTCGGGTCGAGGTGCGAGTGACCCTCGGGGAACACTCCCAGCTTGATGCCCTGGTGCCACTGGAGCAGGACCACCGTGAGCCAGCCGATCCCGGCCTCGGCGTTGGCGGCGTTGAACACCGCCGTGTACGCCTCGCCCTGGGCGGTGACGTCGTAGCCGGACAGCACGTGGTGCACGTCGTGGGACCCGAGGAACTCGACGGGCAGAGGAACCCCGGGCATCCCGGGAACGTCGAAGTTGGCATCGCCGTAGAAGCGGCGCATCTCGGCGCCGAGCGATCCTTCGGGAGCCTCGGCCAGGCGCCGGTGGTAATCGTCGATCGTCGCGGGGCGGGTGAGCTGCGCGAGCTCATGACGTTCCATGTGGTCGCGGATCGTGTCCGGATGGATGGCGATCCGCTCGGAGAGGAAGCGCCGGAACAGGTCGGCCTTGGCCGAAGCCGCGCTCTCCTCGGCGATGGCCACGACGTTGTCGATCAGCGCATCGTCACAGCCGAGCGACTGCGCGATCTCGCGCGCCACGAAGAGACCTTCCAGGTCGGGGTCGTCGGCGAACAGGGCCACCATCAGCCCGGCGTTGACGACCTCGGTGCGCTCACGCAGATCTGGGATGAGCGAATCGATCATCGCGACGACGTCCACGATGTCGGACCACGGCAGCGTGTCGCCGAGCAGGTCGGAGAAATCGAGTGGCTCGTCGAACCCGTGACAACCCGGGCACCCGAGGAGGCCGGCGAACATCCGGACCAGATCCGCCTGGCTCCCCTCGAAGGGGCGGGTCTCACGCGCCGTGGCGACCAGCCGCATCGTGGCGACCTTGGCCCGCCGGGTGTCGTGGGTTCCAAAGGTGAGCTGGGCCATCTTCACGTTCCTTGTGAGGGGCTTCTGGTTCCGACGGAGACCGTTCCCGAATGCCTGGGTACCGGAACCCGGTCTTTGGGTTCCAGGGTGATCGAACGTTTCGATCGTAGTGGGACCTGGGGGACCCCCGGATTGCGTGTCGCCAGGGTGCGCTGGGGGCCGAGGCGCGAGCGTTCAGGGATCCTTGCGCTCGATGAGGAAGCCGTGGACGGCCCTGCTGCCGATGTTCTCCGTCGTGTGCTGGTCAGCCGGTGGACCCGGATCAGAGACCGGATCTCGTCAATCGCATCTGCACGACGTCGATCATCTGCTCCTCGAATCCGGCCTCGCAGTAACAGAGGTAGAAGTCCCACAACCGGATGAACTGTTGATCGAGACCGAGCGTGGCGAGGGTCGCCTCATCAGCATGCAGATTCACTCGCCAACGACGGAGCGTCTCGGCGTAATCGCCACCGAATCCAAAGTTCTCGTCGACCCGGAAGTCGGTGACCCGCGCGAGCGATCGCTCGATCGCCTCGATCGACGGCAGACAGCCGCCCGGGAAGATGTGCGCCTTGATGAAGTCACGTGTGTTCTTCGCCCGTTCGAAGCGATCGGGTTCGATCACGATCGCCTGCAAGCCCATCGTGCCACCGGGGACCAGCAGATCGCAGCAGGCCGAGAAGAACGTGTCGTAGTCGCGCCAATCGACCGCCTCGATCATCTCGATCGCGACCAACCGGTCCCAGACCCCCGAAAGGTCCCGATAGTCAACGCCCAGAACCGTGATTCGCTCCTCGAGGCCGGCTGTCGCGACGAGTTCCTTCGCGTAGGTGTACTGCTCGGCCGAGATGGTGGTCGTCGTGACGTGGGCACCGAAGCGCGTCGCTGCGTGGATGGCGAAACCTCCCCAACCCGTTCCGATCTCGAGCACGCGATCACCGGGCCGGATCTCGATCATCCGACAGAGCCGATCGAGTTTGGCGATCGAGGCATCCTCGAGTGTGACGTCCGCGGAGGCAAAGAGCGCCGAGGAGTACATCATCGTGGGGTCGAGGAGTTGGCCGAAGAACTCGTTCCCGAGGTCGTAGTGCGCACCGATGTTCTGCCGATCGCGATGCTTGTCCTGCGGACGCAGACGTCGGAGCCGGTCGGTGATCGGCCCCGCCACCGACTGCAGCAACGACCGCGGACCGTCGGCGATGCTGGCCGCACGAGCAAGGATTCGCAGGGCGACCGTGAGCTCCGTGGTCGCCCAATACCCCTTCGACCATGCTTCGCCCACGCCCGCACTTCCACCGAGCAGGATGGCCGGCCAAGCCCTCAGGTCGGTGACCTCGATCTGGGCACGCAACGTCGGCCCTCGAGCACCTCGACCGCCGTGTCGGCGACAGGCTCGGTACGTACGACCGCCGAAGGTGACCTGGAGATCATCCCGGACGCACGAACGTGCGAGCGCGATCAGCACGAACCTGCAGAGACGTCGATGCAGAGCGAGCAGCGCCCTTGCGAACATGTTCACCGACTCCGATCGGGATGGCGGACGAAGGGCACTCGCTTCAGTGCGAGCCGGATCGCATGCCGATGGATACTCGACCACACGCGAACCGTCTGGAACGGATGGCGACGAACCTGGGCGAGCAGGGACTCGGCAGTCAGAGGAAGTCGCGTGAGACTCAGATCTGCATCGAAGATCTTCACGTCGCCACCATCATGCGATTCGATGCTTTCGAGTCTGAACCAGACCCGATCATGGGGAGGTATCGCGGTGAACCGATAGGTCGAGTCCATCTGGAGGAACGGAGAGACGTGCAACGCTTTCGCGAACTCCGACCTGATTCGGCCGCTTTCGTCAGTCTCCGCGATCGCAACACCGTGGTCACGGTCCGCGCAAGCGCCAGGACGCGCATCGATCACGTACCAATGACGTTCCTTCCACGGCGTGTTCGTGACTTCGAGGACCACGACGTCAATCCGTTCGGATCCGTCGTCCTGAGGCTCCGCCGAGAGGCAGTAGTGAACGGTGATCGGGTTGAACACATACCCGTTCGCCCGCAGTTGGGTGAGCGTGAGGACACGACCCTTCGGCGCGTGACCGGTCCGAACCTCGACGAGGTGGCGGATCGCATCTCCGAGCGACAGAGAACGATCGCCATCGAGATAGTCAGATCGTTCGAACCGGATCGCAGGCCAGATCGACCCACCGACGGCACGAATCGATTCGGACGTCGACCGGTCCGATCCCGAACCGTCGTGCTCGAGGAGGAACAAGAAGAGTGGGAATCGAAACTCGTGAGTCACCGGGGAAAAGCGCCGATGTCGAGTCACGCCCTCGTACAGCGAGCTCGTGCTCACAGCCCGACTCCGAAGTGAGCACACACGTCGAGTGCCGAGTTCACCCCATCCTCGTGGAAACCGAAACCCCAATACGCTCCGGCGAAGTAGGTCGCCTGGTGGCCCTGGATCTCTGGGCGTCGCTGTTGTGCAGCAAGCGCAGCGGCATCGAACACCGGGTGTTCGTACTGGAACTCGGCGATCACACTGTCGGGCGCGATCTCGCCCGAGCGATTCAGCGTCACCAGAAGATCTGCAGAGGAGTCGATCGACTGCAACCTGTTCATCCAATAGGTCAGGGTCGCCTCTTCGCCTGATCCGGCACCGAGGTGATAGTTCCAACTCGCCCGAGCACGCGGCGTCCGGGGCAGGAACGCTGCATCGGTGTGCAGGGTCGCCGTGTTCGGCTGATACCTGATGTCGCCGAGCACTTCGGTCTCAGCGGTCGTCGCATCGGCGAGGAGCGACAGGCTCTGTCCCGAATGACAGGCAAGGACCACCGCGTCGAACGTTTCAGACCGGCCGTCGTCCAAGGTAACCAAGACTTCGACACCCAGCGATCGACTCGGATCGTCGCTTCGACGCACCCTCCGGACCGGAGATGAGAGCTGGACCGGTCGCCTCAGACGAGCGATGAGGGCGCGCACATATTCACGGGATCCCCCCGTCACCGTCCGCCACGTGGGAATGCCCTGCAGACCCAGCAATCCGTGATTGTCCATGAATCGGAAATAGGTGGCGGCCGGAAACTCCAGGAACGTTTCCGGATCCGCCGACCAGATCGCCGAACCGAACGGAATGAGAAATTCGTCGACGAACCGGCGTCCATGCTGGTGTCCAGTGATGAACTCACGAAGGGTCATGCCAGCCGTGAACGAAGCAGCATCGGTCAGGGCGGCGCGACCCGCTCGATTGAATCGGAAGATGTCGATGAGCATCCGCGTGAACGACCAACTCAGAAGGTTGCGTCGCTGCGCATAGAGCGTGTTGAGGTTGGTGCCGCGGTATTCGAGTCCGGAAGATTCCGACATCACCGAGAAACTCATCTCGCTGGGTTGGCTCGCCACACCGAGACGATCCAGCAACGTCACAAAGTTCGGATAGTTGCCCTCGTTGAAGACGATGAACCCGGTATCCACCGCGAAGGTCTCCGATCGACCAACAGTGTCAGTCACCGTTGCATCGACCGTGTTCGTGTGACCGCCGACGCGATCTCCACGTTCGAAGACCGTCACCTCATGATCGGGGTCGAGCAGGTACGCACACGTGAGTCCCGAGATCCCGGAACCGATGATCGCGATCTTCACGATGGCTGTCGACCTGCGCCACTGCTCGCCTCACACCATTGCCAGAGTCGGTCGCGTTCGCTCTGCGATGCCCCCGTCCCCGGAAGCTTGGTGATGCTCCGCCGGTGCCGATCGAGCCAGAAGCCGCCGTTCGCGCCGAGGTCCTGCTCGTCGACATCGGCCAACCAGACGATCGTGTCGGCACCCGCTTCGACCGATCGCAGGACGGGCTTCGTGATCGAGTGGAAACGAGGAAGCGACGTCAGCACTCCGGGAGTGTCGACCCAGCCTGGGTGCATGGCCTGGAAGATGGTGCCCGACCTGCACCGTCGAGCCCATTCCACATTGAGCTCGACCTGCGCTCGCTTGGCCCGTGCATAGGCGCGCACGCCGTGGTAGGACTCCGGGCCGGCGGCGAGCTTCTCGACCTCGAGTTTCTCGGGATACATGCCCCCCGAAGCGACAGTGATCACACGACCACTCGACTCCCCTCCTTCGAGCCGCGGGAGCAGCAGCGACGTGAGCAGGAACGGTCCGAGGACCTGCGAGGCCACCGTCATCTCGAACCCCTGCGGAGACACCGTGTACCCGGGCGAGAGCGCTCCCGCGTTGTGGACCAGGACGTCGAGGTGCTGGTGGGCACCCATGATGTCGATCGCGATCGAACGCACGGCGGCGAGATCGCCCAGATCGGCGATGCTCGTGTGCACCTCGAATCCTCGCCGAGCGAGCAGTGCTGCTGTCGAAGCGGTCCGACCCGGATCACGACCGACGAGGTGCAACGTCGCCCCGAGTTCTCCGAACCGAGTGGCCACCGCCAAACCGATGCCGGAGGTGAAGCCGGTCACGACGGCGACCCGGCCATCCATCCGTGCCGGAACTTGGTGGGACCATCCCTCCAGACGGCGGCGGGCGGAATACCCGAGGCTGCTCCAACTCGGAACGATCACCGCTTCCATGAACGCATCACAGAATGACGCGACAGAGCGTGGAAAACGAGCATCCATCAGGATTCGATCCTACCCGTGACCGATTGCCGCACCGCCCGTGGTGGTGTCGCGCCCCTACCTCCGAGCGCGCACTCGTCGACACGCACGGGGCCGTCCCGCGGGCGCGTCAGGCAGTCATTGCCCGACACCCACACGGCGCCCATGCCTACCGCCGACCGCTCTCAGCGGGTAGGTTGCAAGAGCGCTCGAGGGTGATGTACCGGATTTCGGCGGACCCCGCGCTTGCCTTGGGTAGAGATTCTCTGGGCCGACCCAGGAGAACCATCCCGATGGCTGCGATCCAATTCCTCGATGACCCTCGTTCCTCGCGGCTCCGGATCGGTCTGGTGGCCCCGCCGTGGGTCACCGTCCCGCCAGTCGGCTACGGCGGCACCGAGCGCGTGATCGCGCTCCTCGCCGACGGCCTCGTGGCCCGGGGCCACGACGTCACCCTCTTCGCCGCCACCGGCTCCGACACGGCCGCGACCCTCCGGTCGCCGCTGCAGTCGGCACCGCCGTTCATCAACTCGGGCCGCGACGACGAGACGTTCCACGCGCTCACCGCGTTCCTGGCGGCCGACGAGTTCGACATCGTTCATGACCACACCAACCTCGGCCCGGTGTTCGCCGCGGTCGCCGAGGGTGGACCGCCGGTGGTGCACACGCTCCACGGCCCCTGGACCCCGGGCGTGCGCCGCACCCTCGGCCTCATCGCGACGCGGGTCCACCTCGTCGCCATCAGCCACGCGCAGCGTGCCGCGAACCCCAACGTGCCCTACGCGGGCATGGTCCACAACGGGGTGGACATCTCCACCCACCCGTTCTGTGCCGACAAGGAGGAGTTCCTCGTCTTCGTCGGTCGCATCAACGCGGAGAAGGGCCCCGAGACCGCCATCGACGTCGCCCACGCGGCGGGCCTGCCGCTCACGATGATCGTGAAGCGCTCCGAGCCCGAGGAGTGGGAGTACTGGAACCACGTCGTCGTACCCCGCCTCGACGACGACATCACCGTGATCGAGCAGCCGCCGCACGCCGTCAAGGTCGATCTGGTGGGCCGGGCCAAGGCCGCCCTCTGCCCGATCAACTGGCCCGAGCCGTTCGGCCTGGTGCTCGCCGAGGCTCTGGCCTGCGGCACGCCGGTCATCACCCGGCCCCTGGGCGCCGCGCCCGAGATCGTGGTCGACGGGGTCAACGGGTTCCTGTGCGAGAGCAACCGCGAGATGGTGGACGCGGTCCACCACGCCGGCGACATCTCGCCCCAGGCGTGTCGCGACCATGCGGCTGCGCTCTTCTCGGCCGACGCGATGGTGAGCGGCTACGAGCGGATCTACGACCAGGTGCTCGCGGGCACGCGCACCCGGAAGCTGTTCGCTACGGGTCGCTGATCGGAGCGCGCGCAGCGTGCTCCACCCGGAGATCGCCGGTGCCGGTCACCTCCACCGCACCGTGGTCCACCGAGACGGTGACCGACTTGCCATCCATCGTGATGGCGCGTGCCTCGAGCCGGGTCATCCACGAGGGCAGCGCGGGGGCGATCTGCACCGTGCCGTTGGGAATCCAGGGCTCGAGGCGCAGCAGGGTTCGTAGCCACTGCATCGGCGACGCCGAAGCCCAGGCCTGGGGCGAGCACGACGTGGGGTAGCTCGCGGGCGTGGCCGGGCGACCCCGCTCGAAGCCCGCGAACAACTCCGGCAGACGTCCGTCGTAGGCGCCGGCCACGTCGAGCTGGGCCCGGATCACCCGGTGGGCCTCGTCGACGAATCCGTAGCGCATGAGTCCGGCCGCGATCAAGGCGTTGTCATGCGGCCACACCGAGCCGTTGTGGTAGCTCACCGGGTTGAACGCGGTCATCGACGTGGCGAGCGTGCGGACACCCCAGCCCGAGAACATCTCGGGGGACATCAGGTGCTCCACCACCCGCGGCGCCTTCTCCGGATCGATGATCCCGGTCCACAGACAGTGGCCCAGGTTCGACGCGAGCGCGTCGATCGGCTGCTTGTCGGCGTCGAGGCCGAGGGCGTACCAGCCGTGCTCGTCGAGCCAGAAGTCCTCGTTGAAGCCGGCGTACAGCGACGCAGCCTTCGCGCGGTAACGCTCGTAGGTCGGGGTGTCTTGCTGCTCCTGGGCGAAGTGCATCCGGGCGATGTAGGCGGAGTACACGTAGCCCTGCACCTCGCAGAGCGCGATCGGCGAAGCGGGGAACCGGCCGTCGAGGAAGCGGACGCCGTCCCACGAGTCCTTCCAGCCCTGGTTCGCGAGGCCGCGATCGGTGTGCCGCGCGTACTCCACGTAGCCGTCGCCGTCGCGATCGCCGAAGTCCTCGATCCAGGCGAGCGCGCGATCGGCGTGCGGAAGGAGCCGGTCGACGGTCTCGTCGGCGAGGCCCCAACGGCGCAGCTCGCCGAGCAGCATCACGAAGAGCGGCGTCGCGTCGATCGAGCCGTAATACACTTGGCCCGACGAGAGCGCCGGCCGAGCGGCGGCGCCGAAGCGCATCTCGTGGAGGATCTTGCCCGGCTCCTCCTCGGTCTCGGGGTTCACGTCGTCGCCCTGGAAGCGGGCGAGCGTCTCGAGCACGCCCTCGGCGAGGCGCGGATCCGCGATGAGGCTCATGAACGCCGTGATGAGGGAATCGCGCCCGAACACCGTCATGAACCACGGCGCACCGGCGGCCACGATCGGCACGTCGGGATGGTCGGGATCGAAGATGCGCAGTGCGCCGAGGTCCTCCCCCGCCTGGTGGAGCGCGTGGTCGAAGTCGCGGTCGTCGGAGGCGACCACCGGGAGCGTCGCCCGCCACGACGCCAGGCGGCGAGCCGGGAGCGCGTCGGTCTCGGGCGCACCGCAGCCGAACCATGGCGGCAGCGCCTCCCCCGCGACCGCGGTGGTGACCTGGAAGCAGCCCTGCCACGTCTCGCTCGGCGCGAGCGTCATGGCGCGCACGAACGAACTGCCCTGGAGCTCGAAGTCGTCGCCGACGTCGATGGCCACGGTCCGCTCCACCGGGCTCGACGCATCGCGGAAGAAGAGTCCGCCCGTGCGCACGGTGCACGTGATGCCCTCGCGCGGGATCTCGCGGTGCTCCTTCACCTCGAACAGGTCGGCGAAGTCGACGTCGGCCGTGAGCTCGATCACCACGTCGACCGGCTCGCTGCCGTAGTTGGTGGCGGTGAGCAGGTCGCGCATGCCCTGGCCGATGTTGCGTTCACGGAATACGACGACATCGGAGTCGGCCTTGCCCATCGACGGGTGGACGCGGCCCACGAACGTCGCGCTGAACGGCGAAGGCAGGTCGACGGTGAGGGGCTCGATGCGGTAGCCGTTGACCCGCAGCTGCCAGCACGAGAGCACGCGGGTGTCGAGCACGAACAGGCCGTGGGGCAGGTCGGGGTCGAGGTCGCCGGTACGGCCGGAGAGGCAGAAGGTCTGACCCTCCACAAGGGTGACGGCGCCATCGGTGTGGGCCAGCGAGGTGATGGCGGTCGTGCCTTCGTACGGAGAGCGTGAGTCAGGCACGCGCCCGAGGCTACGACGTGTGACCGGCAGTCCGTTCTCGCACCCCACCCTCGCCGGATCGGCCGGGCCGCCCACACGCGCCTCACCCCCGTGGCCCTCGTCCCCCTCGAGGAGGCGCCGGAACCGAGCACGCCCCGCACGAGCACGAGGGGCCATCCACCGAACCGTCCGCCGGCGATCCGGGTGGGTCAGCCGGTGAAGATCGGTTCGCAGTCGGTGAGGGTGACCGGGGTGCCGGCCGATTGGCCCGACACCGCCGTCGCCGAGAGGGTGTGCTCACCGCCCGGGACGGAACACGGCACGGTGAACGTGGCGATGAACGTGCCGTCGCTCGCCACGGTGACGGATCCGAGCGTGGTGGGCGTCGACGCGATCGAGACGGTGAGCGTGCTCGCGGCTGCGAACTGCGAACCGGTCACGGTCACGGTCCGACCATCGACCCCGATCGTGCCCCCGACCACGACACACGGCGTGAACGCCACCCAGAACGGGCTGGCGCCGCCGGCGATGGGGTCACCGACCACCGTGCCCGAAGCCACGTCGATCACCCACACCGAGTTGTCGCCGGAGTTGGCGACGTAGGCCTTGGTCCCATCGGGTGTGAACGCCACTCGAACCGGAGTAGTCCCGACGGTGATGTCACGGACCGCCGTTCCCGAAGCCACGTCGATCACCGACACCGAGTTCCCGACCTTGTTGGTGACGTAGGCCTGGGAGCCATCCGACGTGACCGCCACCCCGATCGGGGTGTTGCCGACGCCGATGGGGTCTCCGACCACCGTGCTCGACGCCACGTCGATCACCGACACCGAGTTGCCGCCCTTGTTGGTGACGTAGGCCCGGGAGCCATCCGGCGTGAACGCCACCCCCACCGGGGTGTCACCGACGGCGATGGCACCGACCACCGCGCCCGAAGCCACGTCGATCACCGACACCGAACCGTCGGTCTTGTTGGCGACGTAGGCCTGGGTGCCATCCGGCGTGACCGACACCCCGACCGGGAGGTTCCCCACGGCGATGGGATCACCGACCACCGTGCCCGAAGCCACCCCGATCACCGACACCGAGTTGTCGCCGGAATTGGCGACGTAGGCCTTGGTGCCATCGGGCGTCACCGCCACCCCGTAGGGGCCGGTGCCCACGGTGATGTCAGCGACCACCGTGGCCGACGCCACGTCGATCACCGACACCGAGTTGCCG
>JBAXBB010000003.1:0-45669 GCA_037142235.1 Actinomycetes bacterium
CCCGTTCGCGCGCTCACAGCCGCTTCCCCGCTCGACCGAAGAGCCCTTGGGGCTTGATCGCGATGACGATGAGCATCAGCACGTACGGGAACACACTGCGGTACTTGAGGACCTCGGCCGGATCGCCACCGAGCGTCTTGACCAGCAGCGGGAGCATGTCGCCCCCGAAGAGCTGCTCGGTCAGGCCGATGAGCAGTGCACCCACCACCACCCCGCCGATGCTCCCGAAACCGCCCAGCACCGCCGCGGCGAAACCCAACAGCATGTAGGCGAAGCCCAGACTCAGGTCGAAGCTCCCGAGGGGGGCGATCAGGATGCCGGCGAGACCGGCCAAGGCTGCCGAGATGCCGAACGCCAGCATCGACATCCGGTTGGCCCGCACCCCGTAGAGCCGGGCGGTCTCACGGTCGGCGGCGATCGCCCGGACCTGGCGACCGAAGCTGGTCCGGGAGAACAAGAGCATGATCCCGACGACGGCGATGGCGGTCACGACCATCACCACGACCCGCTGGGCCGAGATGACGGCGTCGTGAACCCCGAGGAAGCCGATGTTGATGCGCAGGACCCCCTGGTCGAAGATCAGGAAGTTCTGGAGCGAGTTGCCGGAGCTGAACCAGCTCTGCAGCGAGCGGGGCGTCGTGCCCTGCCAGATGCCGAGCAGGGTGCGGATCACCAGGGCGATGCCCAGCGTGGCGATGACCACCACGTGGATGTCGCGGCCCCGCAGCGGGGCGTAGGCCACCCGCTCGATGCCGACGCCGATCCCGAACATCAGGACCAGCGTCACGATGATGCCGAGCCCCAGGCTGATCCCCAGGCCGTTCTTGGCGATGCCTGTCCCGTCGGTGGCCCAGAACGCCAGGAAGGCTCCCAGGGTGATCAGATCGCCCTGGGCGAAGTTGGCGATCCCGGTGGCCTTCTGGATCACGATGAACCCGATGGCGGCCAGGGACACGACCGCACCCTCAGCGAGCCCGGAGCCGAGGAGGGCCACGAAGTTGGTTCCGTTGTCGACGAAGGCCCACACGGCCCACGCGAAGAACACCACGCCGACGGCGATCCAGATCCACTGCTCGCGGGTCAGGCCCTCGATCCGCGGACGACGCGCCGGCTCGCCGGCGTCCTCCTCCGCCGGCGGCGCACTCGCGTGCACCACCTCCACATCGGGCGTGAAGTCCTGCTCCAACGCGCCGGGTGTCTCGTCCACGTTCCCCCCTCACCCACCCCGATGGATCGTCGGGCACGTAATGCCTTTGATTTTTTAGCACGCCCGGCGCCCCCAGGTCGATGGCACCGCACAGGAACGTCGGTCGGGTACACCGGGATGTGCGGAGCCGGGGCCACCCCGGCAGAATGACCCGGCCCGGGTGATCGTCCCGGCGGACCACCGAGGAGCCACCGTGGCCATGCCCCAGGACGTCGGGATCGTCGATCTGATGATCGGGTTCCCGATGCGCGACAAGAAGAAGGTCTACGACTACCTGATGCGGGGCATCCGCGACGACGAGACCAAGGGCGAGTTCACGTTCCCGGCCGAGTACATGTTCAAGGAGGTGCCCGACGAGAACGAGCAGGGCGCCGACCCCGTTGCCGCCACCTTCGCCGCCATGGACCAGTACGGGATCCGGGCTGGGTTGTTCGGCCTGAGCGACGACGCACGGGAGGCCAAGGATCGCTACCCGGGCCGGGTCTTCACCTCGCTCGAGATCGACCCCAACGACGTCATGAAGACCGTCCGGAAGATCCGCCGGGCCAAGGAGCAGGACGACCTCACCGCGGTCACCTTCTTCCCGGCCGGCTGCTTCCCGCAGGTCAACGTCGACGACCGTCTCGTCTACCCCGTCTACGCCACCTGCATCGACCTCGACCTCCCGATCATCGTCAACGCCGGGATCGCCGGACCCCGGTTCCCGTCCGACTGCCAGCACGTCGAGCGCTTCGACCGGGTCTGTTACGACTTCCCCGAGCTCCGGATCGTGATGCGCCACGGCGCCGAGCCCTGGGAGGAGCTCGCCGTCAAGCTCATGCTGAAGTGGCCGGGCCTCTACTACTGCACCTCGGCCTTCGCCCCGAAGCACTACCCGAAGGCGATCATCGACTACGCGAACACCCGCGGGGCCGACAAGATCATGTACGCGGGCTACTTCCCGATGGGACTCTCGATGGACCGCATCATGAGTGAGCTGCCCCACGTCGCGTTCCGCGACCACGTGTGGCCGAAGTTCCTCCGCGACAACGCCGAGGCCGTCTTCAAGCTCGGCCTCTAGGCCTCCACGGCCGCACCGCCCCCGACCGGGACCGCCACGAAGGCGTCGGCGTCGGGCTCCTCGGTGAGGCGCCGGTACTCCGACATCGAGTGGGGCCACTGGGTCACGACGCGCCCCGACGGGCTCCGGTAATAGCTGTGGCAGCGATCGGGTGACCACACCTCGATCTCTGCGATCGCGGCGTCGAGCGCCGCGTTGTAGGCGGCCTCGACCTCGGGCCGGACGTCGATCGCGACGATCCCCTCGGCGTCCATCCGCCGGACCTGGCGCACGGCGTAGTCGGCCTGCGCCTCGAGCAGGTACCAGATCGATCCGTTGTTCGTGTTGGGTCCGTAGAGCATGAACAGGTTGGGGAACCCGGCGGTGGTGATGCCCTTGTAGGCGTGCGCCCCTTCGGCCCACGCCTCGGCGAGCCGGACGCCGCCGCGGCCCGTCACCTCGATGGCGGCGAGGAACCGCGTGGTCTGGAACCCGGTGGCGAGGACCAGGGTGTCGAGGGCGTGCTCGGTCCCGTCGGCGGTGACCACCCCCGCCGCGGTGATCCGCTCGATCGGGTCGGTCACCAGCGACACGTTCGGTCGGTTGTAGGTGGCGTAGTAGTGGTTGGACACGAGCGGTCGCTGGCAGCCGTAGGGCGCGGTGGGCGTGAGCGCCCGGCGGGTGGCGGGGTCCGCAACCACGGCGATGGCCTCGCGTCCGGCCTGCTCGCGCGCCGCGAGGGCCTCGGGGTGTTGGAACGTGAGGTACGGATCGATCTGCTCGAAGATCGCGCGCCGCCGTTCGAGCACCTCCTCGGGGTGCGACCACCAGTGCTCACGCTCGGCCGCGGTGTAGGGCGTGTCGACCTTGGGCAGGACCCAGTTCGCCGCCCGCTGGAAGACGGTGAGGTGACCGGCCACCTCGGCCACCTCGGGCACGAACTGCACCGCGCTCGCAGCGCTGCCGATCACCCCGACCCGTCGCCCGGCGAGGTCGTGGTCCCAGTCCCAGCGCGCCGAATGGAACGAGTGGCCGGCGAAGTCGGCGAGCCCGGGGAGGTCGGGCCAGTTGAGTTCGTTGAACATGCCGAGGCCCGCGACGACCACGTCGAACTCCAGCACCTCGCCCGCCGCGGTCGTGACCGACCAGAGCGACCGGGAGTCGTCCCAGGAGGCCGACACCACGGCCGTGTCGAGCCGGAGGTGGGGACGGATCCCGTACCGCTCGACCACGTGCTCGAGGTAGGCCCGGATCTCGGGTCCGTCGCCGTAGGGGCGGCTCCAGTCCCAGAGCGGCTCGAACGAGAAGGAGTAGAGGTGCGACGGAACGTCGCACTGCAGACCCGGGTAGCGGTTGTGGAACCAGGTGCCGCCCACCCCGGAGGCCCGCTCCAGCACCACGAGGTCGTCGTAGCCCGCCTCGAGCAGGCGCACGGCGGCCACGATGCCCCCGGCCCCCGCTCCGAGAACCCCGATCCGCCGACCCACGTCATCGCCTCCCCGAGCCGCGCGGCCCCGGGAGCCGCGCCGGCGCTCACCCTACGATGCCCCGATGACCACCGCCGCGACCGCCGCCGCCCGCAAGGGTGCCGGGATCGTCCTGCTCACGCTCTCGGCGGCGCAGTTCCTGATGGTCCTCGACTCCTCGGTCATGAACGTCTCGATCGGCGTGGTGGCCAAGGACATCGGCACCTCGGTCACCGGCATCCAGACCGCGATCACGTTCTACGCGCTCGTGATGGCCACGTTGATGATCACCGGCGGGAAACTCGGCTCGATGTTCGGACGCCGCCGCGTCTTCTCGATCGGTCTGGTCATCTACGGCACCGGCTCCCTGGTGACCGCCGTCGCACCCAACCTGCTGGTCCTGCTGATCGGCTGGTCGGTGCTCGAGGGGATCGGCGGCGCCCTCATCCTGCCTGCGATCGTGGCGCTGGTCGCCACCAACTTCGGGGTCGACGAACGCCCGAAGGCCTACGGGGCCGTCGCGGCGGCGGCCGCCATCGCGGTGGCCGCCGGTCCCGTGATCGGCGGGCTGTTCACCACCTACCTCTCGTGGCGCTTCGTGTTCGCCGGGGAGATCCTGGCCTCGCTCGCGATCCTGGCCATCGCCCGGCGCATGGAGGACCACCCGGTGGAGGACGGCTCGCACCTCGACCTCGGCGGGACCGCACTCTCGGCGCTCGGCCTCGGACTGATCGTCTACGGCGTGCTCAAGTCGGGCGAGTGGGGCTTCGTGCGCCCGCATCCCGGCGGCACTGCCTGGATCGGCCTGTCGCCGGTGATCTTCCTCATGACGGCCGGCGGGTTGGTCCTGCTCGGGTTCTTGGCCTGGGAGCAGCACCAGATCGCACGCGGCGAGGACCCCCTCTTCGACCCGGCCATGTTGAAGGTGCGGGTACTGCGGAGTGGGCTCACCGCCTTCGGGTTCCAGTTCTTCTTGCAGGCGGGACTGTTCTTCACCATCCCCCTGTTCCTCTCCGTCGCACTCGGCTTGTCGGCGGTTGCCACCGGAGTGCGCCTCCTGCCGTTGTCGGTCACCCTCATCATCGCCGCACTCGGGGTCCCCAAGGTGTTCCCGAACGCCTCGCCCCGGCGGGTCGCCCAGATCGGCTTCCTCCTGCTGTTCGCGGGCATCGCCCTGCTCGTCGGCCTGCTCGACGTGGGGTCCGGACCCGACGTCATCACCTGGCCGATGCTGATCATGGGCCTCGCGGTGGGGGCGCTGTCGTCGCAGCTCGGCGCGGTCACGGTGTCGGCCGTCCCCGACGAGCAGAGCAGCGAGGTGGGCGGCCTGCAGAACACCGCCACCAACTTCGGGGCGTCGATCGGCACCGCCCTGGCGGGCGCCATCCTCATCTCGGCGCTCACCACCACGTTCCTCGGCGGCGTCGCGTCGAACCCGCAGGTCCCGAAGGAACTGGCCCAACGGGCTCAGGTCGAGCTGGCGGGAGGCGTCCCGTTCGTGTCGAACGCCGATCTGCAAGCGGCCCTCACCAACGCCGATGTCCCTGCCCCGACGGCGGCGCAGATCGTGGCGACTAACGCCGACGCCCGGGTCGCCGGGCTCCGAGCGGCCCTCGCCGTGCTGGCCCTGTTCGCGCTCGTCGCCGTGTGGTTCACCCGTCACCTCCCCGCCGAGCCGGTCGCCGGCGGGGGCTCCGGCTCGGTCACGGAGTGACCGACGCCTCGCCCGTCCGTCGCGCGCCACCGCCGTTCCGGACGGCCACGGTGGAGCACACCGCGCCGATGACGCCACGCCTGCGACGCGTCACGCTCGCCGGGCCAGCACTCATCGGCTTCCCCGAGCCCGCGCCGGCGGCGAGCGTGCGGCTCTTGCTGCCCGAGCCCGAGGGCCTCGTGGTGCCCGAGTGGAACGGCAACGAGTTCCTCCTCCCCCGCGGTCGACGGCCCGTCCTGCGCACGTTCACCCCGGTGGTCGTCGACCCGGTCGCCGGTCGCCTCGTCCTCGACGTGGTCCTACATGATGGCGGTGCCACCTCGGCCTGGGCCGACGCGACGGGCCCCGGTGACACCGTGGCGGTCTCAGGACCCGGCCGCGGCTGGAGTCCGCCCCGCGGGTTCCGCAGCTTCGTCGTGGCGGGCGACGAGTCCGCGGTCCCGGCGATCCGTCAGGTGCTCGCCGCACTCCCGGCCGGCGCCCACGCCACGGTCCACGTCGAGGTCGCGCACCCCGACGCGCGCTCCGACCTCGGGGGCACCCCACTGGCGACGGTCGTCTGGCACGACCGGCCACCGGACGCACCACCGGGCGCCCCCCTCGTCGCCGCCTTGACCACCGCAGCGCCCGACCCGTCGGCGGCACACTGGATCGCCGGTGAGGCCGCGGCCGTGCAACGGATCCGGTTCCACCTCTTCCGCGATCACGGCCTACCCCGATCGGACCACACGGTGCGCGGCTACTGGAAGCGCGGCGCTTCCGGCGGGAACGACGACTGAGCGGGCCGACCGTTAGGTTGGCGCCGTGGGATTCGACGCCTCGCTCGCCGCGGCCGCCACGATCCACCGGCGCACCCAGGCCGGGGAGGACTGCACCCTGTCCGATGCCGTGCACCAGGTGTCGCTCGCGCACGTCCTGCTCGACGGCGGCTACGACGGCGTCACCCCCATCGGCGAGGTGCTGCGCGGCGGGAGCCTCGGGCTCGGCACCGTCGACCGGCTCGACGGCGAGCTCTCCATCGTCGACGGCGAACCCTGGCGCGTCGACTGGCACGGCCACGCCGAGCTCCTGACCCCAGACACGCTGGTCCCGTTCGCGATCGTCACCGATCTGGTGAATCCCAAGATCCGGCGCCTGGCGGACGTGGGCCACGAATGGGTCGCCGGGTGCATCGAGGGTCTCGTCGACGATCCAGGTGCCGTCGTGGCGGTCCAGCTCGAGGGAACCTTCCGAGAGGTCCTGGTCCGGAGCGTGCCGCCACAGGAGAAGCCGTACCGCCCGGTGGAAGAGGTCTGCGCCACCGACGAGGTGCGATTCGAGCACGCCACGTTCGAAGGCGTGTTCGTGGGCTTCCGGTTCCCCGACCTCGAGGGCGGTGCCGCCCTCCCCGGCCTGCACCTGCACGGCCTCGACCACGCCCGCACCACCGGCGGTCACCTCTACGAGTTGCAGGTCGTCGACGCAGAACTAGCGGTGGGCGTCACCCGCGACATCGTGCTCTCGCTGCCGGACCGCTCGATGCTCGACCTGCTCGAGACGGAGTCCGACGTCCGCGCCGTGCAGCGGGCCCTCCTGCGCCTCGGCACCCCCACGACTGCCGACATCGCCGCCGACCTCGGGCTCAGCCCGGTGGCCGTCGAGGAGCGCCTCGCCTGGCTCGCTGACCGCGGCTTCGCGGAACCTCGCGCCAGTAGCGGGCCCGAGCGGTGGCACTCGATCCTCGTCGCCCGACCGCGCGTGCTCCCCCAGCGCCTCCTCGACGCCCTCGACGCCCTCGACCGCTGACGGCGGGTCAGCGTCGGCGCACGAACCGGTCAGTTGATGATGCGTTTGGCGGCGTGTGCGACCGTCTGCGACCAGGGGTGGTCGGGGTTCGACACCGTGAAGAGCGTCCCCGAGGCGTTACTGGCCATGTCTTCGCTCAGGGGCAGGGCACCGAGTACCTCGGCGCCATAGACATTCGAAACGTCGCTGATGAGCGTCTCCATCGAGGCGGCGGCGGGCACCTTGTTGACCAGCATGTAGAGCTCGGGGACGGCGAGACGCCGGGCCACGTCGACGGTGACCGCGGTGCCCTGGTAGTCCTGCTTGTCGGGACGAAGCAGCAGCAGCAGCACGTCGGAGATCGTGATCGAGAGCAGGGTCTCCTCGTTGAGGCCCGGGTGCGTGTCGATGACGAGCAGGTCGAGGTCGAGGCCCTCCACCAGCGCCCGGAAGCCGTCGTTGAGCACCTCGACGTCGTAGCCCTGACGCAGCACCTTGGCGATGTCGCCGGACTTCATGCTCGACGGGACGAGGAACATGGTGCCGCCGTAGCCGGCCACACCGACCTGCTCGGTGACGTCGTGCGCGGCATCCACGATGGCGCACTGACCGTAGAGGTAGTCATTGAGCGTATTGCCCGGGATGTCGGAGTCGAAGCCGCACAGCACGTGCACACCCGGCGACTGGATGTCGGTGTCGATGACCGCGACCCGCTTCCCTGCCATGGCGGCCTGGGCCGCGATGTTGGAGCTGACGTTGGACTTACCCGTTCCACCGCGGAACGAGTGAATCGACATGATCTTCGACACGGGAACCCCTTTGGTCTGGAGTCGCGAGAATAGCCACGGATAGCTGGGTCTGTGCAGCCGCGGCCTTCGGGCACCGAACTGGCTCGTCCCGGGCCAGATGTAGTAACAAACCCCGGTGCAATCTGGCGACCTAGTGGCCGACTACATCATCGTGTCGCCCCTGGGAATGGGCGACCAGGGTGACTTCTACCTCGCCGAGGCCCCAGCGCGACTCGGCCCGGGCGTCGACCGGGTCGCACTCAAGGTCGTCCCGGCCACGGAGGACTTCGAGCGGATCGTCCGCGAGGTCTCGACCTTCGCGCGGATCGAGGATCCGCACCTCCTGCGGCTCGTCGGAGCCGGCCAGCACGAGGAGCACTTCTTCTTCGCCACCGAGTGGTGCGAGCGGGGACCGATCGACCTCCTCGCCCTCGCTCCCGCCGAAGTCCGTCGGGCCGTCGCGCAGGCCGCGCGTGGCGCGCAGGCGCTCCACGCGGTGGACGTCGTCCACCGCAACATCCGGCCCCGGAACGTCTACATCCGAGCCGACGGGAGCGCCGTGCTCGCCGATCTCAGCCTCGTGCAGCCCGACCACGAGGACACGACCGACCTCGTGTCGACGAGTGCGCTCGGCTTCCTCGACCCAGCGCTGCTCACCTCCGACGAGGTCGGGATCGCCTCCGACCTCTTCTCGCTGGGTGCCACCCTCCACTGGCTCTCGACCCGCGAGCACCTGTACCCGCAGATCGACCCCACCCGCCCCCTGATGTCGGTGCGGTCGATCCTGCGCAACCCACCGAACGTCCGCCGCGATCTCTGCGACCCCGCGGTGGCCGACCTCGTCGCGGCCTGCGTCGATCCCGACGTGTCCCGCCGGCCCCCGACCGCAGCCGCCTTCGCCGACCAGCTCGACGCCATCGGCGACGACCGATCCTGAACGGACCCGCTTTGCCTTCCGTCCTCGCCGTCGAGCACGAACCGATCGTCCAGGTCCTCATCTGCATCGCCGTGATCCTCGCGGTCGGGAAGATCGTCAGCGCCCTGTGCCGCAAGATCGAGCAGCCCGTCGTGATCGGCGAAATCATCGCCGGGGTCATGCTCGGACCGAGCCTGCTCGGACTCCTGCCCGGTCACCTCGAGGAGAAGCTCTTCCCGCTCGAGGTCCGTCCGTACCTGAAGCTCGTGGCGCAGGTCGGGTTGATCCTGTTCATGTTCGTCGTGGGGCTCGAGGTCGACCTCGACGTCGTGCGCCGGAGCGGCAAGCGCGCCGTCGCGATCTCCCTCACCTCGATCGCCGTGCCCCTCGCGCTCGGCATCTTGGTACTCGGACCCGTCCTCCACGGTCCGCACGGCTGCGTCCAGATGACGACCAAGGATGCCGCCGCCCGGCACTACACGGCCCAGGACGTCTGCCACCACGCCGCCACCGGACCGATGACCGACGTCGAGGCCCGGATGTCCGGCGAGCCGACCCGCGACTACCGCGTACCATTCCTCCCGTTCGCGCTGTTCCTCGGTGTCGCCATGTGCGGGACCGCCTTCGCGGTTCTGGCCCGGATCCTCTCCGAGCGACACATGTTCCGGATACCGCTGGGGGCGCTCCTGGTGGCCTGCGCCGCCATCGACGATGTCGTCGCGTTCACCCTCCTCGCCTTCTCCGCCGCGGTCGCCTCCGGGTCGGGGCTCCCGAGCGTGGGGTTGATGCTGCTCGAGCTCGCCGGGTTCGCGGTGATCCTGGCCGTGGCCGTGCGGCCCCTGCTCGACCGCTTCGTGGTGGAGTCCTACCGCCGGACTGGAACCCTCTCGCTCGACAAGTTGGGGATCTTGTTCATCGGCCTGATGATCTCAGCCTGGCTGACGGCCCAGATCGGCGTGCACGAGATCATCGGCGCCTTCTTGTTCGGGGTGTTCATCCCCCGCAGGGAGGCCAAGGAGATCTTCCACGAGATCTCGAACAAGGTAGAGGGCGTCAGCCTCGGCCTCCTGCTCCCGGTGTTCTTCGTCATCGCAGGCCAGTCGGTCGACATCACCAAGCTCACCGGGGGCGACCTCCTCCCGTTGCTGCTCATCGTGGTCTGCGCCTTCGTCGGCAAGTTCGGCGGGGCGACCGTCGCCGCACGCATCTCCGGCGTCCCGCGCCGCCAGGCGTACGCCGTCGGGACGATGATGAACACCCGGGGCCTCACCGAGTTGGTGATCCTCCAGGTCGGCCTCGACGCCCACCTGATCGACGTGCGCATCTACACGATGTTCGTGATCATGGCGGTGCTCACGACCGCCATGGCCGGGCCCCTCCTGAACCTCGTCTACCCCATGAAGTGGCTCCATCGCGACATCGCCGAGTCCGAGCGCCGCGAGTCCGGAGCGGGGGGCGACCGGGCGGTGGTCGTGATCGACGACCCAGCCGACGTCGACCGCCTCGCCGTGGCCGCCATCGCCTTCGGCGGACGGATGCCACCTTCGATCACCCTGGTCCGGTTCGTCGAGCAGTCGACACCGCTCGAGGAGCTGACGCGCGTCCTCTCCCAGACCGAGGAGATCCGCCGGTCCGTCGCGGACCGGGGGGCGCAGGTGAGCGTCGTGTGCCGCCGGAGCGACGACGCCGACGGCGACGTGGCGCGCGAGGTCGAGCGGATCGCCCCCGACGCCGTGTTCCTCGCCCACGAAGCTCCGGATCTGGTCCACCACATCAGCGGTGACGGAGTCGACACGGTGGTGGTGCGGGCCGCGTTCGACGCCTCGGCCCCGGTCGTCACCGACGGTGGGAGTTCGAACCAGGCCCTGGCCTGCATCGAACTCGGAGCCCGCTTCGCCCTGGCCTCTGGTGCGCCGCTCACCGTCCGGCGAGCGGGCCGACGCACGCGTCGGCGGCTCGAGCGCGTCGGCGTGGTCCACCACCACGACGCCACGGCCGCAGCCGCGCCGGTGGTGATCGCCCTCGAGGGCGCCGAGGGCCCCCTCGAGGTGTTCGCCGGCGAGCGCGACCGGGTCGACCTGGTCGAGCGCCTGGGGGCGTGGCAGTACGAGGCGGCCTACGAACCCACGATGTTGCCCGGCACCTCTAGGAGCGGCTGACGACCTCGAACACCGGCATCGGTTCCGCCTTGCCCTTCAGCGACATGTCGCCCCGGGGCGTGAGGCTGAAGGTGGGCTCCAGCATCCGGGCCAGGTCCGGAGAGACCAGGATCGTGCCGGGATCGGCCCGGGAGGTGAGCCGGGCGGCGACGTTGACGGTGTCGCCGATGAGGTTGAACTCACGCCGGCCGAGGTGGACTCCCATCTCGGCGGCGAAGACCTGACCAAGCGCCATGCCGATCCGACACGTGATCCCCGCGGAGCCCATGCGGGCTGCGGTGTCGGCGACGACCGAGCGGACTGCGATCGCCGCGTCGACCGAGCGGACCGGGTCGTCGGTGTGGGCGTTGAGGACGCCGAACGCCACGAGCACGTCGGAGCCGGATGCCTGGTATGTGACCTTGCGGAGCATCCCGCTCCGGGCGGTCACCACGGCGTCGATCTGCGCGAACAGGGCGGAGAAGTCGTGGACCAACGCGTCGAGCTGGGTGTCGTCAGACGCGTCGACGTCGGTGTCGAGACCCTCGAGCTTGACGAACCACACGACGGGCGTGGCGAACTCCACGGGGATCTTGCGGTCGCGAGCCGTCTCGACGATGACGTCGAGGATCGCTCGCGGCATGTAGGTGGCGAGCGGTTCGACCAGGTTGAGGGTCTCTGCGATGTCGACGAGCATCGCCTCCACCGTCCGATCGAGCACGACGGGCGTGCGCGGCCGCCGCACCTGGGGGTTGAGGTCGAAGTAGTCGAGCTCCTCGGGAGTGAGGTCGTCGACGATCAGTACGAAGCCGTCGTCGATGGGCTCGCCGGTGAATCGGTCGCCGGACTCGGCGAACGCCTCCGGGGTGAGGGTGACCCGGCCGACCACGCCCGCGCCCTCGGCAGCCTTGGTCCGGCGCACGGCTTCACCGAAGAGCACGTGGTCACGACGTCGGGGCGTGCCGACGTCGCAAGCCAGGAACCGACCGGCGTGGATGCCGATCCGCATGCCGAGCGAGGTGATGCCGGCAGGCGTCTCGATGGAGGCGAACTCCTCCATCGCGCGCTGCATGCGCAAGCCGGCGTTGATCGCGCGGCGGACGTCGTCGCCGCGGGCGTCGGCGGAGAACCGCACCAGCATGGCGTCACCGGTGAACTCGAGGAGGTTCCCGCCCGCTTGACCGAAGATGTCGATCATGACCGTGAGGTAGCGGTTGAGCACCGCGTTGACCGCTTCGGCCCCGGCCCGACCCCCACCCGAGTTCGCCTCCATGAACGGCGTGAACCCGGCGAGGTCGGTGAACATCAGTGCACCCTCCTGCCACTCGTGCCGGATCACGCCCGACGGCGGCGGGTCCTCGGCGAGGTGACGGGGGATCTGGTCGTAGAGGATGCGCAGCAACGTGCGCAGGTGCACGAAGACGTCGTGGAGGTTGTCGGCGCTCGGGTCAATCCAGGTGCGGGCGTAGAGCTCGGCCGGCAAGAGGGAGCGCAGCCGGGGCTCGAGGGCGGTCAGGACGTTGGCCGAATCGCCCTCGGTCTCGGAAGGTGCCGGAGACGTCGAGGTGGCCGTGGCGGCGGGCTCGTCGTCGCCGAAGAGGGCGCCGAACGGATCGGGGTTCCTGGGTCGCATCCGAGCATCATGACCGATCCGCGGGCGCGTTGGCAGTCCGCACCACCGCGGGACGACCCGGGGTCAGGCGGCCGGCAGATTCCGCAGGTAGTCGACCCCGAGGAACGGCGACGACACGAGGAAGTCCGCGGTGGATCGGTTGCAGGCCACCGGGATGTTCCAGACCACGGCGATCCGGAGCAGGGCCCGGACGTCAGGCTCGTGGGGCTGGGCCTCGAGGGGGTCCCAGAAGAACACCAGGACGTCGAGACGGCCTTCGGCGATCCGCGACCCGATCTGCTGATCACCGCCGAACGGTCCGCTGCGCAGGCACTCGACCTCGAGGCCCACCTCGGCGGCCAGGCGGCGCCCGGTGGTGCCCGTCGCGACGAGTTCGTGCTGACGGAGGGAATCCCGGTGCTCCCGGGCCCAGGCGACCATGTCGTCCTTGCGGGCGTCGTGGGCCACGAGGGCGATGCGCTTGCGGCAGGGCAGGTTCTCGTCCATACGACCACCGTGCCCGGCGCGAGCGACGTCGGCGTGGCGACCACGTGAACGGGGGGTGACGATCGTGTGGTCCCGGAGTGGGTGACCGATTCAGGCCGTGGGGCGGCGGGAGAGATCGGCACACTCGAGGCAGACGGCCTCCGGCACGACGCCGATCCGCATCAGGCCGGCGAACATGACGCACCCGAGGCAGAGGCCCAGACCCGACTCCAATCCGGCGGCGACCAGCAACAGCGCCAGCAGCGCCACCGCGACGGTCGGCGATCCGGCCAGCAGGGCGACGACCGCTCCGCTGCTCACGACCAGCCCGACGGTCTGGGCGAAGCGCTTGGGTGGACCGGGCACGAGGCGCTCGGGACCGGGCAGACGGGGCACCACCAACCGGGTGACGACGAGCGCCAGCGGGCTGAAGCGCGGTCCCCACCCGACCCGGAGTGCGAAGCCGGCGGCGAGGACGACCGCCAACCAGTGCCAAACGAAGATTGCGACGAGCGCACCCACCACCACGCCGGCCGCCACGCACCGCGCCGCCCGCTCGTCGACGGTGCTAGGGAACGGGAACCAGCGGTCGACGACGGAGGACATGCCCTGAGTCTAAACCCGACTTGGAGGGTCGGGAATTCGGGCTCCGGTGCACGGCCCCGGCGGGGACCTTCGGCCCTGGGCCGGGGCAACGGATCGGCCGAAAGATCGCGGCAGGACACGACACCGACGGGCACCACCCGACGAGGAGGCGCACATGACACTCCGCCCCGACCCCACCTTGCGCACGGACGCCGGGATCGTGGTCCGCGGCCGGGTCGACGACGCCGACCGGTCGTACGCGCGCGGGAAGCTGGACCACGTCTGCGAGTGGCTGGCGACACCGGTTCAGTTCGCCCGCATCGAGCTCGCGATGCACGACGATCCGGCCGTGGCGCGACCGGCGTTCGCGAAGGCCGAGGTGGATCTCGACGGGCACGTCACGCGGGCCCACGCCGACGCCACCACCATGCGCGAGGCCATCGACCTCGTCGTGCCCCGCCTGCGTCGGCGCCTGGAGGAACGCCGCCACCGGGCGGCGCAGCAACGCCTCCGCCAGCAAAGGGCGAACAGTCGCCACGACCAGGCCGACGACCATCACTGGCGTCACGGCGATCGAACTGCTCCGCGGCCGTCGTACTTCCCGCGCCCCACGGAAGAGCGCGAGGTGGTCCGCCACAAGACCTTCGCAGTGGTGGCCTGCACCCCCGACGAGGCCGCCGCCGACCTCGAGGCGCTCGACCACGCCTTCTACCTGTTCGTCAACGTCGAGACCGGCGAAGACAACATGATCGCCCGTCAGGCTGACGCGGGCTACGTCCTGGCCGAGCCGGCCGCCACTCGCTCGCTCCATGAGACCGCTGCCACCATCGCGCCCGATCCGGTGAGGCCCACCACGCTGACACTCGAGGAGGCCGAGGAGATTCTCGATCTGACCGACGCGCCCTTCGTGTTCCACCTCGACCCGGCGTCGGGTCGCGGTCGGGTGCTGTACCGGCGCTACGACGGTCACTACGGGCTGATCGTGCCCGCCGACACCGACTGAGGCGCCCGGGAGCGCCGGACGGGGCCGAAGGGGAAAAGTGCGACGCGCGCTCAGAGGTGCCACAATGATCCGATCATGACGACAATCCTCGGTGTGCATTCGTTCCGGCGTGGCGCGGGTAAGTCCCTCCTCGCCGCCAGCCTGGCAGTGGTCATGGCCCGTGCCGGTCTCGACGTGACGGTCATCGACGCCAACCGCGACTCGGCCGACGTCGCCGCGCGCCTCGGTACCGCGCTGGCGGGGCCCGGCTTCGAAGAGGCACTCACCGGCGCGGCCTCGATCACCGACGTCGTCTACGACGCCTCCTCCGTCCTGGGAGGCGGCGCGCTCGGTCGGCTCTCCATCGTCCCCGGTGGGTCACGTTCGGAGACCCACCGCGACGTCGCCGGGTACCGGGAGCGCGAGATCTCGGTCCTGCGCGAGATCGTCATGACCACCCGCCCGGAACTCGTCGTCATCGACACGCCGTCCGGGCTGACCGAAGACACCATGACGATCCTCACCGTCGTCGACGACCTGATCCTGATCGCGCAGTCCGAGCACACCGACCACCAGGGCACCGCCGTGACCATCGACGTCGCCCGCCGGCTGGGGGTCCCGCGGGTCGGGATCGCGCTGGTCGAATTGCCGGTCGCGGTCGTCTCGGAAGGCGACCTCGCGCCCGCCGAGGCGCAGTTCGACGCACCGGTGATCGGGACCCTGCCCGTCCGGCCCGAAGGTGCCGACCGACCCGACGGTGCACCGTTCGTGGTGCAGCACGCCGCCGACCCGTGGTCGCTGCAGGTGCTGACGCTGGCCAGTCGCCTCCTCGAGGAGCGCAAGACGCCCCGCCCGGCGGGCCGGATCCTCGGCCCGGCCTGAACGGCGCCACCCTCCACCCGCCAGGTCTCCGGGCCTTCCGGCCCCGTGACCACGGGCGATCGGCCCTGCCCCACCACAGTGGGAGCTCCCCAGGTTCCGGAGATGACCTCACCGCTGCGTCGTGCCGCACTCCTGCTGGGTCTGGTCGGGATCCTGGTCGGCACGGTCGTCGTCGCCACTCCAGCGTGGGCCCGGGCCTCCGACGGCCAGATCGCCCGACGGACCCTGATCACCGTGACCGACCTCCCTGGCACCTGGACGTCGACTCCCCCCGATCAGGCCGCGACCACGCGGGCCGAGAAGATCGCCAAGACCATCCCGGCCTGCAAGGACTACCTCGCCTTCACCCGGGCCAACACCCGGGTCGTCCACGCCGACTCGCGCACCTTCTCCCTCGGGGGCGCGGAGTTGAGCAATAGCGCCTCGGTGTACCCGAACGTCGCCGCAGCGAACCGGTCGATGCGGTCCCTCGGAGGGTTCGACGTGGCCCAGTGTCTGACCAGCACCTTCCAGAAGGTGGTCGACCAGGGGCTCGCCGCCGATCCGACGACGCGCGGACAAGTCGCGGCCACGGTGAAGCTGGAGCCCGTGAGCGACGTCCCGACCTCCCTCGGTGACGACATCGTGGCCTATGCGGGCGGCATGACCCTCACGCTCCCCGACGGCTCACAGCAGAACCAGATCCTCGGCTTCATCGCCGTGCGGTTCGGCAGGCTGATCGACGGATTCACCTTCTCGGCCCCGACCGGGGTCGACGTTCAAGACCCCCTGCAGGCCGCTCTCGCCAGCAGCGTGGGCCGCGCCAAGGACGCACTGGCCCCGTAAGAGCCGGGTCAGCCCTTCGGTCGGGCGGGTCAGTCGAGTGGGAGCACGACGTCGGGCAGCGGGTGGCGGTAGAGCTTGGCCGCGTTCTCGGAGCACATCATCCGCAGCTCCTTCGCCGGGATGTGCCCCCAGACCTTCTCGAGCAACAACTGCGTGTCGGGCCAGGTGCCGTCACCGTGGGGGAAGTCGCACTCCACCATGATGTTCTCGACGCCGATGCGGTGCCGCGTGTCGATCGTCGACGGGTCGTCGAGGGTGCAGAACCAGAAGTTCCGCTTCAAGACGTCGGCAGGGCGCTCGTTCCACGAACCCCCATAACCCGAGCGGTCGACCAGGTTGTCGAGCCGGTCCAGCAACATCGCCACCCAGCCGATCCCGCCCTCGCTCAACGCGATCTTGAGGTCGGGATGGCGCACAGGGTACAACGAGAAGAGCCATTCCGCCGCGGTCCGCAACGACTGCTGTCCGAACAGCACGGCACCGAGCTCGAAGCTCTGGGCGCCGGGCGGGAACCCGCTCATGCCCGACGAGCCGACGTGCAGTGACACCACGGTGTCGGTCTCGACGCAGGCCGCAATGATCGGGTCCCAGTGGTCGCGGTCCCAGAGCGAGGGGAGGCCCACGTCGTGCGGACGCTCGGGGAAACTCACGCCGGTGAACCCGCGCTCCGCGTTGCGACGGATCTCCTGGACCGCGAGCTGTGGATCGGTCAGGTGGGTGATGCCGACCGGAATGATCCGGTCGGGGTGGGGCTGGTACCACTCCTCGAAGAGCCAGTCGTTCCAGGCCCGGGTGCAGGCGAAGCCGAGTTCGCCATCCTGGGCCTGGTAGAAGACCCGGCCCGAGAAGCCGGTGATCTGCGACGGGAAGTTGACGGCCGCCCAGACCCCGTTGAGGTCCATGTCGTGGAGCCGGGCCTCGACGTCGAAGCAGCTCGGGCGCATCTGGTCGAAGCGGAACGGCTCGCGGGTGGTGGCGTCGGGCCGCCGGCCCGCCACCGCGTTCGCCCCAACCTGGAAGTGGCGCTGGCCCTCGAACTCCCAGACCTGATGTCCCTGTTCGGTCTCGATGATCTTCGGGGCGCGGTCCTGGAGCGTTGCCGGCAGGCGTCCCTCGAAGGTGTGCGGCGGCTCGCAGACGTGGTCGTCGACGGAGATGATCGTGTACTTCACGTCGCGCGGCAGCGGCTCGGGCAGGAACAGCGACTCGTCCACGGGGTCCTCCGGTCGGTGCGGATCGGTGCGGATCGGTGCGGGTCGAAGCGGTTCGGGCACCGGCGCCCGCACATCCTGCCACGACCTCGGGCCCTCCGGCCGTCCCACCTCCTGATGCTCGGGGGCACGCGCCGCCGAGACGTGTCCCACCCCCGTTGCAGCATGTGCCCCGTCGACGCGCCACCGGTCCACCGAGCACCGACGAATCGTCCCGACACCAGACGAACACCGAGCAGAGGAGATCCCCGTGTCGACGACCCCCACGTTGCCTCCCCTGACCGGCCCCGCCACCTGGTGGCGTCGCTTGTGCTGGGTCGCCGACGGTCGCATCGCCATCAGCGGCGACCTGCCGGTCGACCCCTCCCGGGCCCGGGCACAGCTCCGCGACTGGCGCGAGGCCGGCATCACCCACGTCGTCGACCTCCGCGAGGAGTGGACCGACGAGGCCGTTGTCGCCACCCACGCCCCCGAGAGCGCGGTGCTGTGGCGGCACACCCGCGGCGACCTGCCCGCGGCCGACGCCATCGACGCCGTCACCGCCGTGCGGGCCTGGCACCACGACAACTCCTGCGACGTCGGCTGGATCATCTCGCGCATCCGCCGGGCCGAGGACGACGAGTGACCCCGCCCCGGCCCGCGATCCCCACGCCCACCTCCCACCTCTCCCACGCCTCCCGAAGGAGCGCTCCATGCCCACCCCGAACCCGGGCCCCGAGCCCACCGTCCGAACCCGTACCCACGTCGTGATCGTGATCGACCGCTCCGGCTCGATGGGCTCCCTCCGGGGCTTCGTCGTGGAGGAGGCCAATCGCTTCCTCGAGCTGGTCAAACCGTCGACGGTCGTCACCGTCGCCCAGTTCGACGGCCAGGACCCATTCGCCCTGGTCGTCGACGGGCTGCCGGCCGCCGAGGTGACCCCGATCACCTACGACCAGTTCGAGCCGCGCGGCAGCACACCCCTCTACGACGCCGTCGGCACGGCGATCACCCGCACCGCTGGGGTCGTCGCCCGCGACGCCGCACTCGGCATCCGGACCGCCGTGGTGATGGGCATCATCACCGACGGGTGCGAGAACGCCAGCGTCGAGTACACCGAGCGCCAGGTGTCCGATCTGATCGAGCACTTCCAGGACACCGGTTGGCAGGTCTCCTACATCGGGCTCGGCCTCGGCGAGGAAGCCCACCAGGCGGCCCAGGCCCTCAAGGTGCGCCCCGACAAGTCCCGCTCGTACGGCCGGAGCCCTGAAGGCGTGCGGGCCTCCTTCTCCGTCCTCCTCGACGACGTCGACGACCTCGACGGGCGCGGTGAGCCCGGCTCGGCAACCGGAGCCGCGTGACCGTCTCACCCGGCGGTCATGCTGGCGGGTATGGAGATCGTGCTCGCCGTTCTCGTCGCTGTCCTCGTCACGCTGGTCGCGGTGGTCCTCGTCGTGGCGCTCCGGCGCCCCGGCAGCGCTCCGCCGCCACCCATCCCGCCCGGCCTCGACCCCGAAGCGCTGCTCGCGCCGATCCGGGAGCAGCTGCGCACGGTGGAGGCGCGGGTGTACCAGTCGCACGTCGACGCCGCCCAGGCGATGACCGCCCTCGACGGTCGCATCGAGCAGATCGCCCGGCAGAACGCCCAGCTCGCCGCGCAGGGCGATCGGCTCGGCGAGGCGACCACCCGGATCTCCACCGCGCTCCAGGGAACCGGAGTGGCCGGCGACTGGGGTGAGATGCAGTTGCGGCGCACGGTCGAGCTCGCCGGGCTCACCGAGCACGTCTCGTTCGTCGAACAGGAGACGGTCACCACCGAGTCCGGCCGCCTCCGGCCCGACCTGGTCGTGATGCTCCCCGAAGGGCGCAACGTCGTCGTCGACGCCAAGGCACCGCTGATCGACTTCTCCGGCGCCGGCGGGCCGGCCGCGCAGGCGACGGCCCTGAAGGCCCACATCAACGACCTCGGCGCCCGCAACTACTCGGCCTACCTCCGGGGGGCGCTCGACTTCGTCGTGCTGTTCGTGCCCACGGAGGGGACCCTCGGCAGCTGCCTCAGCCACGACCCGTCACTCTCGGAGTACGCGATCTCGAAGCGCGTGCTGCTCGCCACTCCGATGACGCTGCTCGCGATGCTGCGAGCCGTGCAGTACGGGTGGATGCAACTCGCCTCGTACGAGAGCTCCCAGGAAATTGTCGACGACGCCGTGAAGCTCCACGACCGTCTGGCCACGTTCGTCGACCACCTCAACAAGGTGGGCAACGGCCTCCAGACCGCGGTCGCCAGTTACAACAACGCGGTCGGGTCGCTCCAGAGCAGCGTGCGACCGCAGGCGGTCCGGATGCGCGACCACGGTCTGGCCGTCACGAAGGAACTCGGTGAGCCACAGGCGCTCGCGCCGGAGATCCGCTCGACCAACTGGCGCTGAGTCAGGTGATGTCGACCAGCTCGAGCATCGACTCCTCGAAGTAGTCGAGCACCCCCTCGGGGAGCAGCAGCACCCGGTCGGGGTCGAGCGCCTGCACGAACTCGGTGTCGTGGCTCACCACGATCATCGTGCCCGGCCACGAGGCCAGTGCCTTGCCGATGGCGGTCCGCGACGACGGGTCGAGGTTGTTGGTCGGCTCGTCGAGGAGCAGCAGGTTGTGCCGACCGGCGACGAGCTGCGCCAACGCCAGCTTGGTCTTCTCGCCACCCGACAGCGTGCTGGCGTCTTGGTCGGCCTTGTCTCCGGCCAGGGCGAACATGCCCAGGAGGCCACGGAGTTCGTTGTCGGGGACCCCAGCGTCGACGGCGTCACGCATGTGCTCGAGCAGCGACCGCCCGGCCACGATGCCCTCGTGCTCCTGGGCGAAGTACCCCGGCGACACGCTGGTGCCCAACTCGACCGTGCCGAGATCGGCGTCGAGCCGGCCCGACAGCACCTTGAGCAGCGTCGTCTTGCCCGCGCCGTTCCGGCCCATGATGAGCAGTCGCTCGCCCCGGCCGATGTCGAAGGTGACGTCGGAGAACACGTCGACCGGACCGAACGCCTTCCAGATCTCGGTGGCGGTCAGCACGGTCCGACCACTGTGCGGCGGGTTCGGCAACTTGAGCGCGAGTTTCCGGCGCTTGACCGGGGCGTCGGTCTGCTGCGCCTGGATGCGAGAGACCCGGGTGTCGAGGTTGCGGGCCACCCGGGCCCGCTTGGCGGTCTGGCCGCGCATCTGGTTGGCCAGCGTGGAGAGGCGGGTGATCTCGGCCTTCTGACGCTTCGCCTGGTTACGGGCCCGCTCCTCGTCGCGGTCGCGGGCGGTGAGGTACTGCGAGTAGGTGCCCTTGTACTCCACCAGCGAGCCGGTGGCACCCTCGAACTCGCGGTCGACGTGGATGACGCGCGTGATGGCATCGTCGAGCAGGTCGAGGTCGTGGCTCACCACGAGCAGCGAGCCGCGGTAGGAGCGCAGGAACCGCAACAGCCACTCGCGGGCGTCGGCGTCGAGGTGGTTGGTGGGCTCGTCGAGCAGGAGCAGGTCGGAGCCGGCGAAGAGAATCCGCACCAGCTCGAGCCGACGGCGCTCCCCTCCGGACAGCGCAGGAAGGGGCAGATCGAGGCGGTCGTCAGCGAGGCCGATACCGGCGGCCAGCTTGCGGATCTCGGACTCAGCCTCGTAGCCCCCGGCGGCCTCGAAGCGCTCCATCTCGTCGGAGAACCGGTGGATGTTCTCCGACGAGGCCTCCTCGGCGAGGGCGATCTGGGCCTTCTCCATCCGGATCGCCAACTCGTCGAGGCCCCGACCCGACAGCACGTGCGTGAGCGCCAGGGTGGAGTCGGAGACGGAGTCGTGGCGAGGGTCCTGGGAGAGATAGCCCGTGGCGTCGGCGCGCTGGACCGCACCCGACTTGGATCGGGTGGAGCCCCCGAGCACCCTGAGGAGCGTCGTCTTGCCCGCGCCGTTGCGGCCCACCAGGCCGACCTTGTCGCCGGGCCGCACCTCGAACGAGACGTTCTCCACGATGGTCTTGGCGCCCACCTCGACGGTGAGGCCACGCACGGTCAGCACCGCCGGCACCCCCCGCTCACGGGCCGAACTGTCCCGAGACGGCGAGCGCGTCCGGCTCGACCACCTTCCAGATGTCGACACGCTTCGGGACCACGAACGTCTCGAGGGTGACGAGCGGCTCGGTCCCACTGCTGAAGTTGACCATCGCCGGACCGGCCGGCATGAAGAAGCATTGCCCCACGCCGTTGGTTCGCGAGCCCGGAACCCCCTCGATCCGCAGGACCGACTCCCCCTGAAGCACGCAGGTCGCGCCGCCGAAGGGGTGGGTGTGGATCGGGGCGCGGGTCCCCGGAGGGCGCTCCCCCCGGAACTGATACATGATCCGACCCTTGCCCAGCCGCTGCTCGAGGAGGAGCGTGACGGTGGCGGTGGTGACCGCTCCCGGCGGCACCTCGCCGTTGACGGTGGTGGCATCGTGGTGGGCGGGCCCCGAGCCCACCGTCGGTGCGGCACCCGCCGGCCGGGCCGCCACCACGAGGAGCCCGACAGCCAACGCGGCCGGAGGCAGCACGCGCCGGACGATGTGGTGGTGGGACAGCACCCGAGGACGTTACCGGCCGAGGCGGGCGGCGATCGCCGCGGTCAGCGCCGGCACGACCTCCTGCCAGTCGCCGACGAGGCCGACGTCAGCCACCGCGAACACCCCAGCGTCCGGATCGGAGTTGACTGCGAGCACGGTGCCGGCGTTGCGCACCCCGACCATGTGGTTGAACTTGCCGCTCGAGCCGATCGACACGAAGAGGGTCGGGGTGATCGAGCGACCGGTGATGCCGATCTGGCGGGCGCGGGGGAGCCAGCCGGCGTCGGTGACCTTGCGCGTGGCGCCCAGCACCGCGCCCAGTGCCGCTCGCAACGGGTCCAACGCCGGGTAGTCGACCGGATCGACGCCCCGCCCCACCCCGATCACCACGCAGGCTTCGGCCAGCACGTCGAGGTCGTCGTCGCGCCCACGATCGAGCACCCGCACGCGACCGCGAGGCTCCACCACCACCGTCGTCACGTCGACCGCGACCGCGGCCGCGGCGCGGGGCGCGGCGGTGTGGAGCACCCCCACGCGCACGGTGGCCATCTGCACCGGTGAGTCGGCGTGGACCGCCGCCACCAGCTGACCCCCGAACGCCGACTTCCACGCGACCAGCCGTCCATGGCCGGCTTCCAGGTCCACCGCGTCCCCGGTAAGACCGGCGCCGAGCACGGCCGCGACACGACCGGCGACCTCGCGACCCCACGTGGTGGAAGGCGACAGCACGGACCACGGATCTGCAGACCGTGCCCAGCCGGCGATCCCGGTTGCAACGTCCTCCGCCACCGCGGCACCGACGATCGCCACGACCGCGTCAGCACCCCACGCGGCGAGGACTTCCGGGTCGGGCGGCTCGACCGTGACCGCCACGGCGTGCCCGCCGACCGCCGCCGCGAGGGTCGCGGCGGCACCGAGGAGCTCACGCGTCTCGGCCGCACGCTCCGGCTCCACGATCACCGCGACCGGTGGACCCACGACCCCTCGCGACGAGAGAACGACACCCCGGTCACCCGCCGATTCCGCGCGCAGCGCGCCGCGCTGGTCCAGGATCGCCACCGCACGACTCACCTGGTCGGCCAGGTCACCGGCGAGCACCTCACCCACCCGTTCCGACCGAAGTGGCCGGACCTCACCCACCCACGTGGGCGATCCGGCCTGACCCCATGGTCCGGCCCCGAGCTCGCCGGCCTGGACCGAACGGATCCGGTCGGCTGGCACCCCCTCCCGACCTTCCGGTGGGACCTTGCACGGGTCGATCAGGCGCTCCGCCGTCGACACCACCGCCGGGAGGTCCACCTCGACCGTGAGCCAGCCGTCGTCGGTCTCGCACTGCGCCTGCAACCGGTCACCGGTGGCCGTGAGCGCGCGGACCGCCGTGAGGAACGGCAGGTCGAGAAGCTGAGCGAGCTGCGGTCCGACCTGACCGGTGTCGGAGTCCACCGAATTCCGCCCGGTGAGCACGAGGTCGAACGGCCCTTCGCGCGCGAGCACCGCGGCCAGGGCGCGGGCCGTGGCCAGGGTGTCGGAACCGGCGAACGCCGGATCCGAGACCAGCACCCCGCGCGCCTCCACCGACCGCTCCATGGCCCAGGCGATCGCCTCACGCAACACATCGGCGGCGATCGGCGGACCGAGGGTCACGAACACGCACGCACCCCCACGGCGCGCGACCAGGTCCACGGCCTGCGCGACGGCACGCCGGCAATAGGGGTTCATCTCGAGGTCGAGGCCGTCGCGGCGGAGCCGCCCGTCTGGGCCGAGCTCCATCTCCTCGAAGGCCGGGATCTGCTTGACGAGTGCTGCGATCCGCACGGTGTCCGTCTCCCCGATCGGCGCCGAACCCTAATGTCCGGGCGATGGACGACGACGAACGGCTGAGTCGCAACGTGTACGTGGTCTCGGCGGTGTCGTTCTTCCAGGACACCGCCTCGGAGATCCTGTACCCGATCCTGCCCTTCTTCGTGGTGGGGGTGCTCGGTGCGCCACCGGCCGTGCTGGGCGCGATCGAGGGACTCGCCGATGGCCTTGCGTCGGCGATGAAAGCCCTCTCCGGGCGCCTCGCCGATCTCCGCCACCGCCGGCCGCTGGTCGCGACGGGCTACGGCGTCTCCGCCGGTGGCAAGGCGGTGTTGGCCCTGGCCGGTGGCTGGCCGCTGGTGCTGGTCGCCCGGGCCACCGACCGGGTCGGCAAGGGCCTGCGCGGCCCACCGCGTGACGCGATCATCGCCGACGAGACCACACCGGCCAACCGGGGGCGGGCGTTCGGGTTCCACCGGGCGGCCGACACCGCCGGGGCGGTCGTCGGGCCGCTGGTCGGCCTCGGCCTCTATTCGCTGCTCGACCACCGGTTCCGACCCCTGCTGTGGATCGCGGTCATCCCGGCCCTCATCAGCGTGGCGCTGGTGTTCGCCATCCGCGAGCGCCCCCATCCCCATCTGGGCAACGCTCCGCCCTGGAAGGTCCACGGGCTGGGGCGTCGCTACTGGCGCGTGATCGGGGTGATCGGTCTGTTCGCCCTCGTCAACTTCCCCGACACGTTGTTACTGCTGCGCGCCCGTGACCTCGGGTTCGGCTTCGCCCGCGTGGTCGTGCTCTACGTGCTCTACAACCTCTCGTACGCGTCCCTCTCGTATCCGGCCGGGCGGGTCTCCGACCGGCTCGACCGGCGGACCATCTTCGCCGTGGGCCTCCTCCTCTTCGCCTTCGCCTACCTCGGGTTCGGCGTGGCCGGCTCCGCGGGTTGGCTCTGGCTCCTGTTCCCGGTCTACGGCGGCTGGGCCGCCCTGACCGACGGCGTGAGCCGGGCCTGGGTCGCGGACCTGGTCCCGGCCGACCGCCGCGGAACGGCGCTCGGCATCCAGGCCGCCGTCAGCGGCTTCGGCATGTTGGTCGCGGGGATCTGGGCCGGACTGGCGTGGCAGGGCACCGGGCACTGGCCGTTCGTGATCTCCGGCGCGGTCGTGGCGATCCTCGCCGTGGTCGTGCTGGTACTCCGGGTCGGTGCGGAATCGGCCAGCGAGCCCGGGCCTCCTTGACCCGGGATGAACCGCGACTGAACGCGCCGTCCCCGCTTCGGGTCGTCTCCATAGGTTGAGGGCCATGACGACTTCGACGAGCGCAACGAGCGCGCGCGTGATGGCGAACAAGGTCCCCCAGGTCATCGTGGTGTTCTGGGTGATCAAGATCCTCGGCACGACCGTCGGCGAGACCGCGGCCGACTACCTCAACGAGCACCTCGGGCTCGGCCTCACCTGGACGACGGTGATCGTCGCGGCGGTGCTCACCGGGTTCCTCGTGCTGCAGTTCCGCGCGCACCGGTACGTGCCGTGGACCTACTGGACCGTCGTGGTGCTCATCAGCATCGTCGGCACGTTGATCACCGACAACCTCACCGACCACTGGAACGTCAGCCTCGTGGTGAGCACGGCGGTCTTCGCCGTGCTCCTGACCGTCGTGTTCCTCGTCTGGTACCGGTTCGAGGGCACCCTCTCGATCCACACGATCACCACCACCCGGCGCGAGGCCTTCTACTGGCTCACGATCCTCTTCACGTTCGCCCTCGGCACCGCCGCCGGCGACCTGGTCTCGGAGCGCGCCAACCTCGGATACTGGGAGGCAGGGCTGATCTTCGCCGGCCTCATCGCCGGAGTGGCACTCGCCCACTTCCGCTTCGGCCTCGGAGAGGTTCCGGCGTTCTGGGCCGCCTACATCCTCACCCGGCCGTTCGGCGCTTCCCTCGGCGACTACCTCACCCAGACCAAGCCCGACGGAGGGCTCGGGCTCTCCGCCAACGGCGTCAGCCTGGTCTTCCTCGTGCTCATCATGATCGCCGTCGGGTACCTCACCCGCCGGGAGAACCAGCGCCTGGCGTCTCTCTCAGCCTGACGCCTCCACCGCGACCGGCACCCCGGCCAGCACGGCGTTGCCCGAGAGAGGATCGAGCACGGCGCCGTCGGTGAGAAGGTTGACGTTCACGCCGGCGTGGGCGTCGGCCACCCGCTGACGGGTCCCCGGAAGGCCATGCCCCCAGCCGTGCGGGATGCTCACCACCCCGGGGCGAACCGCGTCGGTGACCTCCACCGGCACCTCCAGCGATCCGACCCGACTGCGCACCCGCGCCACCGACCCGTCGGCGATGCCCAGGTCCGCCGCGTCGTCCGGGTGCAGGTGGAGGGTGCAGCGAGATCGGCCCTTCACCAGCACCTCCACGTTGTGCATCCACGAGTTGTTGGAGCGGAGGTCGCGCCGCCCCACGAGCAGGAACGGATGGCCGGCGTCGACGGCGCTCCGGGTGAGCGACGGCACCAGCCGGTCGCGTACGTCGGCGACGATCTCGTCACGGCACAGCTCGATGGCGCCGCTCGGGGTGCGCAACACGCTCGGCAGCCGGGGCTGGAGCGGGCCGAGGTCGATGCCGTGCGGATGGCGCTCGAGTTCGTCGAGCGTGAGCGCCGGGATCTCCCGCGTCCCGTCGTCGGTCGGCACCTCGACCGTGGCGCGTCGGCCGAAGTGATCACCGTACGGACCGGAACGGAGCATGAGATCGAGCACCCGGGCGGAGCCTCGCCGGGGCGCCAACGCCGCCAGGACGTCTTCGCGGTCCCGACCGGCCAGCGGGCCGCCGTCCCGCGCGATCGCTTCGTCGACGAGGGTCGCGACCGTCAGGTCGTCGAGCACGGCCGGATTGGCGTCGGGTCCGAGCCCCGAGACGATCGACGCCAACCGCAAGAGGATCTCCGCGTCGTCGACGGTGTCGTCGACGGCCGTCACCGGAGGCGACCAGTTCGCCACGTTGCGCACCGCCAACTGCAGCAACGACAGGTCGTAGTGGCCTTTGGCGAGCAACGACGGCGAGGGCAGGATCACGTCGGCGTGGCGGGTCGTCTCGTTGACGTAGACGTCGACCGCCACCATGAAGTCGAGGCTCGCGAGCGCGGCGTCGAGGCGCGCGCCGTCGGGGGTGGAGACCACGGGATTACCTGCGATGGACACCAGCGCCCGGATCCGACCGGTGCCCGGGGTGTCGATCTCCTCGGCCAGGGCCGCGACCGGGAGCTCGCCCTGGACCTCGGGCGCGCCACGCACCCGGGAGTACCGACGACCGGTCCGGTAGCCGCGCCCCGGGCGGGCCGGGCCGGGCGGAGTCGCCGAGCCGGCGGCCGCGGTGGTGAACATCGCCCCACCCGGACGGTCGAGCGAGCCGACCAGCAGGTTCACCACGTCGACGAGCCAACTCGACAACGTGCCGAACTCCTGGACGCAGGTGCCGATGCGGCCGTAGACCACCGATCGCTCGGTCGCGGCGAGGTCGCGGGCCAGGGCCACCACGTCGGCGGCGTCGATGCCGCACACGGCGGCGACCGCATCCGGGGTGAACGGCGCCGCGAGCTCGCGCAACACCTCGAGGTCGGCGGACGCCACGAACGGAGCGGCCACCCCGAGGTCCACCCGCGACTCGGCGAAGAGCGTGTGCACGATCCCGAAGAGAAGATGGGCGTCGGTCCCGGGGACGATCGGCAGGTGGAGGTCGGCCCGCTCGGCGGTCTTCGTCCGGCGCGGGTCGACGACCACAAGGCGTCCTCCCCGGGCGCGCAGGCGGTCGAGGCGACCAGGGAAGTCGGGTGCCGTGCACAACGACCCGTTCGACTCGATCGGATTCGCCCCGAGCACCAGGAGGAGTTCGGTGCGGTCGAGATCGGGCACCGGCACCGTGAAGCCGCCCCCGAAGAGGAACCCGCTCGACACGTGCTTGGGCATCTGGTCGACGGTGCTGGCGGAGAAGACCTGCGGTGTGGCCAACGCTCGCAGGAAGACCCGGCCGAACACGATCGACGACAACGTGTGCACGTTGGGATTGCCGAGGTACGCCCCGACCGACTCCCGGCCGTGCTGCCTGATCACCCGTCCGAGACCCTCGGCGACCCTCGCCCACGCCTCGGGCCACGACACCTCGCGCCAGCCGTCGGCGTCGCGCAGCATCGGCGCTCGCACCCGGTCGGGGTCGGCATCGAGCCGTCCCAGCGCCGCGCCCTTCGGGCACAAGAACCCTCCCGAGAACACGTCGTCGCGGTCGCCCCGCACCAGCACGACGCGGTCGCGGGCGTCGAGGTGCAACTCGAGGCCGCACGACGCCTCACACAACGGACAGGTCCGGTACACCACTCGCTCGGCGTCCACCACCCGACCCTAGGTCCGAGCGCGGGCGGCGAGGTCAGGTCGGCCCGGTCGGCGCCACAGCCGGCGCAGGCGCAGGCGCACCAGCCGGACCGGGCCGCCCTGGCGGGCGACCTGATTGCGCCCCGGTCGGAGCGTGGACGCCAACTCCGGGGCGACCTCGGCCGCGGTCGGGAGGCCCGCCGGGCCGGGGATCCGGTACACGACGAGGTGGGGACCCGACCCGTCGCGACCGGGTGGGAAGTCGGCCAGGACGCGGCCGTGGCGGGCAAGGAACCCGTAGAACGCGGCTGCCGCGCGCCCTCCCGACGGGTCGAGGTACGGACGGTCCACCTCACGGTTGAGCACCAAGACGCGGTAGCCCGTCCGCGAGTAGTCGGCGATCGACCCGGCCGACGGCAGGGCGTGATGCTCCACGCTGCGGGGATCCGCGAACTCGAGGTCGGGCCCCTTGATCTCGGAGGCGATCTGCGCGTTCCACGGGATGTTCGTGCGGAGCCACCGCTGAGCCAGGACGCTCGTCGACGCCTCGGCATCCCGATCGTCGAGCGCCACGAGGCCGACGAGAGGGCCGACCGCGACCACCACGACTCCGAGCCCCAGCACCAGCCCGGCCACCGCCGGTCGCGCCGCGGAGCGGCGCACGCGGGCCGCGACCGTTGCCGCGCCGCGCTGGAGAGCGTCGACGGCGAAGCACACGACGAAGGGCAGCACCGGGATGAGCCAGCGGTCCCAGCGCACCGGCATCGCGCTGATCGTCACCACGAACACCGCGACCCACACGATCAGGATCGTGGCCTCGCGGTCGCGGCGACGGAGCGCCAGCACGATCCCCACCGTGGCGGCGATCAGCCCGACCCACGAGATCGCGGTCGGGGTCGAGTGGAGCAGATAGGCCGCCAGGTTGGCGGGCCAGCCGTGGGTGCGACCCGGATCCGGGCTCACCGTCTCGTTGCGCAGGGAGGCCGCCGTGGTGCCGGGATCGAGGACGAAGAACGGGGTGGTCGCGACGAAGGTCACCACCGAGGCCGCCCCAGCGACGAACAGGATCGGGAGCCGCCGCGGCCGGGTGGACCACCAACTCGTCACCACCACCACACCGAGCAGGGCCAGAAAGTACCGCGTCGACGCGGCGAGGCCGACCCCGGCCCCGACGAGGAGAGCCCGGACGACGGTCGGGCGATCGACGAGGCGCAGGCAGGACCAGATCACGAGCAACGTGAGAAACAGCCCGATGCTGTCGGTGCGCACGATCCGCCCGTAGCCGACGCCGAGTGGGACCACGGCCCAGATCGCGGTGGAGATCGCTCCCGCGAGGTCGCCGAACACCCGACGGGCGACCGCGAACACAACGACGAGCGACGCCACCGAGAACAGCGCCACCCACAGCCGCCCCGCGAGGAAGTACCAGGAAGGATCACGCCGGAAACGCACGGCGACCGATCGGGCCTCCCCGACCACCGGCGCACCGTGGAACACGACCTCGCGGGCGCGGTACAGCAACGCCAACGGGTAGATCACCGTCGAGCCGGGATGGCCCAGCCAGTGCGGATCGAGGTCTCCTGAGGCGGCGACGTACACGGCCGGCTCGACGAAGTAGCGCTCGTCGGGCTGAGGAACCGGGAGGTCGTGGCGGATTCCCCAGACATGGGCGAACATCGAGACCGCCACGACCGCCAGCAGGAACGTCGTCCGTGCTCGTCGAGACACTGGGCGCCTCCCCGAAGGAGCCTACGCTCACCGGGTCCGGGCAAGCCTCGGCCGGCACTCAGCCGAGACTCAGGTTGGCACCGTAGGGTCACTCCGTGGCCGAAGCCGTCGTCGTCGTCGAAGGACTCTCCAAGTCGTTCGGAGGCACCGCGGCCGTCGAGGACCTGTCGTTTCGCGTCGAGCGCGGTCAGGTGTTCGGGATCCTCGGCCCGAACGGGGCCGGCAAGACCACCACGCTCCGGGTCTTGATGGGCCTCCAACGTCCCACGAAGGGTGAGGTCCGCCTGTTCGGCACCACGATCACCCCCGGTGCCGCAGTGCTGGGCCGGGTGGGCGCGCTCGTCGAGCAGGCGGCCTTCGTCCCGCACCTCTCCGGGATGCGCAACCTCCGACTCTGGTGGGAAGCCGGGGGCGGCCACCTCCGCGACGCCGACCTCGCCGGCGCGCTGGCCATCGCCGGCCTCGGCGACGCCGTCCACCGGAAGGTGCGCACCTACTCCCAGGGCATGAAGCAGCGGCTCGGGCTCGCCCGCCTGCTGCTCGGTCGCCCGGAGCTGCTCGTGCTCGACGAGCCCACCAACGGGCTCGATCCCGGCGAGATCCGCGAGATCCGCGACCTCATCACCAGGATCACCGCCGAGGGCGCCACGGTGCTGCTCTCCAGCCACCATCTCAACGAGGTCGAGCAGACCTGCAGCGACGTCCTCGTGATGGACCGCGGGCGCCTGGTCACCACCGGACCGGTCCGCACCATCGTGGGCACCGCCCGTTCGGCGCTGGTGGAGGTCGACGATCGCGATCGGGCCCTCACCGTGATCCGCAGCGTGCCCGGCGTGGCGGGCGTCGAGCACCACGTCGACGGTCTCGTCGTCGACCTCGGAACCGCCCGGCGGTCCGACGTGGCCGCCGCGATCGTGCACGCCGGACTCCGGCTCGAGACGATCGCCCCGACCCAGGCCCTCGAGGACGTGTTCCTCGACCTCGTCTCGGGCGCCGATCCCCACCCCGGCGCGGCGCCGTGATCGCGCTCTTCCGCACGGAACTGGTCAAGGCCACAGTTCGCGTCCGGACGCTCATCGTCGCCGCCATCCTGGTGGCACTGCCCGTGCTGATCAGCGTGGCCATCCACGCCCGAAAAGGACGGGGGCCGGCCCGCGAGGGCCTCGGTGTGCTCGCCCGGCAGAGCGGCCTCCTCATGCCCGCCGCGATCCTCGGCTTCACCAGCGCCTTCCTCCTGATCATCATCGCGGGCACCTTCGCCGGCGACGCCGTGGCCGGCGACGCCGCCAGCGGGAACCTCCGCTACGTGCTGATCCGGCCGGTGTCACGTGGTCGGCTCCTGATCGCCAAGCTCGCCGCGGCCGGGGTGCTCGTCTGGGCCATGACGCTGCTGGTCGCCTGCGTCGGACTGGTGGCGGGTCTCGCCCTGTTCGGGTCACACCCTGCGATCGTCCCCAGTCTGGCGGGTGGGTCGCTCCATACGTTCACCCTCGGGACGGGCACGCAACTCGTACGGGTCGGGATCGCAACCCTCTACATCGCGGCGGGCTTCACCGGCCTCCTCGCGATCGGCACGTTCTTCTCGACGCTCACCGACACACCTGCCGGCGCGATCGGGGCCTGCGTCGGCGTCTACATCGTCTCGGAGATCCTCGACGGCATCGACCAGCTGGGTCGCCTCCGGTACGTCCTCCCGACCCACTACCGCGCTGCGTGGGAGCCGCTGTTCACCGAGAACCGCTTCTCGCACGACCTGCTGACCGGGCTGCTGGTGCAGGCCGCCTACCTCGTGGTGTTCCTCGGGGCGGCCGTGATCTGGTTCCGCCGCAAGGACATCCGCTCCTGAGCCCACCGGGCCAGGGACCTCTCGCCGAGCAGCCGGCCGGGCCTGGGCGGGGCCTGAGTGGTTCCTTCCCGGCAGGGTGCAGCAGAATGCCCACCTAGGCACCTCCTCGACCGGTCCGACGGCGGGGAGCCGAGGGCAACGAGGGGGAACCATGGGGGCGACGGTCGACACGGCGTTCATCCGACGGGCGGTGGAGCTCGCCGACCTCAACGGAGTCCGGGTGGCGCTGTACCACCAGACTCGCGACCCGGAGATCGCCGCCCTGCCGATGACGCTGGCTCTCGACGACACCCAGCGCCAGCTGCTGATCGACAAGGCCACGGCCTGGCTCGAGGAGAACGCCTCGACCCGCCGCCTCCCGACACCGCCCGACGCCGAGCTGCGCGAGCTCTTGAACCTCGCAACCAAGGAGGAGATGGGAGACCTCGAGTTCGAGGCCCGGCGCTTCCTGCCCGCGTTCGAGGACTTCCCCTTCATGATCGAGTGGGAGGGTGAGCAGCCGGCGATCCCCGCAGGCTTCTCCGTCGCCATCATCGGCAGCGGCTTCAGCGGGTTGGCGATGGCCGTCCAGTGCGAGCGCCTCGGCCTGCCCTACACCGTGTTCGAGCGTCGGCCCGAACCCGGTGGCACCTGGAGCGTCAACCGCTACCCCGACATCCGCGTCGACACGATCTCGATCACCTACGAGTTCGCCTTCGAGAAGGACTACCGCTGGTCCGAGTACTTCGGGCGCGGGAAGGAAGTGCGCGAGTACCTCGAGATGGTCTCGAAGAAGTTCGGCGTCTACGCCAACACGAAGTTCTCCCACGACCTGCAGAAGGCGACGTTCGACGAAGCCCGCGACGTCTGGGTGCTCGAGTTCGACACCCCCGACGGCCTCCAGACCCACGAGGGGAACTTCATCGTCAACGGCGTCGGCACGTTCGCCAACCCCAGGTTCCCGTCGTTCGAGGGACAGGAGACCTTCGAGGGTCAGATCCTGCACCCGGCCCGTTGGCCCGCCGACTTCGACGCCTCCGGCAAGCGGATCGCCGTGGTCGGCAATGGCTCCACCGGGGTGCAGCTCCTGGCGCCGATCGCCGAGGCCGCCGAGCACGTCACCGTGTTCCAGCGCACCCCGCAGTGGATCAGCCCCCGCGACAAGTACGGGCAGGCCATGGAGCCCGAGATCCTGTGGCTGATCGACCACTTCCCCGGTTACTGGAACTGGTGGCGCTACATGGCCATCGCCGGGCTCTTCGGCACCCACGGCTTCATCGTCCCCGACGAGGAGTGGGTGGCCAAGGGCGGCAAGTGGAACCCGATGAACGACCAGTTGCGCTCCGACCTCACCGCCTACATCGGGGCGCAGGTGGGCGGCGACCCGGAGCTGATCGAGAAACTGGTCCCCGACTACGCACCGTTCTCGCGGCGCCCCGTCGTCGACAACCGCTGGTACCAGTCACTGACCCGCGACAACGTCGACCTCGTGGCCGACCCGATCGTCCGCTTCACGTCCACCGGCATCGAGACCACCGACGGCACCCTGCACGAGGTCGACATCGTCGTCACGGCGACCGGGTTCGAGGTGATGAAGTACCTCTGGCCGGCCGACTACCTCGGCACCGAGGGCCAGAGCATCCACGACTTCTGGTCGAAGGACGGTCCGCGCGCCTACCTCTCCATGATGACGCCGAACTTCCCTAACATGTTCATGCTCTACGGGCCCAACAGCCAACCGCTCTCCGGCGGCACCGGCCTCCCGATCTGGTACGTGATCTGGTCCGCCTACGCGGCCCGCTGCATCACCCGCCTGCTCCAGGAGGGCAAGTCGCGCGTCGAGGTCAGGAACGACGCGTACGAGCGCTACAACCAGGCCCTCGACGCCGAGGCCGCGGACCTTCTGCTGATGCAGAACGAAGGCGCTCGAGACAAGAACTACTACATCAACGAGCACGGCCGGATGCAGGTGAACGCGCCGTGGTACGGACCCGAGTTCCACCGCATGTGCACCAACGTCGACTGGGACGACCTCGAGCTCTCCTGACCGGGACCCGACCGACCCGACCGACCCGACCGAGAAGGCCGCGACCCCGGTGCCGACGACCGCGACCATGACGTCCGACCAACAACGGCTCGAGACGTGGGAGCTCCGGACGCGGCCCGCGATCGTCGCGGCCGCGATCGCACCGTTGATCGGGGTCACGACCGGCACCGCGCACATCGGGGCCGTCGGCATCGCCATCGAGATCGTGTCGTGGTTGGTGTTCCTCGTCGACCTGATCGTCCACATCCGGCTCAAGCCGGGCTACCTCCGGACCGGGATCGGTCGCTTCGACCTGGCCGTGGTGGTGCTCACCTCCCCCTGGTACCTGATCCCGGGTGCGCATGGGGGCGAGATCGTCACCGTCCTCCGACTGGCCCGATTGGCCCGGGTGGTGATGGTCGCCGTCCACGCCCCGCGGATCCGGCGCACGTTCTCGCGGCTGGGCAGACCGGTGATGTACATGGCCATGGCCGTGTTCGTCTGTGCCGGGATCACCATGCGCGCCGAGCACCACCAGAACGGGTTCAAGAACTACGGCGCCTCCCTGTGGTGGGGTGTCGTCACGGTCACCACCGTGGGCTACGGCGACATCGTGCCCCAGACCACCGTGGGGCGCCTCGCCGCCACGGTCCTGATGCTCGTGGGCATCGCCATGCTCGGCACCGTGGCGGCCTCGCTCGCCGCCCTCTTCCGCCTCGAGGACCGCGACGAGGGCGGCGCGGCGGACGGAGAGGCCGACCAGCGGGCCCCGGCCGCCGGCGACCGCAGCGAGGTGGCCGGCGACGTGGTCGCCGAGTTGCGCTCGCTGCGCAGCGAGGTGGCCGCCCTGCGCCAGGAGCTGGGTCGCCCGACCCCCTGATCGGCCCCCTGATCAGCCCCCTGATCGGCCAGGGGTGGTGCACACCCGCGGTGACCGCAGGCCCGGCGGCCCGCTAGCCTGGCTCCAACGGCCCGGCAACCCGGCCATCACCACTCTGGAACATCGCTGCCTTGAACTTCGGTGGTGGCTGTCCCTCCACCGAGGAGATCTGTGTCTGCTTCCACCCTGCTCCCACCCACCGACGACGGGCCTGAACTGCCCTCGCCTTCGGGCTTCACCGGTCCGCTGAGCCACCCACCGCTCTACGGCCAGATCCTCACCGGCGTGTTCTTCCTCGCCCCGTTCGTGGCCTTGGCCATCTTGATCCTTGACGGCCAGCCGTTCCCGTGGTGGGCCGTGGCACTGACCGCTGCGGTCATCGTCGTGGTCGGCCACGGGGTGACGATCGGCTACCACCGATGCTTCACCCACCGCAGCTTCGTGGCGAAGCGCCCGCTCAAGATCGTGCTCGCCGTGCTCGGCAGCATGGCGTTCCAGGGTTCCATCATCGGCTGGGTCGCCGACCACCGGCGCCACCACCGCTTCACCGACCGGCCCGGCGACCCACACTCGCCGATCGTGAAGGGTGACCGTGAGATCAGCGGCATCAGAGGCCTCTGGCACGCCCACCTCGGCTGGTGCTTCACCGTCGACCCCACGTCGCGCGAGCACTACACCCCCGACCTCCTCGCCGACCGCGACATCGTGTGGATCGACCGCCTGTTCATCCCGCTGTCGGTCGCCACCTTCGCCGTGCCGTCCGCGATCGGCTTCGCCATCGCCGGTGGGAACGGTGCCCTCATCGCGTTCCTCTGCGCCGGCTTCGTACGCATCGGGGTCACGCTCAACGGCACGTGGTCGGTCAACTCGTTCTGCCACCGCTTCGGCAAGCGGCCGTTCGCCACCCGTGACGTGAGCACGAATCTGGCGCCGCTGGCGCTCCTGACCATGGGCGAGTCGTGGCACAACAACCACCACGCCTTCCCCCGCTCCGCCCGCCACGGCCTGTTCCCCGGACAGATCGACACCTCGGCCCGGATCATCAGCTGGTTCGAGCGGTTCGGATGGGTGACCGACGTCCAGTGGCCCGACCCCGCCCGCGTGCAGGCCGCGCTGGTCGACGCCGCCTGACGTGGGATCCGAGAGCTTCCAGAAGCGCCAACGCGAGCGCAACCGGCAAGAGCGCGCGGCCGACCGTCGTGAGCGACGGGAGATCCGCAAGGAGTCCGCTGCCGACGCCGAGCCGATCGACACCGAAGCGCTGATGGAGCAGTTCCGCGTGCTGAGCGAACGTCACGCCGCCGGAGCCGTCGATGCCGCGACCTACGAGGCCGAACGCGCCATCATCTTCGAGGCGCTCGGCCTCGGCGATCCCGCCGGAGACTGATCCGGCAACGCGCCGGGACCTGCCCCGTCCCGGTCAGGTCTCCACGTCCGGCTCGGTCCACTCGTACTGCGGCGTGGCACCCGGTTCGCGGTCACGGGGCGCGAAGATCAGCCACAACGGCAGGACGACCGTGATCGACAATGCGCCGATGCCGAGTGACGCGCGGGTCCCCATGTGCTCGCCGAACCAGCCCACGATCGGACCACCCACGACCCGAGTGCCGGACACCGCGATGACGAACAGCGCCATCACCCGGCCGCGCATCACCGGCTTCGAGTAGAGCTGCAATCGGGTACTGGCCACGGCCGCGAATCCCACGCCGGCGGCGCCCGCCACCACCAGCACAGGAACCGCCCAGGTCGTCGACGGCACGAAGGTCGCCACCCACAGCGCCGCGCCCGACACTCCGACCGACCAGGCCATGGTCCGGCGGGCCGGATTGGCCCGTCGGGCGCTCTCCAGCCCGCCCAGCACGGCCCCCACGCCCACCGACGACGCCAGCAGCCCGTAGGTCGCGGCGTTGCCGTGGAAGACGAACCGGGCGAAGAGCGGGAGCGACACCTCGAACTCCCACGCCAACCCGAACACGACCGCCACCAGGAGCAGGGTCGAGAGCAGCTCCGGCGTGGTCCAGGCGTAGGCCAGGCCGGCCCGCACCTGGCCGCGGGCAGGTGGCTCTCGCACCGCCGGATGCATCCGGCTCACGTCCATCATCAACAGGGCCACGATCACCGCCAGGAACGAGCCGGCATTGATGAGGAAACAAGGCCCCACGCCCAGCACGGCGATGGTCACGCCGGCCAGGGCCGGACCAACGGCCCGGCACATGCCCCCGACCGTCACGTTGAGGCTGACGGCGTTGGCGAGGTCGTCGGGGCCGACCAGATCGAAGACGATCGTCTGGCGGACCGGCTGGTCGACGGCGTTGATCACGCCCAGGATCGCCGCCAGAACGTAGACCATCCAGAGCTGGACGTGCCCGGTGGTGACGAGGACCCCGAGCACCAGGGCCTCGACCCCGGCGACGGCCTGGGTGACCATGTAGAGGCGCCGCCGGTCGAGCCGGTCGGCCAGCACCCCACCTGGCCCGCCGAAGAGCACCAGGGGGCCGAACTGCAAGGTGGTGAGGACCCCGAGCGCGGTGCCGCTCCCCGTGAGTTGGAGCACCAGCCAGGCCTGGGCCACGGTCTGCATGAACGTGCCGGCCATCGAGACGAGTTGGCCCACGAAATAGAGCCGGTAGTTCGGGTTGCGCAGGGACCGGAACGTCGACGACCGCGCCATGGAAGACCCGATCGTAGGCCGGTCGGTCCGGACCCCCTGCACGGACCACCCGATCTGTGCAAACCTCGGGCCATGAGCGTCGCTGATCTCCTCTCCTCCGTCCTCGGCTCCGACCTTCCCGTGGCGGTCCGCGCCTACGACGGCAGCTCCTTCGGCCCCGAAGACGCGACCACCACGGTCGTGGTCCGATCCCCGGATGCGTTGCGTCGCATCGCCACCGCCCCCAACGAGCTCGGATTCGGCCGGGCCTACGTGGCCGGCGACCTCGACCTCGAGGGAGACATCTTCGAGGTGATCGGCGTCGCCCGGCGGATCGAGGCACTCGCGCTCGGGCCCCGCCAGATCGCCGCCGCCTTCCGCCTCGTCGGTTCCGACGCGTTCAAGCGCCTTCCGCCGCCACCGGAAGAGGCCCGGCTGCGCGGCCGGCGCCACTCGCGTGAACGCGACGCCGCTGCCATCGCGCACCACTACAACGTGTCGAACGAGTTCTACCGGATCGTCCTCGGGCCCGCCATGACCTACTCGTGCGCCGTCTGGTCGGACAGCACCGAGACCCTCGAGCAGGCCCAGGCCGACAAGTACGAGCTGATCTGTCGCAAACTCGGACTCCGGCCCGGCATGCGCCTGCTCGACGTCGGGTGCGGTTGGGGCGGCATGTTGCTCCACGCGGCGAAGCACCACGGAGTGCAGGCGGTGGGGGTCACCCTGTCGGAGCCCCAGGCCGAATACGCCCGCGAGCGGGCCCGGGAGCTCGGCGTGGCCGATGCCGTCGACGCGCGCTTCGGTGACTTCCGCGATGTCGACGACGGGCCCTACGACGCCATCAGCTCGATCGGGATGTTCGAGCACGTCGGGCTCGCCGAGCTCGACCGCTACTTCCGCCGGTGTCGGGCGCTCCTCGCCCCGCGTGGCCGCCTCCTCAACCACGCCATCAGCCGGCCGGCCCACGCCGACCCCAAGACCCACGGTCGGTTCGAGCGGCGTCGACTGCGGCGGAACTTCACCGACCGGTACGTGTTCCCCGACGGCGAGCTCCACGAGGTCGGCGACGTCGTCTCGGCCATGGGCGCGGCGGGATTCGAGGTGCGTCACCTCGAGGGCCTGCGCGAGCACTACGCCCTGACCCTCCGGCAGTGGATCGCGAACCTCGAAGCGCGCTGGGACGACGCCGTACGCGAGGCCGGCGAAGGGCGGGCCCGCATCTGGCGCCTCTACATGGCTGCCGCGGCCTACGGGTTCGCCCGCGACGACGGCGAGATCCACCAGGTGCTCGGCGTGGCGACGACCGACGGCGACTGCGGATACCCGCTGCGCCCGTCGTTCACCTGACCCGCGTCCGAACCTCCCCGGCTCGGAGTTGGCCGAGGCACGGCACTTCCACCCGGCAGAATGACCCGTGATGAGCGGGCCGACGATCAGCGTGGTCATCCCCACGAAGAACCGTTCGGCCTACGTCGCCGAGGCGATCGCGAGCGTGCTGGCCCAGACCCACCCGGTCGACGAGGTGATCGTCGTCGACGACGGCTCCACCGACGACACGCCGGCGGTCCTCGCCGGGTTCGGCGACGCCATCCGGATCGTCCGCCAAGAGTGGAGTGGCGACGGCGCCGCCCGCAACCGCGGCGTCACGGTCTCGTCCGGCACCCTGATCGCCTTCCTCGACGACGACGACCTCTGGGAGCCGCACAAGACCGAGGTGCAGCTGGCGGCGTTCGGGCGCGCGCCGCAACCCGACGCCGTGTTCGGTCACGCCATCCAGTTCGCCAGCCCCGAGCTCGGGCCCGGTCGCGTGCCCGTACCCCTCGACGCCGACGAACCGATCCCCGGGCACTTCGCCGGGACCCTCCTCGTGCGCCGGTCCACGTTCGACGCCATCGGACCCATCGCCGAGATCGGCGGTGGCGGTGACTTCTTCGACTGGTACGCCCGGCTGATCGACAGCCCGTTTCGCGTGACCACCGTGCCCGAAGTCGTGCTCCGTCGGCGCCTCCACCTCAGCAACCTCGGCCGTCAGAACGACCCGGCGCAACGCTACGCACGGGTGCTGCGTCGGGTCGTGGACCGCCGCCGCGGACGCGTCCCGACGGGCACCGACCTGTAACCTTTCCTCGTTGAACGACCACGACGGAGCGTGCCACCGGTGACTGAGAAGGATGCGCCGAGTCCCGGCTCGCCCCGAGCCCTCCCCCTCGATCCCACCACTCGTTTCCGGGTCCCGAGCCGCCGGGTGGCCGCCGACGTCGTCGACGACGAGGTGGTCATCGTCGATCTCGCCTCGGGGTCGTACTTCACCACCGAGGGCGCCGGCTGCGACGTCTGGCGGCTGCTCGCCAGCGGCGCGTCGGTCGACGAGACCGTCGCCGTCCTCCGGACCCGCTACGTCGACACGGGAGCGGTCGAGTCGTACGTGCACACCCTGACCGCCGTCGTGGTCGAGCGGGGACTCCTCGAACCCGCCCACGACGACACCGACGGAGCACCGGTCGACCTCGGGCCGGCGGCCGGAGTGCTCGCGCCCGTGGGCGAGCCGCGGCCGTTCGCCGCGGCCGACCTCGTCGACTTCGACGACATGAAAGGGCTGCTCCTGATCGACCCCGTCCACGAGGTCGACGACCGGGGCTGGCCTCATGCTGGTCCCGGGCTCTGAGGACCGCGAGCCCACCGCCGTCCACGACCTGATGCTCGCCGGCGCGATCCGGGCGGGCACCCGGTTCGGCGGGCCCCTCGACCGGCGCTACCGCTTCGGTCCCCAGACGGTGCGGCTGCGCTTCGCGGGGCCGGAGGTGGCCGACGCTCTCGGCCCGGCCCTCGACCACGTCCGGATCGCCGACGGACCCACCGACGGACCCACTGACGTCACCATCGACTGCTGGGACTCGGTGTCGTCGGGGGAGCCGGTCTCTCCCCTCGTGGCGCTGTTGCTCGACCGGATCGACCACGACTGGCTCGCGTGGCTCACCCCCCGTCACGAGGTACGCGGCTTCGACAATGACCGCGTGGCGACGGCCTTCGAGCCGTGGTCCGGGATCCTGAGCACCTACGACCGCACGACGGCACGCGGGGCGTGGTGGACCCAAGACGCCACCGCCGTTCCCTCCCACGAGCGGGCCGCACCACTGCGATCGCTGCTCGGTTGGGCACTCGGCGAACTCGGCCTGCAGAGCGTGCACGCCGCCGCCGTGGGCCGAACCGACGGGGGCGTGCTGCTCGCCGGCCCAGGAGGGTCGGGCAAGTCGTCGACCGCGCTGCGCGGCCTCGCCGACGGCCTCGGCCACCTGGCCGACGACTACTGCCTGATCTCCACGGTGGGCCCACCCACCGCCCACTCCCTCTACGCCGTGGCGAAGCTCGACGGACCGGCCGACCTCGAGCGCCTCCCGGAGTTCGGTGCCTCCGTCACCAACCCCGAGCGCACCGGTTCGGAGAAGCTCGTAATCGATGTCGGTCGCGACTTCCCCGACCGCGTCGTCACCTCGTTCCCGATCCGAGCGGTGGTGGTGCCGCAGGTGCGTGCGGGAGCACCGACCGCACTCGCGCCGATGAGCTCGGCGGCGGCCCTGCGGGCGCTCGGTCCCACCACCATGCTCCAGCTCCCGGGAGCGGGCAGCACCGCGTTCCGCCACATGGGTGACCTCGTGCGCGCGGTTCCCTGCTTCACCCTGTACCTCGGCCCCGATGCCGCAGCCGTGACGCCGCTCCTCGAAAGTCTGCTCCGTCCGTGAGCACCCCCGAGGTCGCGCGATCCCTGCGCCGACTCGACGGTCGGCCGATCGACCCGGCGCCCGACGCCGTGCTCGGCTGCACCGTGGTCCGCAACGAGGTCGGGCGGATCATCCCCTGGCTCGATCACCATCGCGCCCTCGGCGTCGAGCGGTTCCTGGTCGTGGACCACGGCTCCACCGATGGCACCACGGAGGCGCTCCTCGCCGAGCCGGACGTGCACGTGTGGACCTCCTCGCTCGACTTCCGGGCGGCACGGTGCGGCGCGGCGTTCTTCGAGGTGATCCTCAGCCGGTACGGCGGTGGGCGCTGGACCGTCATCGCCGACGCCGACGAGCTCGTCGTCCATCCCGACGCCGAGGACCGGCCGCTCGCCGACCTCTGCCGGGAGCTCGACGCCGGCGGCAGCCGTGCCCTCGGCGCCGTGCTGCTCGACCTCTACGCCGACACACCGCTCGCGAGCACGTGGCTCCCCGCCGACCGCTCACCGCTCGAGGTCGCCCACTGGTTCGACCGTCGGTGGCGCCACCACGAGGTGGCGTCGTCGGGTCCGGACGCGAACCAGGTCGGAGTGTTCGGAGGTGTGCGTCGTCGACTGTTCGGAGGCAGTGCCTGGGACTACTGCCTCTCGAAGGTCCCGCTCCTCCGGGTCGACACCGCGACGCGCCTCGTCGACGGGCAGCACTGGACCGACCTCCCTCTCGCCACCATCCGCGGCGCCGTGCTCCACTTCAAATTGTGCGCGCGCCTCGGCGACTTCGCCTGGGACGAGTTGGCGCGCGGGCAACGTCCACCCGACGACGAGTACCACCGGTACGCCGACGCGCTCGCCCTCGACCCCGACCTCACGGCCTGGTCGTCGGAGGAGTCGGTGCGCTACGCCGGCACCGGGCACCTGGCCGCGCTCGGGATCGTGGGTCCGGTCCCCGATCCCGACTTCCTGGCGGCGCGCGCCGGGGCACTGACCGCGCACGCGGTCGCCCGGGTGGGCGCGGGCGACGACGACCGCGCCGTCGCCCTGCTCGACCGCGCCGTCGCGACCGACTCCACCGCGGTGGTGCCGCTGCTGCACCTGGCGGAGCTCCAGCGGCGGCGGGGCGACCGGAGCGCCGCGGCCGGATCCCTCGCCGAGGCCTGCGACCGCCGTCCCGAAGACCTCGATCTGCTCGCTCGCACCCTCGACGGGCCGCCGCTCCCGCCCGACTTCGACGCCGCGCGCCTCGCCGACGCTCTGCCCGGCGCACCCCCCGGCACCGCGTTCCTCGCATCGGTCGACGCCACCTTCGGGCCCGGCGGCGAGCCGGTCGAGGGCGCCTGGGTCGGGATCGTCCACGGCGTGGTGAGCGCCCCCGACCACCTGCCCCCGTTCGCCGAGTTCGCCCTGGAGGCGCTCGTGCGCCGGCCCGCCTTCCGGGCGGCACTGACCGAGTGCCGCGGGCTCGTGACCTTCACCCACTCCGCCGCCCGCTTCCTGGAGGACTCCACCGGCGTGCCCGTCGAGGTGGTGGCGCCCCCGGTCGTGGCCCACCCGACCGCGTTCGACCCCGAGCGCTTCGCCGCCGCGCCCACCCTGGTGCAGCCCGGGTGGTGGATGACCCGGCTCTCGACCGTCTGCGACCTGCCCGATCGGCTCCCCACCGGCGCGACGCTGCGCAAGGTGCGGTGCGTCGAGCCACCGTTCCGCCGGGTCGCCGTGGGTCTGGCCCGGGCCCAACGCCGCCACGACGGTTGGGCCGCCGACCCTGCGCCACTGCGCGCGACCGACGACCGCGGGGCGATCACCCCTCGCGAGCGCGACGCCCTACTCGTCGACGCGGTCGTGCTCGCCGACCTGCTCGACGCCAACGCCGACCCGGTCGTGCTCCGGTGCCTCGGGCGGGGTCTGCCCGTTGCGGTGCCGCCGCTCCCCGGCGTCGTGGAGGTCCTCGGACCCGGCTACCCCCTCCACTTCTCCCGACCCGCCGAGATCGGAGATCTCTTGGCCGACCTCGGCCGGGTCCGGGCCGCCCACGAGCACCTGCTCGACCGCCGTAGGCACCTGGCGACCACCCCCGACATCACGGCCGTGGCGGCAGCGTGGGGAGGACGGCCGTGAACACTCCCGAGCAGGAGACGGTCGCCGTCGCCGATCACGCCCTCGGCCTGGCCCGTGTGCTCGCCCACCTCGGCAGGGTCGAGCGCGCGCTCACGCAGTACGCCGTCGTCCTCGCCCAACGTCCGTGGAGCGCCGAGGTGATCGACGAGGTCCTCGACCTCGTCGCCGCGACCCTCGGCCCCACAGCCGTGGCCCAGCGCTGCGCCGATTGGCTGACCGACCATCCCGACCACGGCACGCACGACCACGCGCAGGCCGTGCACACGCGGCGGATCGACGCGCTCGTGGAGGTCGGGGGACTCGACGCGGCGTTCACGGCCTACGGGCTCGACCCGGTCGCCCGCACGGAGGAGCCCGTCGGGTCCGACGAGATCGTGGCGCTGGTCGGACTGCGCAACGAGCGACACCGCCTCGACTGGTTTCTCCACCATCACCGCCGGATCGGCGTCGATCGGTTCCTCGTCGTCGACAACGGGTCCGACGACGGCTCCGCGGAGCTGCTCGCGGCGCAACCCGACGTGACGCTGTGGCACACCGAGGGTTCGTACCGCGCCGCCAACTGCGGTGCGGTCTGGTGGGACCTCCTGGCCCGACGGCACACCACCGATCAGTGGTCGCTCACCGTCGACGCCGACGAACTGTTCGTCTTCCCCGGTTCGGAGCACGCCACGCTGCGCGACCTCACCGCCGGGCTCGACCGTGCGGGGGCCAGCGCCTACCGGGCGATCATGGTCGACCTGTACGGAGCCGGCCCACAGTCGTCGCTGGTGTGCGCTCCGGGCCAGGACCCGCTCGAGGTGTTCGGGTGGTTCGACGCCGACTGGTACCGGGTCCGGGTGCCCTTCGCCGGGCCCCGCCGCAACCTCACCAACTACTGGGGTGGGGTGCGGGCGCGGATCTTCGGGGGCGACCTCGGTGGCCACCTCCTCGACAAGGTGCCGCTGCGTCGGGTCCGGCCGGGCGAGCAGGTGTGGAGCGGCAACCACTGGTGCGACCGCCCCTCCCGTGAGATCACCGGGCGGGGCGCGCTGCTCCACGTGAAGTACGGCGCCGGATTCGCGGCCAGGGTGACGATGGAGGCGGAGCGCGGCGAGCACGCCGGAGCGGCTCGGATCTACCGCCACGCCGCCGCGAGTCTGGCCGCGCGACCCGAGCCCGATTTCTTCGACCCCGGGCACTCCGTGCGCTACACGGGCACCGACCAGCTGGTCCGCTTCGGGATCGCCCGGACGGCCGCCACCACCACGAGGGTGCCCGTCACCCCCGACGGAGTGCTCTACCCGCCGGTGCCCCCCGTTACCGTCGCGACGGCGCACGACGACGCGTCGGGCGCGCGACCCGAGTGGTCGGTGGTGGTGATCGCCGACGACGACGCCACCGCGCGGGTCGACGCCGCCCTGGCCGCCCTCACCGGTGAGCCGGCATCGGAGGTGGTGGTCGTGACCGGCGGAGGTTGCGGGTTCTCAGCCCACTCCGGGGAGCACCCCCACCAGGTCCGGGTGGTCTCCACGCCCCTCCACCTCACTCCGCCGGCGCTCGCGAACCTCGGCCGGGCCGCGTCGCGGGGGAGATGGGTCCACGTCGTCGACCCGGGCTGGACCGTGGCGCCGGGCGCCTACCGCCGCATCGCCGAAGTGCGCCGGACGCGTCCCGAGGCCGGGGTGGTCGTCACCGCACCCACACCCCTAGCCCTCGACCTGACCGCACCGGCGGCGCACTGTGCGGTCCGGCGAGATCTCCTCGAGCGGGTGGGGGGCGAGTGTGTGATCCTCGGTCGCGCCGCGCCGTGGGAGCTCGTCCAACGGCTCGCCGCCGGGGCCACGGTGCTCGTCGTCGACGACACCGTCGCCCGTACGCACCTCGGCGGGGCGGTCGGCCCGGCGGGGTACGGCACCGACGTCGTGCAGGTGCTGGCGGCCGTCGATCTCGCCGCGGCCCACCTCGGTCTCGGTCCCGACGCGGTGCAGGGCCTGCGCGACCGGTGTGCCAGCCTCGCCACCGGTCTGGTCGAGGCCGACGTCGCGGACGGCCGGGTGGGCTCGGCCCTCGCCGTGGTTGCCGAGACGCTGCGCGGCGGGTGCTCACCGGCGACGACGGTCATGCTCTCCACCGCCCTCTCGGCGGGCCTGCGGTGAGCCGCTCCGGCGGGCCCTCGTCGCTCGATCTCCGGTTGGCGCGCGCCTACCGGTCGACGTGGGGAACCCGGATCCGACGCCGGTCGCCGGTCCGGTGGATCGTCCACCGGGTCGTTCCGGCCGGTCGGCTCGCGCGTCTCCACGCTCGCGTCGTGGCGAACACGCCGACCGGACCGTCGACCGGACCGCCGACCCGGCCGCCGACCGGGCCGACCCCACCGCCGGTCCCGGAGGGATCCGCCCCCATGGTCCCACCCCCGGGGGTCACCCCG
>JBAXBB010000004.1:0-43204 GCA_037142235.1 Actinomycetes bacterium
GCGTCCGGCCATGCGCGTGACCGCGGCCGGTGCGATGCAGTTGGCGGTGATGCCCAGCGGGGCGCCGGTGGCAGCGAGGCTGCGGGTGAGGCCGATCACCGCCGCCTTGGCGGTGGCGTAGGACAGGTTGTCGGGGAGGCCGAACAACCCGGCCGAGGTGGTGATGACGATCCGGCCGTACTGCTGCTCGGCCAGGTGGGGCCAGGCGGCCCGGGTCGTGTGGAAGGCGCCACCCACGTGCACGGCGAGGTGGCTCGACAGGTTGTCGGCGTCGGCGTCGGGGACACGCGCCCAGCGGATGATCCCGGCGTTGTGCACCAGCACGTCGATCCGCCCGAAGCGGTCGACGGCGCCATCGACGAGGGCCCGGGCCCCGTCCTCCGTCGCGAGGTCGTGGGTGTCGGGGACCGCCGTGCCGCCGGCGGCGACGATCTCGTCGGCGACCGCGGAGGCGGGTCCGGCGTCGGCGCCGACGCCCTTGATCGAACCGCCGAGGTCGTTGACCACGACCGTCGCCCCCCGGGCGGCGAGGAGGTGGGCGTACGACCGGCCGATTCCCCGACCGGCGCCGGTGACCACGGCGACGCGTCCCGAGAAGCCGAGCTGCTCGCCGAGCTGATCGCCGATCTGCTCCATGGGTCACCCTTCGGGTCCACCGACTGGTCGTGTACCGACCGGTCACTATACGTTTTGGTCCCGGTCCCGATCCCGGCCCTGGAGCGTGTGGTGCCCCCGATCCTCTTCTCGACGTCCGACCACGTGGGCGTCATCACTCTGCACCGGCCCGAAGCGCGCAACGCGTTCGACCCGGAGATGTCCCGTGCGCTCGAGGCGGCCGTCGACACCCTCGAAGACGATCCGGAGCTGCGGGTCGGGGTGCTGTGCGCGAGCACCGAGGGTCAGGCCCGTCCGGTGTTCTGCGCCGGTGCGGACCTCAAGGCCATCCGCGCGGCCGGCACCGCCGAGGTGCTCGACACCGAGCGCGGGGGATTCGGCGGCTTCGTGTTCCGTGAGCGCACCAAGCCGATCGTGGTCGCCGTCGACGGACTCGCCACCGCCGGTGGACTCGAGATCGTGCTCGCGGCCGACATCGTGGTGGCCACCACCCGCTCGTCGTTCGGGCTGGCCGAGGTGCGGCACAACCTGATCGCTGCTGCAGGTGGACTGTTCCGGCTGCCCCGGGCCATCGGCCGGGGTCCGGCGCTCGACGCGATCCTCACCGGCGAGCCGATCACGGCCGAGCGGGCCCACCAGCTCGGGCTCGTGAGCCGGTTGGTGGAGCCCGGTGCCGCCCTCGACGAGGCCCTGCGGGTGGCGCGCGCCGTCGCCGAGGCCGCGCCGTTGGCCGTCCGGGCGAGTCGAGCGGTCGCACTCATGGCGGACACCACCGACGACGCCACGCTGCGTCGGGTCTCGAAGGCGCGGCTCGACGCGCTGCTGGCCACGGAGGACGCGGCGGAGGGCCTCGACGCGTTCGCCCAGAAGCGGGCCCCCGTCTGGAAGGGGCGCTGATGGCCGTGGTCGGCACCGGCGACGCGGGTCGCAGCGAGAAGTGGAAGGCCCGCCGCGACGAGATCGTCGACGTGTCGGCCGGAGTGTTCGCTCGCCAGGGGTATCACGCCACCGGCATCGCGGAGCTCTGCGCGGTCAACGGCCTGGGCAAGGGCGCGTTCTACCACTACATCGCCTCCAAGGAAGAGCTCCTGGCCGCCATCCACGACCGGGTGATGGACGAGGTGATGCTGGGGGCCGAACGGGTCGCGGCCACCGGAGGCTCGGCGTCGGCGCACCTGACCGCGCTCGGGGCGGCGCTGCTCGACGTGATCCACCGCTATCCCGACCACGTCTGGGTGTTCCTCCACGAGTTCCCGGCGCTCACCGGGGACCGCGCCGAGCAGTTCCGGGTCCGTCGGCGCGACTACGAACGGCGCGTCGAGGACGTGGTGCGGGCCGGGATCGCTTCCGGCGAGTTCCGGGCCGTCGACCCGCGTCTGACGGCGCGAGCCTGGCTGGGCATGCACAACTACACGTACCTGTGGCTCAAGGCGGAGGGGCCGCTCAGCGCCCGTGACGTGGCGGGTCCGTTCGCCGAGATCTTCCTCGGCGGACTCGCGACCTAGACGGTCGCGGGCGCGAAGCCCATCAGCCCCGCCAGCGTGCCGCCGAGCATGGCCGCCCGCTCGTCGGCCGGAACGCCCGCGAACTGCTGGGCGATGAGCGCCTGCGTGCCGCGGAACGTGCCCTCGGCGTGGGGGTAGTCGGCGCCCCAGACGATCGTGGAGAGCCCGGTGACGTGGCGCGCCGCGACCGCCACCGGGTCGTCTTGGAACGACACGTGGAACTGACGCTTCACATACTCGCTGGGCAGGAGCGGGTACGGCCACTGCTCGTTGATCGTGAACAGGCGGGCCATGCGCTGCTCGGCGGGAGCGAGGGCGTCGTCCCAGACGCCGAGCCACCAGTCGCGGTCCTGGCCGATGCCGGTGGTCCAGGCCTTGTCCATCGCGCCGACGAGGCCGCCGAGCCACATGGCGTTGAACTCGATCAGGAAGAAGTGGAGGTCGGGGAAGCGCTCGGGAACCCCACCCGCGATGAGGTCGATGATCACCTTCTGGGGCTCGAAGGCCCCGTAGATGCACTGCGTGACCATCCGCCGCGACGCCAACTTCGGCGTCATCGGCGTGTTGACCTCATCGACCACTCCGAGCACCGTCTTGAGCGTCGCCGCTTCGGGGTCGTTCACCTTGACCCCACCGGTCGCGGTGTGGAAGAAGATCCGCAGTCCGCACGCCTGAGCCGCGGCCCAGACGGGATCGAACTCGGCGGAGTGGTACGGCTTGGGCGGGGTCGCGGGCAGGAGGATCGCGCGGAACCCGGCGGCGGCCATGCGCTCGATCTCGGCCACGGCGTCGGGGACGTCGGTCAGCGGGATCGGTACGGTCGGTGCGATCCGTGAGAAGTACGGGGTGAACCGCTCGATCAGGAAGTCGTTGTAGACGCGGGCGTGGCCGATCGAGAGCTCGTGGTCGTCGGAGTAGAGGCCGAACAGCGAGAGGTTCGGGTGCATCACCTGGGCGTGGATGCCGTCGGAGTCGAGGTCCTCGAGGATGAGCGCCGGGTCACCTTCGGGAGTGCGGCCGCTGGTCTGGCGGTAGCGCGACACCGTCCATCCGTCGAAGCCGGGCGTGTGCAGCCGACGGAAGGCCCGGGCCCCACCCTCGACCAGGGGCTCGATCTCGAAGTCCTCCTCCCACACCGCACGGTCGCGCAGGTGCTCGGGCAGGCGGGTCAAGAACAGGTCGGTGGGCTCGAGGATGTGCCCGTCGGCCGAGACGATGAAGTCCGGTCCGGTCGCTGCCGAAGCCGCCATGCTCGTTGACCTTCCGTGTGGACTGGTGCGCAGGGGCACGGGGCCGGGTTGACCGGGCGGGTGCACTGCCGCGAGGCTAGACCAACCGGTCGGTACGGAACAACGGTCCACGGAGGAGATGGCATGACGAAGCGGTGGATCCAGCGCCCGCCCGGCTCGACCTGGGGCGACTTCGGCGACGACGACGAGCTGGGGCGGGTCAACCTGATGACCCCGGAGAAGGTCCTCCAGGGCGCGGCCGAGGTTCGTGCCGGCGTCAGCTTCTGCCTCAGCCTGCCGCTCGACTTCCCGGGTGGATCAGCCCTCAACCAGCGGCGGTACCCACCGCGTCTGGCGCCCACCGAGGACATGGCCGGCAACCCCGAGGTGTTCTTCAACGTCCTCATGCGCGACATGGAGGAAGGCGGTCCGGGATTCTTCGACGTCTGGGCCGACGACGCCGTCACGCTGTGGCTCCAGTACTCGACCCAGTGGGACTCGCTGGCCCACGTGGGGGCCGAGTTCGACGCCGACGGCGACGGCGTCGAGGAGGCCGTCTACTACAACGGGTACCGGGCCGGGTCCGACCTCGTCGGTCCGTCGTCCGACGCCCGGGGCGACGGCAGCGGGCACGCGTCGTTCGCGCACCACCTCGGGCTCGAGCACATGGCCTTCCATGGCATGCAGGGTCGTGGGGTGTTGGTCGACGTGGCCCACCACCTGGGCCACGACTGGCGCGGGGTCGACCTGAAGACCCTGCAGGAGATCATGGCCGCCGACCGGGTGGCGGTCGAGCCCGGTGACGTGCTCCTCGTCCACACCGGCTTCGCCACCCGCATCCTCGAGTGGAACCGCGATCCGGATCCGGTGGAGGTGCACCGGACGTGCGCCTACCTCGACGCCCAGGACGACGCCCTGTTGGAGTGGATCGCCGATTCGCAGATCGCCGCGCTGGTGTCCGACAACTATGCGGTCGAGGGGATGGTCCGACCCAAACGCGACACCGACCGCTACACGCTGCTGCCGATCCACCACCTGTGCCTGTTCAAGCTCGGCGTGCCGTTGGGCGAGCTCTGGTACCTCCACGAGCTCGCGACGTGGCTCCGCGAGCACGAGCGGAGCCGCTTCATGCTCACGGCACCGCCGCTGCGCCTGCCCGGGATCGTCGGGTCACCCGTCACGCCGATCGCGACCGTCTGAGCGGAAGCGGCGACCGGGCACTACGCGGAGCGCGACGTCATCCGGAACGGGGCGAAGGCGTTCGCCCGCGCCTCGGCGAAGGTCTTGTGCAACTTGGGTCGGCCCGCGGCGTTGAGCAGGAGGCGACGCGGCTTCCCGGGGATGTTGCTGCCGAAGTAGTAGTTGTCGCGACCGAACGGCGAGTTCTCGGCGCCGCGGTCGACCATGCTGGTCCAGCGCTCCTCGGCCGCGGGCTCGAGCGCGATGCGGTCGATGCCGTGATCGCGGGCGTGCACCAGGAGGTCGGTCACGAACTCGACCTGATCGCTGTTGTAGCGGGGGTTGTTGCCCGCCGCGGCGTGGGGTCCGCCCGGGAAGTAGAAGTTGGGGAAGCCCACGGTCTGGATCCCGGCCCAGGTGCGCGGACCGTCGGCCCAGGCGTCGGCCAGCGCACGGCCGTCCTCGCCCCTGACCCCGAGGCGCCCGAGCGCACCGGTGCCGAAGTCGAAGCCGGTGGCCCACACGATGAGGTCGAACTCCCGCTCGCCGTCGGTGGTCTCGATGCCGCGCTCGGTGACCCGCACCATCGGGGTCTCGGTGAGGTCGACCAGCTCGACGTTGGGGCGGTTGAAGGCCTCGTAGTAGCCGGTCATGAACGGCGGCCGCTTCTCGCCGAAGCGGTGACTCTTCGGGATGAGGCGCTCGGCCGTGGCGGGATCGTGCACGACGGAACGGATCTGGGCGGCGATGAACTCGCACCAGAGGTCGTTGGCCGCCGGATCGGTCACGATGTCGGCGTAGTTCGCCGTGAGTTTCGAGAAGCCGGGGCTGGTCCAGACCCGCTCGAAGAAGGCCGCGCGCTGCTCCGCGGTGTCGGTGAGCGCCGAGCGGTCGACCGCTTCGTGGAGGAACCCGTGCGGTGAGGCGTCGAGCGCGGCCTTGAGCGCGGCGAAGTCCGATCGCAGTTGCGTCTGCTCCTCGGGAGTGATCGGTGCGTTGTTCAACGGCGTGCACCAGTTCGCGGTGCGCTGGAAGACGGTCACGGAAGCGACCTCGTCGGCGACGACCGGCAGGACCTGCACCCCGCTCGACGACGTCCCGACGATGGCGACCCGCCGACCGGTGAAGTCGACCGGGGTCGCCGGCCACCGGCCGGTGTGGTGCTGCTCGCCCCGGAAGGCGGTGCGGCCGGGGACGTCGGGGAGGTACGGGACCGACAGGACGCCGGTGGCGGCCACGAGGTGCCGGGCCCGGTGCTCGGTGCCGTCGTGGGCGGTCACGGCCCAGGTGCAGGTGTCGGCGTCCCAGGTGGCGCCGGTCACCCGGACCCCGAACCGGAGGTCGCGGCGGAGGTCGAACCGGTCGACGACGAAGTTGACGTAGCGCTCGATCTCGGGCTGGCCCGCGAAGTGCTCGCTCCAGACCCACTCGTCGAAGAGCTCGGGGGAGAACAGGAACCCGTAGGTGTAGCTCTCGGAGTCGAAGCGGGCCCCCGGGTACCGGTTCCAGAACCAGGTGCCGCCGACGCCGTCGCCCGCCTCGAGCAGCCGGACCGAGAACCCCTCCTCGCGGAGGCGGTAGAGCTGGTTGATCCCGGTCATCCCGGCGCCGACGATCACGACGTCGGGGTTGTCGGTGCGTGCCACGGCGGTACCTCCCGGCCCCGGTACCGGCCGTGGGGCCGGGCCCGGGCGGAGTGTACCGATCGGTCCGCCCCGCGTTCGGGGGTGACGCCGGGTCGGGGCCCGAGGGGTCGGTGGTCGCCCAGGGAGCCCGCCGCGGGCCCCGATAGGCTGCAAACGGCCGCACAAAGGCCGCGAACGGTGTCCGGTCCGACGGGGAGGCGTGCGACATGGTGGTCTCCGAGACGGTGCCCTTCGCCATCGAGACGCGCGACCGGGTGCCCACGGAGCGCTACTTCGATCCGGGGTTCGCGGCCCTCGAGGCCGACCGGTTGTGGTCGCGCACCTGGCAGATGGCGTGCCGCCTCGAGGAGATCCCCGCACCGGGCGACTTCACCACCTACGAGATCCTCGACCAGTCGGTGCTGGTGGTCCACCAGGACGACGGCCAGGTCCGGGCGTTCGAGAACGTGTGTCGCCACCGTGGGGTGCGCCTGGCCTCGGGAGCGGGCACCTGCACCAAGGCGTTGGTGTGCCCGTTCCACGGCTGGCGTTACGGGCCCGACGGCACGAACGCCGGGATCCCGCAGCGGCGGTCGTTCGCCGAGCACAACCTCGACCCCGCCGAGCTCGACCTCACCCCGGTGCGGTGCGAGACGTGGGGCGCGAGCGCCTGGATCAACCTCGACCCGGCTGCGCCGCCCCTGCGTGAGTGCATCGAGCCGTTCGCCACCAGCCTCGACGCGTGGAAGATCGAGTCGCTCCGGACCGAGTGGTGGTACGCCGCCCGCCTTCCGGTCAACTGGAAGCTCGCGGTCGAGGCGTTCGTCGAGATGTACCACGTGGTGCAGTCGCACCCGCAGTTGGTCATCCCGACCCGGTTCGGTCTGCGCAACGACGAGACCTTCGACCCGGCGGCGTTCGTGGATGCCGACCTCACCTACCTGCGGGCGATGAGCGAGGGCATGGCGGGCATGATGCACGCCGACGACGTACGCGTCGCCGAAGGGCTGCGCGGTCTCGAGCTGCCGGTGGACGCGAGCAGTGCGATGGCCACGTGGAACCGGACGCTCAACGACGCCGTCGTCGCCCACCACCGCGCGCGAGGCCACGACGTCCCCGACCTCAACGAGCTCGAGGCGCAGGGACTCAACCTCACCTTCTTCCAGTGCTTCCCGCACTACTTCGTCCTGCCGATGTACTCGAGCGCGTCCACGTACCGGTTCCGCCCGCTGGGGCCCGAGGAGACCCTCATGGAGATCTGGTCGCTGACGCGGGCGGCCGACGGTGAGGAGCGCCCCCGACCGACGCGACCCGAGGTGTGGGCATGTGACGACCCCCGGTGGCCGCCGATCCCGGCCCAGGACTTCTCGAACCTGCCCAAGCAGCAGCTCGGCCTCCACGCTCGCGGCTTGGAGTACCTGCGCCTCTCGCAGGGTCTCGAGGGACACATCTCGAACCTGCACCGGGTCGTCGACGGGTTCCTCGCCGGCCTGCCCCACGAGCGCCTCCTGCCCGCCTTGCGGGGCGTGAACGTCTACCCGTTCGAGCAGCCGATCTCCGACCTGGGCCTCTGAGCCCCGGTCCGTCCCCACGAGGAGTCGATCCCGATGAGCAGCCTCTCGTTCGCCGAGGTCTCCGCCGGCGTGCACCACGCCCTCGCCGCCTACACCCAGGCGCTCGACGACGGTCGCACCGACGATCTCGTCGCCACGTTCTGTATCGACGGCGGTTGCGACATGCCGGGGCTCGGGGTCCACGAAGGCCGCGAGGCCATCCGGGCCGCCTACGGGCGCTTCACCCCTCGCCGCCCGCAGCGCCACGTGATCGTCAACACCTTGATCCTCGACTGGAACGACGACGAGGTGACCGCCAGCAGTGACATCGTGTTCCTGCTCCGGGGCGACGGTGGCTGGTCCGTCCAGATGGTGGGTCGGTACGACGACGTCCTCCACCGCGACGGCTCCGTCTGGCGCTTCCACCACCGCCGGGCCACGTTCGTGGAGTGACCCTGCGGCGGCTCCCGGGGACCCGACCCGTAGATTCGTCGTGATGGTGGGCGACCCCGGATCCAGCCCACGGTCCCGCCGGCTCCCAGGAGTGGACCTGCCGGTCGAAGTTGCCGCGACCCTCCCCGTCGCCGATGTGCTCGCTGCTCTGGGCTCGGGAACCGACGGCCTGACCGACGCGGACGCGACCGAGCGTCTCCGGGTGGTCGGACCCAACGTCGTGCGGTCGCACCACGTCGGGGTGCTGGCGGTGCTCGGTCGTCAGGTGAACAGCCCGCTGCTGTGGCTGCTGCTCGCCGCCGCCGCCGTGTCGGCGTTCGTGGGGGAAGTCACCGACGCCGCCATCATCGGTGTGATCATCGCCGTGTCGGTCGGCCTCGGATTTGCCAACGAGTTCCGCGCCGAACGGGCGGCGGCTGCGTTGCACGACGACCTCTCGCACCTGGTCACCGTCGTGCGCGACGGAAGGCCCTCACGGGTCGAGGTGACGCACCTCGTCCCGGGTGATCTCGTGCGGATCGGGATCGGCGCGATCGTCCCGGCGGACCTCCGGCTGGTGACTGCCACCAACCTCGAGGCCGACGAGTCGATCCTCACGGGGGAGTCGGTGCCGGCCGCCAAGGGTCCGGAGCCCGTGCCCGAGGGCTCCGCGCTCGGCGACCTGACGGCGTGCCTCTTCCTCGGGACGGTCGTCCACGAGGGCTCGGCCGACGCGGTGGTGGTGGCCACCGGCGCGCGGACCCAGTTCGGCCGGATCGCCGCCGGGCTCGGTGAGCGGCACCCTCCCACCGAGTTCCAACTCGGCCTCACCCGATTCTCGGGCCTGCTCGCGAAGGTCGCGGGCACGCTGAGCCTGTCGATCTTCGTGGTCAACGTGGCGATCGGCCGCCCGGTGATCGAGGCGGTCCTCTTCTCGCTCGCCGTGGCGGTAGGGATCACGCCGCAACTGCTCCCGGCGGTGGTCTCGACCAGCCTGGCCACCGGGTCTCGCCGCCTGGCGCGCAAGAAGGTGCTGGTGAAGCGGCTGGTCTGCATCGAGGACCTCGGCGACATCGACGTCCTGTTCACCGACAAGACCGGCACTCTGACCGAAGGTCGCGTCGGGTTCGAGCACGCCTTCGATCCGACCGGGGCGCCGAGCGACGCGGTGCTCACCCTCGGTCTGGTCTGCAACGAGGCGGTGGTGTCGGAAGGGGTCGTGGTCGGTGGGAATCCGCTCGACGTGGCGCTCTGGGAGGCACCGGCCGTCGCCACGGTGGACCTCGGCCGCTACGGGCGGGTCGCCGTCGCCCCGTTCGACCACGACCGCCGGTGCGTGTCGGTGCTCACGGACCACCCGGGTGGTCGTCTCCTGGTGACCAAGGGCGCCCCCGAGTCGGTGCTCGACCGGTGCGTCGACGTGCCCGACGAGGCTCACCGTCTGCTCGCCGAGCAGTTCGGCTCGGGGAGCCGGGTCGTGGCAGTCGCCACCCGTCCGGCGCCGGACGCGACCACCGTCACTCCCGCCGACGAGCACGACCTCCGGCTCGCAGGCTTCCTGACCTTCCTCGACCAACCCAAGCCGTCGGCGGCCCGTTCGCTCACCCGCCTGGCCTCCCTCGGGATCGAGGTCAAGATCGTCACCGGCGACAACGCGATCGTCGCCGAGACGGTCTGTGCGACGCTCGGCCTCGCGTCTCTCGGCACGCTGACCGGGACCGAGGTCGCCGCCCTCGACGACGACGGACTGCGCGACGCCGTGCGGCGGACGTCGATCTTCGCCCGGGTCGGACCGGAGCAAAAGGCCCGGATCCTCAGCGCCCAGCGGAGCGCCGGCTCCGCGGTGGCGTTCATGGGCGACGGCGTGAACGACGCCCTGGCGCTCCACCACGCCGACGTGGGCATCTCGGTGGAATCGGCGACCGACGTCGCCAAGGACGCGGCCGACGTGATCCTGCTGGCGCAGGACCTCGACGTGGTCGCCGACGGGGTGGTCGAGGGGCGGCGGATCTTCGCCGACACGATCAAGTACGTGTTGATGGGCACGTCGTCGAACTTCGGGAACATGTTCAGCGTCACCGTGGCCGCGGCGTTCCTGCCGTTCCTCCCGATGCTGCCGTCGCAGATCTTGCTGAACAACCTGCTCTACGACGCCAGCCAGATGACCATTCCCACCGACCGGGTCGACGAGGAGCAACTGGCCCGTCCGTCGCACTGGGACGTGTCCTTCATCCGGAAGTTCATGGTGCGCTTCGGGCCGATCAGCTCGCTCTTCGACTTCGCCACGTTCGCCGTGATGCTCTGGGTGTTCCATGCCGGTGCGCCGCTGTTCCGGTCGGGGTGGTTCGTCGAGTCACTGGCGACCCAGACCCTGATCGTGTTCGTCATCCGGACCCGCCGTGTCCCGTTCTTCCGGAGCCGACCCTCGTGGCCGCTCCTCATCTCGGTGGTGGCCGTGGTGGCGGTCGGCGCGGCGATCCCGCAGAGCCCGCTCGGCCCGGTGCTCGGTTTCGCGCCGTTGTCGGGGTGGTTCTACGCGGTGCTCGCCGGCTTCGTCGTCACCTACCTGGCGTGCGTGGAGGTCGCCAAGTACTGGTTCTACACGATGGCGCCGACCACCACGACCCGCCCGCTCCGACGCACCCCGGCCCACCGCGTGCAGCGGATCGCGGCACGCTGGAGCCATCACCGCCCGTTGGCGACCTGAGCGAGCAGCTCCTTGATCTCGGTGATCTGTTCCCGTTGTGCGGTGTCCTGGGCGGTGAGGTGGGCCTGGATCTGCAGGCACTCGTGCAGCACCGCCTCGGCGTCGAGGTAGGTCTGGTCGGCGCGTTTGTCGGCGGCCTTGGACTGGATGTTCTGCCCCACGATGATCACCGGGAGCAGGACGAGCTGGAGGAAGGTCTGCGCGATCCAGGCGACGATGATCAGCGCGCTCCCCGTGCTGAGCACCGCCGGGAACGAGATCAGGGCGAGGAGGGTGAACAGGTAGGCCGCCCACATGGTGCCGACGACCGAGGTGATGAGCAGGCCGAGTTTGCCGTTGACCCCGACCCGCTCGTCGTCGACCTTGGGTGGCGGTGGTGCGTTCCCGGCGAGGCGGTCGACGGTCTGGGGGTGCGGATCGTGGTCGAAGAGCGTGGTGGAATCGGACACGGTGTCCTCCTGCTCGCGGGAGCGCTGGTCGGTCCCACGGCCTCTCAGGCCGGTGCGAGGGAGGCTAGGTGCCGACGCGCTTCACGGTGGTGGGAGTGGGCCCGGGAGCAGTGGTCGTGGTGACCTTGGGTGCCGGCCGCGTGGTCGAGATGGAGTCCGGCCCGGCGTTGGCGAAACGGTTCCCCTTCGCAGTGACCTTCACGGACCCCTGGTTCTCGACCACCGGCACGTTCCGACCGACCGGGAACGTCCCGGAGTTGCCCGTGATGGTGACGTTCTTGGCGCGCGACAAGAAGAACGCGCCCTTGGAACCCTCGTCGTGGACGGTGTCGGAGAGCAGCAGCCGGTTGTCGGTGAAGGTGAACGGACCCCGGTAACCCACCCCTGGCCCGTACACGAACACCAAGCCGCCGGTGGGTTGGGTCATCGTGTTGCGCGTGAAGACGATGCGGCCCGTGTTGGTGCCGACCCCCTTGTTGGCGAGCCAGAAGTTCAGGGCGGCCCCGGTGGCGTTGTGCGAGACCGTCACGTGCTCCGCACCACCGCTGGCGGTGTTCGCCTCGAAGTCGAACATCGACCGGGGTACCCCGGCGATCGAGTTGTGGTCGATCGTGACGTCGCGGCCCGCGGTGATCGAGATCCCTTGACGCCCGCTGCCCTGGAACGAGGAGTGGTCCACGCGGATGCCGCGGCTCCACCGACCGTTGCTCCCGGCCCCGATGTAGACGAAATCTCCCGAGACGTTGGTACCCCGGACGTGGTCGAGCCTGGCGTTGGTGACGCCGGTGAGGGCGAAGGCGTGCTGGAAGGCCGACGAAGGGACGTACGCCGCCTTGCTGGCTCCGGCCTTGGTGTTCGTGCCCTCCACCGCCAGATCGCGCAGGACGATGTTCTTGCCGCCCTGGATCCACACGTGGCGACGCTGCTGGTTGCCCGGCGCCACGGCGCGCAGGACCGATCCGTTCCCCTCGATCGTCAACCCTGACCGGTTGGTGATGGTGAGGGTCTCGTCGATCCGGTAGCACCCCTTCGCGGCGAGGGCCAGGGTCGAACCCGCGGGGGCCTTGGCGATCCAGGCCTTCAGCGCGGCGGTGACGTCGGTCGAGCAGTCGTGGGCGATCGTGGCGGGCACGACGGAGGTGTTGGCGGAACGCAGCGCACCCGCCGGAGCCGTGGAGACGGCGACGGACACGGTGACGCCGCCGAGCGTGGCCAGGGCGACCACGACGGCCGCGAAGGTGGAGGTGGGGCGGAATCGGGTGAGCACGCCGCCCAGTGTCGCAGTCGGGGTGCGGTGCGCGGTCGCGCCGAGTGCCTAGGACGCCTTGCGTCGCCGCCGCTGCCGGAACCGGCCCAGCCGGTAGGCCAGGCTCGGCTTCGCGGGCGGCGCTTCGGCCGCGGCGGGTGCGCTGCCGGGCGAGTCGGGGGGCTCGTCGTCGGTGAGGCGCCGCATCGACGATCCCAGATCGTTGAACCGGCTCGCGATCCGCTTCGGACCCACGACGACGAAGATGACCACGGCGAGGATCAGCAGGTGCCAGGGGGAGAAGGCGCCTTCGAACATGCCCTGATGCTACTGACCGACCGTGACGCCGAGGTTGCGACGCGGCCTCCCGTCGGCCGGTACCGGCTCAGCGGGCGAGCGGGTTCGGCGTGGGGTCCGCGACCTTGCGCAGGACGTGCCGGTCGGTGTGGTGGAACGGCTCGTCGCGTCCGAGCACCTCGAGCACGGTGTCCTGCTCGTAGCCCCAGGTGCCGTCGGGGTTGATCGTCACGGTGATGTCGAACGCCACGGTCTTGAAGGCGCGGTCGAGGAAGGCGCTCGAGGCGATCCCGGCGATCGGTGAGCCGAGTTCGGCGTGGAGCGAGAACGCGGTGTCGTCGGCGCGCGCCGTGCCGATGGCCTGGATGACCTGCGCGCGGGGGATCGCGATCGTCTGGACGACGCTGTTCGCCTCCGGGTCCCAGAGCCAGTAGCCGACCTGGTCGTGGAAGGTCCCGATCTCACCGGGCTTGTTGATGTGCACGTGGTACCGGAGGCCGTAGAAGTACTGCGGGCCGCTGGTCTGGGGGTCGAGGGGCTGGAGCTCGTAGCGCTCGACGTAGGCCGAGGTCTCGGCGCCGTCGGCCGTCAGGTGCACATCGGTGCCGGTGGTGCCCTCCCAGATGCCGGCCATGGCGCTGAGCGGACCCAGGTGGGCGAGCGTGTCGGGGTCGAGATCCGGCGCGGTGAAGAGGTCCTCGGTCATGGGCGCACGGTAGCCCGCTCCGACGAGCGGCGGTGACGCTGCGGACCGGTGTGGGTCCGGGGTTCGGCACCGGCATCGTCCACCGGTGTGTCCACGACCAGTGCTCCCACGACGAGGGCGCCCACGACCAGGAGGACCGATGCCCGAACCTGCCGACCCCCGGCTGCGGCCCCGGACGATCCAGCGCTACGGCTGGATCCCCGACGCCCCCGACCACCGCGACCTGCGCTTCGCCGCCACCGATCCGAGCGCACCGGTGCCGGCGGCCGTCGACCTGCGCGGGTCCTGTCCGCCCGTGTACGACCAGGGCCACCTCGGGAGCTGCACCGCCAACGCCGTCGCCGGTGCCTACGAGTTCGACCTGCGTCGCCAAGGCCTTGCCGACTTCATGCCGTCGCGGCTGTTCGTCTACTTCAACGAGCGGGTGCTCGAAGGCACGGTCGGTGTCGACAGCGGGGCCAGCCTGCGCGACGGTATGAAGACGATCGCCACGCTCGGGGTGTGCCCCGAGCCGGAGTGGCCCTACCTGGTCGAACGGTTCCGGGAGCGGCCTTCCGACCGGTGCTACCGCGAGGCCCTGGCGCACCGCGGACTCGTCTACCGCCGCGTGGCTCAAGACCTCGGGTCGCTGCGCGCCTGCCTGGCCGGCGGGTCACCCGTCGCGTTCGGGTTCAGTGTCTACGAGAGCTTCGAGGGCGGGGCCGTGCACGAGCGCGGGGTGGTTCCGCTCCCCGCCCCCGGGGAGCAGAGGTTGGGCGGACACGCGGTGCTGGCGGTGGGCTACTCCGACGCCACCGAGCGCTTCGTCGTCCGGAACTCGTGGGGTGCCGACTGGGGTGAGGGTGGCTACTGCACGATGCCCTACGCCTACCTGGCCGATCGTGGCCTCGCCGCCGACTTCTGGTCGCTCGAGGCGGTCACCGCCTGACCGCCTCACCGCCCGACCGCCTCGGGCGGGGTACCCGGACGTCCGGTACGGTCGGTCCACCCGGGCGGAGGCCCGGGGCGCGACCTGGGAGGCACAAGTGGGCGATCCGTTCGGATACGAAGGGAAGCGGGTGGTCGTCACCGGCGGTGCGACCGGCGTGGGCGCGGCGCTCCTCGAGGTGCTCGCCGGCCTCGGTGCGCCCGAGGTGACGGTCCTCGACGTGAAGGCCCCGACGGGGCCGCACGCGCGCCACGTGGTGGTCGACCTCTCCGACGAAGCCTCCCTCGACGACGCCATCGCCTCCATCGACGGGCGAGTCGACGTGCTGTTCAACAATGCCGGGGTCGCGGCCACGCTGCCGCCGCGCACGGTGCTGGCGATCAACTACCTCGCGCTGCGGCGGCTCTCGGAGCGGTTGCTCGACCGGATCCCCTCGGGCGGCGCGATCGTCAACACGGCGTCGATCGCGGGGGTGCGTTGGCCCGACCACCTGTCGCAGATCCTCGAGCTCCTCGCCGTCCCCGGGTGGGACGCCGCGCTCGACTGGGTGGAGACCCACCTCGACGGCCTCGGCGGAGACTCCTACGGGTTCTCCAAGGAGGTCGTGCGCGTGTGGGGGATGCAGAGCTCGCGCACCACGATCGCGCGTGGCGTGCGCACCAACAGCGTCTGCCCCGCGCCCATCGACACGCCCCTGCTCGTGGACTTCCGGGCCACCATCGGCGACCAGCTGATCGACTGGACCGCGCAGCAGGCGACGGGTGCCCTGATGACGCCACGCGAGGTGGCGCTGCCGTTGGCGTTCCTCGGCAGCGACGCCGCGTCGTACATCAACGGTCACGACCTCATCGCCGACGGTGGGTTCAACGCCGCCATGGCGACCGGGCAGGTCGACTTCTCTGCCCTGGCCTGACCCGGCCGGTCAGAGCGGCTCGGCGGTGTAGAGCACCGCACCGCCGTAGTTCGGTGACGAGTGGCAGGCCAGACCGACGTCGGCGCGGTCGAGTTGGCGGTCGCCGGCGCGACGGGAGAGCTGCAGGTACGTCTCGAGCATCTGGGGGACGCCGTGCATGCGCCCGTTGCCGAGCGCGCCACCACCGGAGAGGATCGGGAGTCCCCCGGCGGCCACCCGGATCCCGTCACCCTGGGTGAAGGCGTGGGCCTCACCGACCCCGCAGCATCCCAGGGCCTCGAGCCAGAACCACACGAACGGGCTGAACCCGTCGTAGAGCTGGGGCACGTCGATCTCGGCGAGCGACAGGCCCGACGTCTCCTCGAGGCGCCGGGCCACGGTGAAGCCCGCGTCCATGATGTCGTCGAGCGGCCAGTGCATCGGCGAGCGTCCCGGTGGTGGGGTGCCCATCCCGTACCCGCTGACGTGGACGGGTCGGTGGGGGAGGTCGCGAGCGCGTTCGGCGCTGGTGAGCACGAAGGCGGCGACCCCGTCGACGGGGAGGTCGCAGTCGAGGAGGCACACCGGGTCGGCGATCACGCGTGCGTCGACGTAGTCCTGGGGGGTGAGTGGGCGGTCGTACCAGTACGACCACGGGATCCGGGCGCCGTTGGCCCGGGCCTCGGTGACCACCGCGGCCATGGCCTCGCGGGTGGCGCCGTAGCGCTGCAGGTACTCGTTGAACGGGAGTGCGATCATCGCGAGCGGCCCGAAGTACCCCTGGGGCGCCGACCACTGCAGCGCACCTTCCGCTCGGGTCATGGGGTTCTCGTGGTAGCGACCGACGGGCGGGTTGTGCAGGGCGCGGTGCACGACCACCGTCTCGGCGGCCCCGGACGCGATGGCGTTGACGGCGAGCATGACGGCCCCGGGGATCTGGCCGTAGCCCTGGAAGCCGGCGACGTAGCGCGCGTCGACCCCGAGGTGGGCGGCGAGCCAGTTGGAGGTCACGATCGACACGCCGTCGACCGCCGCGTGCGCGCCGGACGTGGGCAGGAGCGCTCCGGTCGTGAAGCCGTCGACCTGGCTGGGGACGAGGCCGGCGTCGGCGATGGCTCGTTGTGCCGTCTCGACCGCGATCGCACCCAGCGGTCGGTCGGCGTGGCGCACGATCGGGCTCTGCGCGTACCCGACCACGGCCACCCGGGAGCGGGCGGTGAACGTCATGGCGTCACCGGCTCGAGCCGGAAGGCGGGCACGGCGACGTCGGGGGCGGGCCGCTCGAAGTCGACCTCCACCCGGGCGCCCAGGGCCAGTCGGGGCGCGGCCTCGGGCGCGAGGCCGGCGGTGCCGTCGAGGAGTCGGCCGATCAGGCGCAGGCCGGGCTGGGCGTCGAGTTCGACGTCGACCAGCACGAAGGGCACGTCGTCACGGAAGCCGGGGAGGAACGAGTCGTGGAGCACCGTCCACGAACGCACCGTGCCCCGGCCGTCGACCGGGACGAAGGTGAACCCCGGATCCGGGCTGGTGCACGTCGGGCAGGTGACGTCGGGGGGGAGGGCGAAGGCGCCGCAGGCGGCGCAGCGGGCCAGGGCCAGCACCCCGGAGCGGGCGGCCGCCCAGAATCCCTCGGATCGGGCGTCGGGAACCGGGATGGGTCGCGAAACGGTCGAATCGGACGAAGCCACGGTTCCTCGGGTGATCGGCCCGTCGAGGTGCACGACGGGGGAATGGGGACCACAATGTGGCACACGCCGGGGTACCGGCACATCCTGGGGGTATCGCATGAACGCCGACGATCCGCGTCTCGACTGGTTGGTGTCCGTCGACGACCACGTCATCGAGCCACCGACGGTCTGGACCGACCGCCTCCCGGCGAAGTACCACGACGAGTGCCCCCGGATGACCTCCGACGACACCTGGGTCTACGAGGACAAGGTCGTGCCCACCTCAGGACTGTCGGTCACGATCGGCAAGCGCAAGGAGGAGTTCACCCCGCACCCGGTGCCGTACTCCGAGATGCATCCGGGGGCCTACGACCCGATCGCCCGGGTCGCCGACATGGACCGGGCCGGGATCCTCGGCTCGATGTGCTTCCCGTCGTTCCCGAGGTTCTGCGGCCAGATCTTCTGGGAAGCCCGCGACCGGGACCTGGCCCTCCTCTGCGTGCGCGCCTACAACGACTGGATGATCGACGACTGGTGCGGCGCCGCACCGGGTCGGTTCATCCCTCTCATCATCATCCCGTTCTGGGACCCGAGTGCCGCCGCGATCGAGATGGAGCGCTGCGCGGCGAAGGGAGCGACGTCGTTCGCCTTCTCCGAGAACCCGGAGCCGCTCGGTCTGCCGACCATCCACGACCCGGGCCGCTACTGGGACCCGGTCATGGCCGCGGCCCAGGACCTGCAGATGGTCGTGTCGATGCACGTGGGGTCGTCGTCGACGATGCCGGTGATCTCCTCCGACGCTCCGGGCCTGGCCAACCTGACCTTCGGGGCCGTGCGCGCCGCCGGCACGATGCTCGCCTGGCTCTTCAGCGACTACTTCGAGCGGATGCCCGGTCTGAAGATCGCGCTCTCCGAGGGCAACATCGGCTGGATGCCCTACTTCATCGAGCGGGCCGAGCAGGTCATCGACAAGCAGCGGCACTGGGCAAAGGCGTCGACCACCTCCTTCTACAACAACGACGTCGCCACGGAGCAGGTCATGGCCGACCTCGACCACCTCGACGTGCGGGCGACCATCCGTCAGCACATCTACGGGTGCTTCATCGAGGAGTCGTCCGGTCTGCGTTCCCTCGACATCATCGGCGAGGACAATGTGATGGTCGAGACCGACTACCCGCACTCCGACACCACCTGGCCCGACTGCATCGGCGTCGCCCGCAAGCTGCTCGACGACGCCGGGCTCGCTCCGGAGACGCAGTACAAGATCCTGCGGGGCAACGCCGAGAAGCTCTACCGGTTCACCCCCGCCGCGCCCCCGGCGTGAGTCGACGGCGCGGTCGGGGTGCGGGCGGACGACGGGGAGGGCGACGGAGTGGGTGACGACGTGACGGCCGACCTGTTCGCCGGGGTCCGGGTGGTCGAACTGGCGCAGTTCGTGTTCGTGCCGGTGACCGGTGCCCTCCTGGCCGACTGGGGTGCCGACGTGGTCAAGATCGAGCACCCCGTCACCGGTGACGGCTACCGCGGGCTGGCCACCCAGGGCATCGGGGCGAGCAGCGGCGCCGTCAACGTGTCGATGGAGCTCGCCAACCGCGGCAAGCGCAGCGCCGCCCTCGACGTCAAGTCACCCGAGGGTCGGGCCCTGCTCCTCCGGCTGGTCGAGCAGGCCGACGTGTTCCTCACCAACATGCTCCCCGACAGCCTGGAGCGACTCGGCCTCGGGGTCGACGAGCTCCGGGCGGTCAACCCGTCGCTGATCTACGCGCGCGGCCACGGCTACGGCGCCCGGGGACCCGACGCCAGCAAGCCGGCCTACGACGCCACCGCCTTCTGGGCCCGCGGGGGGATGGGCCGCACCCTCACGCCCGTCGGACTCCCCGAGCCGATCGCCCAGCGTGGCGCCCTCGGCGACCGCAACGGCGCCGTGCAACTGGCGTTCGGAGTGGCGGCCGCCCTGTTCAAGCGGGAGCGCACCGGGCGGGGCTCGGTCGTCGACGTCTCACTCCTCGCCACCGCGATGTGGATGCTCGGCTCCGACGTGCTGGCTGCCCTGCAGGGCACCTACCAGCCGGCCGTGCTGCCGGCGCCCGGCGAGCGGCCCGTGCCTCCCAACCCGCTCACCGCGAACTTCCGGACCGCCGACGACCGGCACCTCACGCTGTGCTTCCTCCAGCCCGACCGGTACTGGCCCGACCTGTGCCGCGCGATCGACCGCCCCGACCTCCTGGCCGACGAGCGCTTCGCCGACCTCCGGGTGCGGGGTCAGCACGCCGCGGAGTGCCTCGCCGCGCTCGACGCGGTGTTCGCCTCCCGCACGCTCGATCAGTGGCGGGAGGCCTTCGCCGACGAGGCCTTCCCGTGGGAGCCGTTCCAGGCGGTCACGGAGATGCACGCCGACCGCCAGGTCGTGGCCAACGGCTACATCGGCGAGGTCGTCGACGGTGACGTGCGCTTCTCGATGCCGGCGGGAGCCGTGCAGTTCGACGAGCAGCCCGCACCGATGCGCCGCGCGCCCGAGCACGGCCAGCACACCGACGAGGTCCTCCTCGCGCTCGGCCTGACCATGGACGACATCCTCGAACTCAAGATCTCCGACGTCGTCCGCTGACGGCGACGATCACCTCGACGACCCACAAGGGGGAACGACGTGCGACTGCTCGACAAGGTGGTGGTCATCACCGGCGCCGGATCGGGGGTGGGGCGGGCCTGCGCCCTGCGCTTCGCCCAGGAAGGCGCGCGCATCGTCGTCGCCGACGTCCAGGACGACTGGGCGGCCGAGACGGTCCGTCTGATCGAGACGGCCGACGGTGCCGCCACTGCCGTCCACTGCGACGTCACGGTCGAGACCGAGGTGGCGGCGGCCGTGCAGGCCGCGGTCGACGTCTTCGGGCGGCTCGACGTGATGTTCAACAACGCCGGGATCACCGGCATGGTCGCCGGCCCGGTGTTCGAGGAGACGACCATGGAGGGCTGGCAGAAGCTCACCACGGTCAACTTCGGTGGTGTGTTCCTCGGCTGCAAGTACGCCATCCGGCAGTTCAAGGCCCAGGGCGGTGGCGGCACGATCGTCAACACCGGGTCGGTCGCCGGCATGGTCGGCTTCGGCAGCGTCGTCTACGGCGCCACCAAGGGCGCCGTCAACCAGATCACGAAGGGCCTCGCCATCGAGTGCGCGCCCCACGACATCCGCGTGAACGCCATCTGCCCCGGCACGATGCCGTTGACGAACTTCATCATGGTCGACCCGGCGAACCCGTTCTCGAAGCCGCCCGACGACTACCTCGACTACGCGGCGTCGTTCCAGCCCAACGGTCGCATCATCACCGCCGAGGACTGCGCCGAGGCGGCGCTGTTCCTCGCGTCCGACGAGTCGCGCAACATCACCGGCGTGCTCCTGCCGGTCGACGGCGGCTACGTCGCCAAGTAGTCCCCGATCCTGGCCTGCGGGCCACCGTCCCGAGGAATCCCCATGCCCGACGACCAGGAATCCGCCTACGCCGCCCCCGATCTCACGCTGATCGGCGACGAGCACATCCGGCGCTACCGCGAGACCGACGGTGAGGTCGGCTACCTCTGGAACGGCGCTCCGTGCCTGCTCCTCACCACGACCGGGCGCCGGTCGGGGTCCCCGCGCGACGTCGCGCTCATCTACGGTCCCGACGGTGACGACTGTGTGGTGATCGCCTCCATGGGGGGTGCCCCCAAGCACCCGCTCTGGTACGAGAACCTCGTCGCCGATCCGAACGTGACCGTGCAGGTCAAGGGCGACGTCTATGCGGCCCGGGCGAGAGTGCTCGAAGGCGCCGAGCGTGACCGCGGCTGGGCGGTCGCGGCCGCCGTCTGGCCGAACTACGACGAGTACCAGAAGCGCACGACCCGGGTGATCCCGGTCGTGGTGCTCGAGCGAATCTGACGATGGCCGAGCGCCTCGTCCTCGATCCGGCCCGCCTCCGCGAGCTCTTCGACCTCCGCTCCCAGGTCTACGCCCACCAGGGCGGGGCCTTCGAGGAGGATCCGTACCCCGCGTTCCACCGTTTGCGGGCGTCGGGCCCGGTCCACGAGGGCACGCCCGGTCGGCTCATCGGCTTCACCGGTGACGAGTTCTTCCAGGGCCTGCCGTTCCCCGAGCGCCGCCACTTCTCGGCGTTCGACTTCGAGAGCTGCGATCACATCGTGCGCCACCCCGAGATCTTCTCGTCGTCGTCGCTGATGCCGGGTGAGACCGCCTCGCTGGCCGACTCCAGCATGCTCACGATGGACGGCGACCAACACCGGCGCTACCGGGCGCTCGTGCAGCCGTCGTTCGTGCCCGGTCGGGCGAAGTGGTGGATCGAGCAGTGGATCGACACCACGGTCGCGGGCCTCATCGACGGCTTCGAGGCGAACGGCGCCGCGGACCTCAACGTGGAGTTCTGTGCCGCGATCCCGCTGCTCACGATCTGCGGCTCGTTCGGCGTGACCGTCGAGCAGGCGCTCGACATCCGCGCCGCCGTCACCTCTCAGGGCCGGGGCATCCAGGAGTTCATGGGGATCGTCGCCCCGATCGTCGCCGCTCGGCGCGAGGAACCCGCCGACGACCTGATCAGCGTGCTGGTCCGGTCGGAGCTGGCCGAAGACGGCGAGACCCACGTGCTCTCCGACGCCGATGTGCTCGGATTCGCCTTCCTGCTCCTGGCCGCAGGCTCGGGCACCACCTGGAAGCAGATGGGGATCACCCTCGCGGCGCTGCTCGCGCAGCCCGAGTGGCTCGACCGGGCGCGCCAGGAACCCGACGTGCTGCGCGCCGCCATCGAGGAGAGCACCCGCTGGAACGCCACCGACCCGGCGTTCGGCCGGTTCGTCGTGCGCGACACGGAACTGGCCGGGCTCCCGATCCCGGCGGGGGCGGTCGTCCACCAGGTGCTGGGAGCGGCGAACCGCGACCCGGCCCGCTGGGACGACCCCGACTCCTACGACCCTGGACGTCCGGTGCGGACCCACCTGGCCTTCGGCAACGGCCCGCACATCTGCCTCGGTATGCACGTCGCCCGGGCCGAGATGGTCACCGCCATCGGCGCGCTCCTGCGCCGGCTGCCGAACCTCCGGACCGACCCCGACGCTCCGCCCACCAAGATCATCGGGATGTACGAGCGCGGGCCCGACACCGTGCCCGTGCTCTGGGGCTGACCGGTCACGGAAGGCCCGAGGAGGCTCCGAGGAGGGCGGACCGGCCGTTCCCCAGGCCCGGAACCTGCTTGAGGGCCGGGCCGGGATGAACACTGTGGGTGCCGACGTTGTGAGGGTGTCGCGCCCGTACGACCCGGTTGGGGTCCCCGCCCTGGCCGGTGCCACCATTGTCTACGATCTGTAGTACCTGATCGGGATCGCCCGCCAGCGATGAGCCTGATCGCCCCCATCGACCCGATGCCTGGAGAGATCCCCATGTCCGACCGGTACACCATCATCTCGTCCGACACTCACGCCGGCGGAAGCCACGAGCAGTATCGGGAGTTCCTCGATCCGGAGTACCGCCAGACGTTCGACGACTGGCGGGGCCAGTACAAGAACCCGTGGAAGGACCTGCGCGACACCTCGCTGCGGGTGCGCAACTGGGACGACGACGTCCGTAACGAGCAGCAGGAGGCCGACGGCGTGGTCGGGGAAGTCATCTTCCCCAACACCGTCCCGCCGTTCTACCCGGGCTTCGTCCTGTTCGCACCACCCCCCACCGCCGAGCAGTACGAGCTGCGCCGCGCGGGCATCCGGGCCCACAACCGGTGGCTGGTCGACTTCTGCAACCAGGCGCCGGAGCGTCGGGCCGGGGTGGGCCAGATCTTCCTCAACGACATCGACGACGCCATCGAGGACGTGAAGTTCATCAAGGAGCACAACCTCCGCGGTGGTGTGCTGCTCCCCAACATCCCGCCCGACTGCAAGCACGTCGCGCCGCTCTACGACCCGGTCTACGACCCGCTGTGGAAGGTCATCGAGGACCTCGAGATCCCGCTGAACGCACACGGTGGCACCGGATCGCCCGATTACGGGCGTCACGCCGCATCGCCGATGATCATGATCTCCGAGGTGGGCTTCTACTCACAGCGCCCGCTCGTGTACCTCACGCTCTCCGGCGTGTTCCAGCGGTTCCCGAAGCTCAAGTTCGTCATGACCGAGCTCGGCGGGGCGTGGATCCCGGGGTTGTTGCGTGACCTCGACGGCATCATCGAGAACATCCGCAAGGGTGCGATCGGTGAGTTGAAGTACCGCACCGAGGACAGCCTGCAGGGCTCGGCCACCGAGTACTTCCACCAGAACGTGTGGTTGGGGGCGAGTCAGCCCGGTCCGGCCGAGGCGCGCGTCGCTCGGGACTTCATGGGTGAGGACCGTTTCATGTGGGGGAGCGACTACCCCCACGACGAGGGCACCGGCCCCTTCACCCGCGAGCACCTCCGCCAGGTGTTCAGCGACTGGGAGCCGACCCGGCTCCAGGCGGTCCTCGCCGAGAACGCGGCCAAGCTCTACGGCTTCGACCTGGCGGCGCTCGCCCCGTTGGCGGCGAAGGTGGGTCCGACGTTCGACGAGATCCGTCAGCCGCTCACCGAGCTCCCCGAGAACCCGAACATGGCGCTGATCCGGGGCGCGGCGGGCAAGGCCGCCTGACCCCAGGGCGTTCAGGCCAGGGCGACCACGCCGGCGCCGGCGGTGAGCTCCACGGAGCGCAGCCGCTCGGCAACGGTCGTGCCCTGGAACACGAGCATCAGTTCGTCGGCACCGGCGAACGCCGCGAACGCACCGAGTTCGCGGGCCACGGTGTCGGGCGTGCCGATCGCCCGGTGCTGGAGCATCTGGTCGACGAACGCTCCCTGCGGGGAGGCGAGCACGGCGTCGGCCTCGTCGTCGGTCAGGGGGGCACCGCCACGGGCGAAGAAGTGCTTGGCCCGGGCGCGTCGGGTGAGCGCGAACTGGGCTTCGGCGGCCGCGTCGGTGTCGGCCGCCACGACGTTGATGCCGGCCATCACGTGGGGACGCTCGCACTGTGCCGACGGGCGGAAGCGCTCCCGGTACAGGACCACGGCCTGGGTGAGCGCGGCGGGAGCGAAGTGGGACGCGAACGCGAACGGGAGTCCGAGGAGCCCGGCCAGCTCGGCCCCGAACTGCGACGAGCCGAGGATGTAGAGCGGCACGCGGCTGCCGTGGCCGGGTACGGCCTGCACGCCTGGCACCCGGGAGGCGCCGGCGAGGTAGGCCTGCAACTCCAGGACGTCCTGGGGGAAGTGCTCGGCGGAGGCGGGATCGCGGCGCAGGGCCCGCACGGTGACCTGGTCGGTGCCGGGTGCCCGGCCGAGGCCGAGGTCGATCCGACCGGGGTGCAGAGCCTCGAGGGTGCCGAACTGCTCGGCGATCGTGAGCGGCGAGTGGTTCGGGAGCATGATCCCCCCGGACCCGAGCCGGATCGAGTGCGTGTGGGCCGCAACGTGCGCGATCACGACCGAGGTCGCCGACGAGGCGATGGTGGCCATGTTGTGGTGCTCGGCGTACCAGACCCGCCGGTAGCCGCAGGCCTCGGCCAGGCGGGCCACCTCGACGCAGCCGGCCAGGCCCTCGGCGACGGTCTCGTCGGGCCCGACGAAGGCGAGGTCGAGAATGGAGAGCGCGACGCCGGTCATGGGGCCGATGGTACGTCGGGCGCCGGGGCCAGCCGGTCGTGGCGGCCCGATCGGTGGTGAGGCCTCAGGGGGCGGTCACGGTGATGCTGGAGGCGGACCGGTCGCGCTGGGCGGTCCACCCGCGCCAGGAGAAGCTCGTCGCACCGTCGAGGCCGCAGGTCAAGACCGCACGGGCGAACGCTCCTTTGGCCGCCTTGGCGTCGTGGCCCACCGCCCGCCCGGTGGAGGTCACGAACCGCACTCTGACCACGGTCGCGGCGGCGGCCAGCGTGGCCCAGTCGACGGCGGCGGCGTGCTCCACCGGCAGCAGGTCGACCACGGTCGAGTCGGCGCAGTGGCGGGCGAGGGCCGCCGTCACCGTCGGTTGCCAGAATCGCGCCAGCACGCCGAGGTCACCCAGGCGGACCGACATCTTGATGCGGTGGTCGGCGATGCGGTCCTCGGCGGTGGTCACGCCGTACACGGCCGACGGAACCAGGATGTGGCGCCGGTCGGCGGCCTCGAGGGAGTCGGGTTCGAGCTCGGTCCAGACCACGCCCGTGTAGCGCTGCCACGCCGGCAGGCGCGGCGGTCGGCCGTCCACCAGGGAGGTGGTGGCCGCGACGGCGCGGTCGAGCAGCGCTCCCGTCGCCCCGAAGAGCTTCGGTCGTGCGGCGGGGGGTCCAGCGAGCGCGTCGGCGAGCGCGGCCCGCACGGCGCGTCGGGGCCCACGCAGCGCCGCGTCGAAGGTGCCGGCGCAGCCGGCCCGGGTGCCTCCCGGCGCCTTCCCCTCCGACGGGGGCAACAGCACGAACGGGGCCGGGGCCACGGTCAACCGGTGGCGGCGAGCGCGACCTCGAGCGACGAGATCCCGGCCACCAGGGTGGAGGGGACCCGCACGGGCTCGCCCGCGAGCCGGAAGGTCGGATACCGCCGCAGCAACTCCTCCAGGAACACCCGCGCCTCGAGCCGGGCCAACGCGGCACCGAGGCACAGGTGCTCCCCGAACCCGAACGCGAGGTGTGCGGTGGCGGGGCGGCGGACGTCGAAGCGTCCGGCGGTGGGCCCGAACGCCCGATCGTCGCGGTTGCCCGACGCGTAGAGCAGGACCAGGTAGTCGCCGGCGCGCACGGGGTGCCCGCCGACCTCGGTGTCGGCGACGACCGTGCGGCAGAAGGTCTGGATCGGAGTGACCCAGCGGAGACACTCCTCGACCGCGGCGTCGAGGTCGGCGTCGCCGCGGACGAGCGCCGCGCGTTGCTCGGGGTGTTCGGACAGGGCCACGAAGGCGCCCGAGAGCAGGGTCCGGGTGGTCTCGTTGCCGGCGACGAGCAGGGTGAGGAGCCACGCGAAGATCTCGTCGGTGCCGAGGGGGCGCCCGTCGATCTCGCTCGTGGCGAGCTGCGACACGACGTCGTCGCCGGGGTCGGACCGCTTCTCCGCGATGTGGGCCGAGAGGAACCCGTGCATCTCCAGGATCGCCGCCATGGTGTCTTCGGGCGGTCGGTCGGTCGACTCGATCGTGGCGTCCGACCAGCGGCGGAAGTCGGCCCGGTCGCCGTCGGGGATGCCGAGCAGCTCAGCGATCACGAGCAGGGGGAACGGTGCGGTCAGCGTCTCGACGACGTCGATGGTGCCGCCGTCGACCCGGTCGAACACCGTGGTGCACAGTTCCCGGACGCGGGTCTCGAGTCGGCCGGTGGCCAGGGGCGTGAACCGTCGGTTGACGAGTCGGCGGTGGCGCCCGTGCTCGGGCGGGTCGAGGAACAGGATCGACGGCGGGCCGCCGCGGGTGGTGCCCTCCCGGATCGGGTCACGCACCAGCGCGCCACCGCTCGAGACGAACCGCGCCGGGTCGCGACCGACCTCGCGGATGTCTTCGTGGCGGGCGACCGTCACGAGGCCCGGGCCACAGCGGTGGACGGGGTGCTCGTCGCGGAGGCGGCGCAGGACCTCGAAGTAGTCGGACCGGGCGTAGAACTCGGTACTGGTCGGGTCTATGTCCACGGGTGATCTCTCTGTCACGCCGGGTCACCCTACGGCGCCGGACGTGCGCACGACGATCCGTCGTGGCGTCATGGTCCGATCCGTCGGGCTCAGACCCGGTCGAGGGACAGCATCTCGATGGCGTTGCCGCGCAGGATCCGGTAGACGGTGTCGTCGTCGAGGTGGGCGACCATCTTCTCCACGTGGGCCTTGGTGTCGGGCCACGTGGTGTCGGAGTGCGGGTAGTCGACCTCGAAGCAGACGTTGCGGGTCCCGATCGAGCCCAGGCTCGCGAGTCCGTGGACGTCGTCGGTGAAGCAGCCGTAGATGCGTCCGGCGAAGTAGGTGGAGGGCAGGTCGGGGATCATCGCCTTGGCGTGGGTCCAGGGCTCGTGCAACTCCCACACCCGGTCGGCCCGCTCGAGCGCGTAGGGCATCCAGCCGATCTGGCCCTCGGAGTAGGCCAACTTCAGGTTGGGGAACTCGATGAGCTTGCCGGAGAAGAGCCAGTCGATCATCGACGCGAAGGCGTTGTTGAACTGCAGCGTGGAGCCGACGGCTTCGGGGGAGTCGGGCGAGGCGGCCGGCATCGACGACGACGACCCGATGTGCATGTTGAGGGTCACCGCCCGCTCGTCGCAGATCGCGAACAACGGGTCCCAGTCTCCGGTGTGGATCGAGGGGAGGCCGAGCTTCGACGGGATCTCCGAGAAGCAGATGGCGTGGACGCCCTGGTCGGCGATCCGGGCGACTTCGGCGACGCACAGGTCGACGTCCCAGAGCGGGAGGATGCACAGCGGGATGTTGACGCCCTGCGACGGGGCGCACCACTCCTGGATCATCCAGTCGTTGTAGGCCACGACGCAGGCGAGCCCGAGTTCTTTGTCGTTGCCCTCCATGAAGGTCTGCCCGCAGAAGCGCGGGAAGGTGGGGAAGGGGAGCGAGCCGTCGGTCCAGTTGGCGAGGAAGTCGGCGACCCGGGCGTCGCGGTCGTAGCAGCCGGGGATCATGTCGTCGTAGGTGCTGGCCACCATCTGCATCTTGGAGCGGTCGAACACCGGGGGCTCGCCCGAGATCGCCTCGCGGGGGATGGCCACGAACTTCTTCTGGACGTAGATCAGCCGGTCTTCGTAGACCCAGGAGTCGCCCCAGTCGCCGTCGTCGGCGAACTCGTTCACGTAGCGGGCGCCGGGGAGCTTGACGAACGGGGCGAACCGGGCCCGCTCGACCCGGGGCCCGGACGCCCGGTGCTTCTCGGGGAGCCAGGTCTGCCAGACGTGGGCGGGCTCGACCACGTGGTCGTCGACACTGATGATCTTGGGCAGTTCAGCCATGGTTGCCTCCGGTGCGCGCGCGGAACTGACGCTCGTGTCAGCATCGTAGGGCGCATCGGGACGGGCCGACGCCCCGCGAGACCTCACACGGCGGCGGCCGCCCGACGCAGAGCCCGGGTCGGTGGATCGGGGACGGGCGCACCCGAGGTGCCGATGGTGCGTTTCCAGGCCCGTCGCCAGGTGCCGTCCTCGAACGACGCGGTCAGGGCGGCGTCGATCTTCCGGGCCAGGACCCGATCACCCTGGGCGATGCCGATGCCGTAGTACTCGGTCGTGAACGGCCGGCCGGCCAGACGCAGGCCGGAGGGGTCGGTGGCGACGTACCCGAGCAGGATCCCCTCGTCGGTGGTGACGGCGTCGACGCTGCCGGCCTGCAGGGCGGCCACGCAGGCGGAATAGGTGTCGAGCAGGACCGGGAGGGCGGTCGGGGCCTTGGCGGCGAGGACGGTCGCCGAGGTGGAGCCGTTGACGGTGCACACCCGTCGGCCCGCCAGGTCGTCGACTCCGCCGATCGAGGTGTCGGCGGACCGGGTCAGGAGCGACTGACCGCTGGTGGAGTAGGGCCCGGCGAAGTCGACCACGGCGTCACGCTCGGGGGTGATGGAGTAGGTCGCGACGACGAGGTCGACCGCCCCGGTCGTCAGCGCCGACTCGCGGGTCTTCGAGGGGGTCTCGACGAAGCGGAGGTTGCGGGCGATCGTGGATCCGAAGACCCGCCGGGCCACGATCCGGGCGATCTCGACGTCGAACCCCGACATCACGCCGGTGGCCGGATCGCGCACGCCGAACAATGGCTGGTCGAACTTGGTGCCCACGACCAGCGTGCCCCGCTCGCGCACCGCGGCGATGGTGGGGCTCGTCGCGGATCGGCCGGCCGCGCCGGCCGTTGTCGCGAGGACCGGAACCGCTACCACGAACGCCATCACGGCGACGAGGATTCGACGAGTTGTCATCGGGCCATGGTAGGGAGATCGAGAGCGCGGCCGTGCCCACTAGCGTTCGGCCCATGAGCGATCTCGAGTTCTTCTTCGACCCGGTCTGCCCGTTCGCCTGGATCACCTCGCGGTGGGTCACGGAGGTCCAGGAGTTGACCGGGTACTCGGTCCGGTGGCGCTTCATCAGCCTCGCCGTCATCAACGAACACCGCGACTACTCGGAGTTCCCGGCCCCCTACGCCACCGTGCACCATCTCGGTCACGGTCTCCTCCGGATCGCGACCGCCGTCGACGAGACCGCCGGCAACGACGGAGTGGCGGCCTACTACACGGCCCTGGGCGAGCGGATCCACACCTCGGGGCTGTCCCGGGAGGTGCTCGGCGGGGCGCCGGTCCCCGACGGTCTGGCCCTCGGGGCGCTCACCGACGCCGGCCTCGACGCCACGCTGGTCGACGCGGCTGGCGACGCGGCCCGCGACGCACGTCTCCGAGCCGACACCACCGTGGCGCTCGAGCGGACCGGCCCCGACGTCGGGACCCCGATCCTCACCTTCGAGCCCGGGACCGATCACGAGCACTCGCTCTTCGGCCCGGTGATCTCCCGTATCCCCCGCGGGGAGGCCGCCGTCGAATTGTGGGACGCCGTGCGCACGCTGGCCCGGACGCCGGGGTTCGCCGAGCTCAAGCGGAGCCTGCGCGACCCCATCGACTTCACCTGATCCGCCCTTCGTCCGCCACCCGCCACCCTGGAGAGTCGCCATGAGCATCCGCACGGTCGGCGTCCCTCGTGAGACCAAGGCCGGTGAGCACCGGGTCGCCCTGACGCCCGACGGCGTGCACGAGCTGGTGGGCCACGGCGTGCGGGTGCTCGTCGAGGCGGGGGCCGGGGACGACTCGTCGATCCGCGACGCCGACTTCTCGTCCTCGGGCGCCGAGGTGGTGACCACGGCCGACGCTTGGGCGGCCGACCTCGTGGTGAAGGTCAAGGAGCCCCAGGCCGCCGAGTTCGGGTTCTTGCGCCCCGACCTCACCCTCTTCACCTATCTCCATCTCGCGGCGTACCCCGCGGTCGCCGACGCGCTGCTGGACGGAGGGGTCACGGCGGTCGCGTACGAGACGGTCCAGGACGATGCCGGCGGCCTGCCCCTCCTCGCTCCGATGAGCGAGGTCGCGGGTCGGCTGGCACCCCAGGTCGGTTCGCACTTCCTCGAGCGCCAACACGGTGGCCGGGGGGTGCTCATGGGTGGTGCACCCGGCGTGCGCCCAGCCCGCGTGGTGGTGCTCGGCGCCGGCAGCGTCGGGTGGAACGCCGCCTGGATCGCCCAGGGGATGGAGGCCGAGGTGCTGCTCCTCGACCGCAACCTCGAGCGTTTGCGTTGGGTCGATCAGATCCACCGGGGCCGGATCATGACGCTGGCGAGCACCCGCCTGGCGGTGGAGCGGGCGGTGGCCGAGGCCGATCTGGTAATTTGTGCGGTACTGGTGCCGGGTGGGCGGGCACCCGTGGTGGTGTCGGAGGCCATGATCGTGGGGATGCGTCCGGGCTCCGTGATCGTCGACGTGGCCATCGACCAGGGTGGCGCGGTGGAAGGAATCCGCGAGACCTCGCACGCCGAACCGGTGTACGAGCGTCACGGGGTGCTGTGCTACGCGGTCGGGAACATCCCCGCCGCGGTTCCTCACACCTCCACCTACGCCCTCACCAACGCGACCCTGCCCTTCCTCGTCGACCTCGCCACGCGCGGCGTGCGCGACGCCACCATCGCCGACCCGGGCTTCGCCTTCGGGGTCAACACCCTCGGCGGAGCGGTGGTCAACGCGGCGGTCGCCGGTGCGCTGGGGCGCCCGTCCGTGGACCTGGCCGAGGTCCGGGGATGACGAGGTCGTGAACGTCCGCCCGGGCGCCGGGCCGCGGGTGCTCCGGCGCCTCCCCGACGGGGTGGAGCCGTTCGTGCCGAGCCGGTTCACGATCACGCCCCTGGCGGCCACGATCGGCGCCGAGGTGGCGGGAGTCGACCTGCGTGCTCCGATCGACGACGAGCTCTTCGCCGAGCTCGACGCCGCCCGCCGCGAGTGGAAGGTGCTGTGCTTCCGGGACCAGCCGCTGACGCCGGAGCAGCTCGCCGTGTTGGCACTGCGGTGGGGTGACCTCACCGACGACACCCTGGCCGGTGGCAGCGCCATCGAACCCGTGGACAACGTGGTCGTGTTCGAGCGCAACGCCGACATCGTCGGGCTCGAGAACGAGTGGCACTCCGACGGCACGTTCCGTCCCGTTCCGACCGCCGGCACGCTGCTCCAGGCGATCGAGGTGCCCCCGGTCGGGGGCGACACTCACTTCGCCGACCTCGCGGCGGCCTACGACAACCTCCCCGAAGACCTGCGCGCCCGGGCCGCGGGGCTGCGCGCCGTCCACGACTGGAGCATCAACGCCTACGCCGGCAAGTACGGCGCCGACCTCGAGGAGTTCCGCCGCCTCCACCCGCCGGTCGAGCAGCCGGTCGTGATCCGCCATCCCGACACCGGGCGGCCCACGCTCATGGTCAACCGGCTCTTCACCCGGGAGATCGTGGGCCTGGCGCCCGCCGAGAGTGCGTCGCTGCTCGAGGCGTTGTGCTCCATGGTGGACCTCCCGGAGCTGCAGTGCCGCTGGCGCTGGGAGCCGGGGTCGATCGCGTTCTGGGACAACCTCGCCGTGAACCACTACGGCGCCAGCGACTACCACCCTCAGCGCCGGGTCATGGCCCGGGCGACCTTCTTCCCGCGGGAGCGCTCCAGGTTGTGGGGGATCGACCCGGCCTGACCGAACCCGGTGGTCAGGCCCCCGCGCGCACGACCTCCACCACCGCGTTGTAGTCGGGAACGCCCGACGCGTCGCGGCGGGTGGGCGAGAGCAGCGGATTCGCCTCGGGGAAGAACATCTGCGTGTTGCCCGGCCGGATTCTCGACACGAACACGCGCCCGGGGACCTCGCCGAACTCGGAGCGCACGACCACGCGCTCGCCCTCGGACAGGCCGAGCCGGGTCACGTCGTCGACGGCGAGGAACACGGCGTCGCGATCGGCGCCGGTGAGCGGGTCGACGTCGCTCCACACCATCGAGTTGAACTGCTTGCCCCGCCGGGTGGACAGCACGAGGCGGTCGGGGGGCACCGTCCGGTCGGGGACGGGCACGGCGGCGAAGCGGGCCCGTCCGGTGGGCGTGGGGAACGATCCGCCTTCGGCGAGGTGTCGTCCGCCGACCTGCACCTGGTCGCCGGTGTGGGCGAGGGTCTCGATGCCCGCGTACTCGGGGACAACGCGGGCGATCTCGTTGCGGATGGCCTGGGCGTCGGTGAGCCCGAGCACGTCGGCGATTCCGGGGTTCACCCGCCGGGCGACGTCGGCGAAGATCTGCCACTCGGCGCGTGCCTGGCCGACGCGTCGGCCCGGGATCTCGGGGCTGAACGCGATCCGGCGCTCGGTGGTGGTCGAAGTGCCGCCGCCGGGCTGCTCGTAGCGGGTCGCGGCGGGGAGGATCACCACGACGTCGGCCGGGTCGATGAGCATCTGGGTCGTGAGCACGATGTCTTGGTGGATCCGCATCGGGACGCGTGCGAGCGACTCCCTCACCAGTTCCGGGGCCGGCAGCACGTCGAGGAAGTTCCCGCCGCTCGACCACAGCACGTCGACCTCACCGGCGTGGGCCGCCTCCACCATGGCGGCGGCGTCGCGGCCCGGGGTGCTGGGCACCGGGAAGCCCCACTGCTCCGACAGCGCGGCGGCGTGCTCGGCGTCGATCGGCACGCCGCCGGGCAGCACGGTGGCGTAGGCGCCCATCTCGGCCCCGCCCTGGACGCCCGAGTGTCCGCGGATGGGCATGAGCCCGGCGCCCGTCCGGCCCACGTTGCCCCGCACGAGGGCGAGGTCGACCAGGGCGTTGACGTTGTCGGTGCCGAACGGGTGTTGGGTGATGCCCATCGACCACACGATCACGGACGAACCGGCGGCGGCGTAGAGACGCGCGAACCGCTCCATGTCGGCGCGGGTCGATCCGGACGAGACCTCGAGGTCGGAGAACTCCGCGGCGTCCGCCTGCGCGACGAGTGCGTCGAAGTCCGTGGTGTGTGCGTCGATCCAGGCGCGGTCGACACCGTCCTCGGCGAGCAGCACCTTGATCACCCCGAGGACGAAGGCGATGTCGCCACCGGTGTGCACCGGGAAGAAGTCGTCGGCCACGGTCGTGCCGAACATCGCGCTCTCCAGGTTGGACGGGACCCAGTAGCGCTCGAGGCCCGGCTCGCGCAGCGGGTTCACGACGACGACCTTCGCCCCCCGCTTCTTGGCGAGATAGAGGTACTTCATGAACACCGGTTGGGCGTTGGCGACGTCGGAGCCGAACAGGATGATGAGGTCGGACTCGATGACGTCGGAGTACGAGCAGGTGGTGGCGCCCACGCCGATCGACTTGCGGAGCGCGAGCGTGGACGGGGCATGACACACGCGGGCGGCGTTGTCGATGTTGTTGGTGCCCATGGCCCGCACCGACTTCTGGGCGGCGTAGTAGACCTCGTTGGTGAGGCCGCGGGCCGTGAGGTACACGCCGATCCGGTCGGGACCGGCCGCCTGGATGCGATCGGCGATGAGGTCGAGGGCGTCGTCCCACGGCACCACGGTGAAGCCGCGCTCGCCGCGCCGGCGCACGAGCGGCTGACCGAGGCGACCGAGCTCCCGGAGCTCCCGACCGTCGAGGCGGCGCAGAGCCGCGACGTCGCTGAAGCGTGCGGGGTCGACGGCCCGGGCCGTGTTGACCTGGAGCAGCTCGAGCCGGGTGAGGCAGAGGTGCACCCCGCTCACCGTCCAGTCGTAGAGGCCGCCCACGCCGAGCGCGCAGCCGTCGCAGACCCCGCGGTCAAGGATGCGCCAGGCGAAGCCGAGGTTGTGGCGGTTGGCCCAGGCGACCTTGGCCATCCCGCTGAAGTGCCGCGGCTTCTGCTCCGTGATGCCGTTGGGCGACCAGCCCACCCAGAGGTCCCGCCGGGGGGTACCGCGGCTGTGGAAGAGGTCCTTGCGTCGCCAGCGCTTGATGGTCTTGAAGATCACGGGCCCACGATCCGTTCCGGGTGCGAATAGATGTTGGCCCGGCCGTCGCGCAGGAAGGCGACGACCGTCTGGCCGAACCGCTCGGCGGTGGCGACCGCCAGGTTCGACGGCGCACCGATGGCGCAGACTACGGGAATGCCGGCCACGGCCGCCTTTTGGACCAGTTCGAACGAGAGGCGCCCCGACACGAGGAGCACGTCGTCGGTGAGCGGGAGCGCTCCGGCGAGGGTCGCGTGGCCGACGAGCTTGTCGAGGGCGTTATGGCGTCCGACGTCCTCCCGGACCGCGCGGAGGTCACCGGTCGGCCCGAAGCGGGCGGCGGCGTGCACCCCACCCGTGGCGCCGAAGGCCCGCTGTGCGCCACCGAGGACCTCGGTCAGGCCGTGGAGCACCTCGGTCCGGACCTCGGGGCCGGACCCGACGGGCGGGGCGTGGGTGGCGATGTCGTCGATCGAGGCGGCGCCGCAGACCCCGCAGGCCGAGGTCGTGAGCACGTTGCGGGCTCGGAGACGGTCGCCCACCGGGGCGCGCAGTCGGACGGTGACGACGTTGTACTGCTGGATGCCCTCGGGGCCGACGCAGTAGGCGACGGTGTCGAGGTCGGCGGGGCCGGAGAGCAGGCCCTCGGCGAGGAGGAAGCCCACGGCGAGCTCGAAGTCGCTGCCCGGCGTGCGCATCGTGACCGCCAGCGGGCGGGGCTCCTCCCCGGGGCCGTGGACCCGGATCTCCATCGGCTCCTCGGTGGCGAGCCGATCGGGGACGCTGGCGCGACCGTCCGGAGTGATCCGCTCGACCCGGGTCGGGCTGGTGGGCCGACGGACGGGGAGGTCGGTGGTGGCCACCGGACGATCTTAGGGAGGGGCGAACCCTTCCCGGTCCGGAGCGGGCTGCCCGGGGCCAGCGGCGGGGCGCCGACCGGGTTCGGGACTTTGGTCCCTGGTGTGATATCGATGTGGAACCGATGATTTCTCAGCGGGCGGAGGAGCCCCGCCCGTCGGCCTCGGCCGGCGGTGGGGAGGAGGGGAGGTACCGGTGACCAGGATCGTGCTCCTCGGGCGTCAGGGATCGGGCAAGGGGACCCAGGGAAGGCTCCTCGCCCGCCGCCACGGGTGGACCCACCTCTCACTGGGCGACGAGTTGCGTCGCGCGGTGCGGGAAGGCTCTCCCACTGGTGCCCGGGTCGAGTCGTTCCTGGTCACCGGTGAACTCGTGCCCGACGACCTCGCGCTCGCAGTCGTGCGCGCGGCGATCGGGCGCCCAGGGGTCGGCGGTGGCTGCGTGCTGGACGGATACCCCCGCACCGTCCGCCAGGCGGAGCTGCTCGCCGACCTCCCGGAGGGCGACGTCGACGTGGCGGTCAATCTGGCCGTCGCACCCGACGTCGTCCTCCGGAGGATCGCCGCCCGCCGCGTGTGCTTCCTGTGCGACGCCGTGGTGAGCGTGCTCGACGGAACGGGCTCGGGTCTGTGCGCCCGGTGCGGCGGCCCCCTGGTCCGCCGGGCCGACGACGAGCCCGCGGTGGTGCGGCGCCGCTTGGCCCGCCACGAGGAGACCGCCCGCCCGTTGCTCGACTGGTACACCGACCGCGGGCGTCTCGTGACGGTCGACGGGCACGGAGCACCCGACGCGGTGGCCGATCACCTCGACCATGCACTCTCCACCTGGGCGACCGACACCTCGATGGCGTCCTAGCCGATTCCCAGCGGAGTACCCGCGGCGTGTTCGCGGCGTGTTCGCGGCGTCCTGGCGGGTTGACCCGCCGGACCGGGGCGCTACTTCTTGGCCGTCAACTTCCCGTCGACGACCTGGGCAACCTGGTTGTAGCCGCCCTCGGGACTGATCTGGAACACGAAGACCGGGCTCCCCTTGATCTCGCCGGTCTTGTCGAAGCTGATGTCTTTGGTGACGCCCTTGACGTTGGCATTGGTGAGCCACTTCTGGATCTCGGCGCGGCTGGTCTTGCCCGCGGCGATGGCGTCGAGGAACAGGCTCGCGGCGTCGTAGTACTCGGTCGCGAAGTACGAGGCCTTCACTCCGTAGGCCTGCTGATAGGCGTTGGAGAAGGCGATCTGGCGCGGAGTGCTCGGCTGCTCGGCGTTGAGGCACGGGCACGTGATGATCGCCCCGGTCGCCGCACCCCCCGCGTAGTCGAAGAAGTCGCCGCCGTAGAGGCCGTCGCCACCGACGAAGGGCACGGTGATCCCTGCGTCGCGGAGCTGACGGAGCAGGCGTCCACCGGGGGAGGTCACCCCGCCGAAGTAGACGGCGTCGACGTTCGCGTCGCGCACGGTGGCGACCGTGTTCTTGTAGTCGACGCTGTTCGGGTCGACGCTCCCGCGCACGGCCACCTCCGCACCGTCCTGCTGAAGGCTCTTGGCGGTGAGGTCGGCGAGGGTCTTCCCGTAGAGGCCGGTGTCGTCGATGACCGCGACCCGCTTCGCTCCGAGCTGCTGGGTCAGGTAGGCAGCGGCAGCCGGACCCTGGGTGGCGTCGTTCCCCACCACCCGGTGGAAGACGGTCCAGCCGCTCTGGGACAGGATCGGGTTGGTGGCCGAGCCGGTGATCACCGGCACCCCACCCTTCTGGAAGGCGGGCATCGCCGCCGCCGACTCGCCACTGAACGTCGGGCCGATCACGCCCAGGACGCTGGGGTCGGCGACGATATGGTCGGCGAGGTTGACGGACAGGTCGGCGCTGCCCTGGGAGTCGTAGGAGAGCAGGCCCACTGGGCAGTTGGGGTGCTTGACGTTGTACCCGCTGATCGCGACCTCGGCGCCGTTGCGGCTGTAGCGACCGAGCGCCCCGTCGCCGCCGGTGAGCGGCCCCATGAAGGCGAGGGAGATCGGGGCGCAGCCGGACGCCGATCCCGACGACCCTCCACAGCCCGCCGCCGCCACGACCAGGGCGGCAACCACGGCGATCAGCAACGATGTGCGGAATCGTGCAGTCGTCACGACCCTTCCCCCGTCCCCTTCATGCGCTCGCGGATCTGTGCGGCGCGGGTCTCGAGGTCCCGGAAGAAGTCCGAGTCGACGACCTCCTCGACCGCCTGCTTCCGACGTTCCTGGTCGATCTCGACCCGCAGGGCCTGGACCTGGTCGCGCAGTTTGCGTTCACGGACGACGACCTGCTCGGCCATGCGGTTGAAGACCCGGGCCAGGCGGCCGATGTCGTCGCGCGACCGGCTGAGCTTCGCGAGCTGCTCCTCGTCGATGGGCTGCTCGGCCTCGATGGCCTGCGCCGCAGCCGTGAGCGCGCTCACCGGGCGGGAGAGCCGTCGGGCCACCAGGATGGCGGCGCCGAGTGCGATCAGACCCACGATCAGCAGGGCGAAGCGCGTCGTGGTCGCGAGGCGGTCGATCGGGCCGAGGAACACGCTGCGCGGCTCGATGACCATCGCAATGGCGCCGGTCTTCGTGGTGGCCCAGGCGACCACCTGCTCGCCGCGTTCCCCGAACGGCACCTTGGCGATGGTCCCCTTCGGGCTCTTCGTGATCTGCTTGGACACCGAGGCGAGCCCGATCGAGTCGAGCGACTTGCCTTGGAACAGGCTGTTGCGGGCGGCGATGATCCGGCCGTCGTTGACGAGGACCGCCTGGCCACCGGGGATGACCGGGCTCTGACTCAGGGCGAACATGACGTCTTCGCTGCTCACGCCGATGCTCACCGCGCCGACGACCGCCTGGCCGGGCCGGCGGGCCGGCGAGGCGACGGTGACGACGAACCGGCCGCTGTTGGCATCGGGCTGGAGCGAGCCGACGGAGGTCTTTCCGCTGATGGCGTCGGTGAACCAGGAGTCACCGGTGTGGGTCTGGCCCACGTCGGAGGTGGGAGTGGCCGCGACCACGGTCCCCTTGGCGTCGAGCACGAGGATGCTGCGGACGTCGGCCGACGACTTCGCGGCCCCGAACGACGGCACGGGGTTGGTGGCGGGGTCGGTGATGTAGGCCACGACGTCGGACGCCGTGCCGAACTGCTCGGCGCGCCGCGAGACGCCGTCGAGGTACTCACTCACGGCCGAAGCTCCGACCAGTGCAGCACCCTGGGCGTTCGTGAGCTCGGACTTTTCGACCGCGTCCTGGCCCGCCCGGGTGGCCATCACCGAGAGGATGGCCATCGGGAGCAGGGCGGCGATGACGAGCGTCACACCGATTTTGGCACCGAGAGTCCAGGTGCGCGGGTCGAACCGTCGGAGGGCCATGCGAGGGCGGACTCTAGCCCATCGGAGCGGGTTCTTCAAGCAGGTACGATGAGCGCTTCCGGCAGCGCGACTCGGCTGGAGTCAGGGCGGGATGGTCGATCCGGTCCACCGGGTGGATCTGGTTCCGCCGTTGTCCAACTCGAGGCCAGGTCCTGGCCGGACGGGAACTTCATGCGTCGTACCCCCCCCTCGTTGGTCTTCGTCGCCGTCTTGTGCGCCGCGACCCTGGGTTCGACGTCGGTGGGCGCCGCCACCACGGTGACCACGTCGTCGTCGGCATCGGGACCGGTGCGGATCGGGCTCGAGGCTCCGCTGAGCGGAGATCAGCGCAACGTCGGGGTCGGCATGCTGAACGGGGTGCGCCTCTCCGCCCGGCGGATCAACGCTGCCGGCGGGGTCGGCGGACGCCAAGTGGTGATCGTGCCGATCGACGACGCGGCCGACCCGGCGACCGGGGTCACCGCCGCCACGGCGGCCATCGCGTCGGGCCTCGACGGGGTGGTCGGTCCCTACAACTCGGGTGTCGGGGTCCGGACCCTGCCCATCTACCAGGCGGCCGGGATCGTGCCGGTCCGGCTCACTTCGGCGCCGGCGACCGCCGGGTTCGGGGTGACCCTCCAGGCCATGACCTACCAGATCGCCCCGGTGGCCGCGAAGGCGATCACCACCTGGAAGCACGCCCGGAGTGTGGCGATCGTCTTCGACAACTCGACCGTCTACACCCAGTCGGTGGCCCAGGCCCTCCACGACGACCTCACCGCCGCCGGGGTCACGGTGAATGCGTCGCTGCCCATCCAGCCTGGCGCCACCGACTACTCCTCGGTGGTCGACGAGGCGGTCGCGGGATCCCCCGACCTGGTGTACCTCGCGGTCTACTACCCGGAGGGAGCCCTGCTCGCCCAGGAGATGCTGGCCAAGAAGGTATCGGCCGCGTGCCTCGCCGACCACGCCTCCTACGACCTCCAGTTCATCGCGGAGGCCGGCGCACGTGCGGCGGCCCTCTGTCCGGTCGTCGGTGAAGCGGCGCCGCAGGACTTTCCCGGATCGGCGAAGTACGTGACTGCCTACCGTCGGGCCTTCAAGGCCGCGCCGGGCGCCTGGACCCCCTACGCCTACGACTCGCTCTCCATCTTGATCGCCGCTGCCGAGAAGGCTGGCTCGTTCGACCCCGCCGTGCTGATCCCCACGCTCGGATCAATCCCCTTCTCCGGGTGGACAGGCAAGGTCACGATCCAAGCGGGGACCGGCGACCGGGTGCCCGCGGCCGTGGCGGTGTTGCGTCCTGAGGGTCGGATCTACACCGTCGACCGGTCGTGGGCGAAGGCGGTCGGCGCCGAGTTCTGACCGCCCGCCTGGCGCGCCCGGCGCGATCGGGGCTCCGGGACGGATCAGTCGCCCTGCTGGGTGCGGTACCAGTCGTAGGTGGACCGCAGCCCGGCCGACAACTCGATCGAGTGGCGCCAGCCGAGGCCGTGCAGCCGGCTGACGTCGAGGAGCTTGCGGGGCGTCCCGTCGGGCTTCGAGGCGTCGAAGTCGAGGCGAGCGCCCGGGTGCACGATGCCGCCGATCTCCTCAGCGAGCTCCCGGATCGAGACGTCGGTGCCGGTCCCGATGTTGACGATCCCCTCGTCGTCGTAGTGATCCATGAGGAAGACGCACGCGGACGCGAGGTCATCGACGTGCAGGAACTCCCGGCGCGGGTTCCCGGTCCCCCAGATCTCGACCGCATCGGTGCCCGAGCGGCGGGCTTCGTCGAACTTGCGGATGAGCGCGGGGACGACGTGGCTCGAGTCGAGATCGAAGTTGTCGCCGGGTCCGTACAGATTGGTCGGCATGGCCGAGACGAAGTTGCAGCCGTACTGGGACCGGTACGCCGCACAGAGCTTGATGCCGGCGATCTTGGCGATCGCGTAGGCCTCGTTGGTGGGCTCGAGCGGGCCCGCGAGGAGTTGGTCCTCGGTGATCGGCTGGTCGGCGAGGCGGGGGTAGATGCAACTCGAGCCGAGGTAGAGGAGCTTGGCGGTGCCGACGCGCCGGGCGGCTTCCACCACGGTGGCGTGGATCATCAGGTTGTCGTAGATGAACTCGCCCGGTCGGGTGCTGTTGGCCAGGATCCCTCCGACCGTCCCGGCGACCAGGTGGACGTACTCGGGTTCGTGTGTGGCGAACCACCGGTTGACGGCGTCCTGGTCGCGGAGGTCGAGGTCTTCGCGTCCGACGGTCAGGATCCGGGTGAAACCCTCCGCTTCGAGCCGGCGCACGACGGCCGACCCCACCAGTCCCCGGTGCCCGGCCACGAAGATCCTGGCTCCACGGGGGACGCTCACGGTGTGCTCCGGTGGGGTCGCGGGTCGGGCAGAGTCGGGGTGAATACGGCCCGCAGGCCGCCTCCTGGGCCGAGCGTAGGCCCTCCAGGATGGATCGCCGGGGAACCCCGGCGGGCTTTGGTTGTGGATTTGATGTCAGAATAGTGACATGACTGACACAACACCCGTGGCGAACGACGGCCGGGTCGCGCAGATGAGGTTCCTGCGCCACGAGTTGCGGACCCCGTTGCACGCCGTGCTCGGCTTCGCCGAGCTCCTCGGAACGCGCTCGCTCGACGACGACGCCCGCGGGTACCTCGAGCAGATCAGGTCGGCGGCGCAGCGCCTCCAGACGATCGTCGACGGGATCTCGTGACCGGCCTCGACGGCCTCTTCAGCGCCGATCCACCGCCCGACCTGCTCGCGATCATCGATGCGATTCCGGCCGGGCTGTGTGCGCTGACCCTGGAGGGTCGCGTGGTGGCGGCGAACCGGGCCGCCCACGCGGTGATCGGTCCGGGAACGAGGGTGGGCGAGGTGCTCCTCGGGCGCACTCCCCGGGCGTCGCGCGCGAACGCGGCCGAGCAGTGGCGCACGTTCATCGCGTCGGCCGACCCCGAGGCGATGCTGGAGATCCCGGTCGCGGCCGACGACGGGTCCGAGTGCTGGTACCGCGTGAGCGCCCACAAGGTGTTGTCCGACGACGGGTCGGCCGCGGGGGTGATGGTGGTGTGGCTCGACGTCACCGAGCTCAAAGCGGCCGAGTCGGCGGCCGAGTCGGCGATCCGCTACGTCGACGCCCTGATGGCCAGAGCGTCGGACTTCGTCACCGTGCTCGAGGGGGACGGCTCCTGGCGGTCGTCGAGCGAAGGGGGGACGCGGATCCTCGGCTTCCCCCCTGGCTTCGATCCTCCGGGGGGCGTCTTCTCGCTGCTCCACCCCGATGACGTCGAGATCGCACGCGACGGCTTCGCCCGCGTCCTGGGTGGTTCCGACCTGGTCGACGACCCCCTCGAGGTCAGGATCGGCGACGCCACCGGCTCCTGGCGCCGGTTGGAGTTGGTGGCGGCCAACATGCTCGACGACCCGGTCGTGCGGGGCATCGTGATCAACGCCCGCGACGTCACCGCCCGCCGGTTGATCGAGCACGACCTGCGCTCGAGCGAAGAGCGCTATCGCGAGCTCGTGGAGCGCCTGGATGAAGGGATTTGGGTCACCGACCTCGCTGGGGTCACGGAATTCGTGAACCCGCGGATGGCCGAGATGCTGATGATGGTGCCGGAGGCGATGGTCGGAACCGCCGTGACCGACTACCTGGATCCGCTCTGGGTCGACCAGGCTCGGGTGCGCTTCGAGCGTTGGGACCTCGAACCGAGCCCGCGGCGTGAGCTTCGGTTGCTGAGGGCCGACGGACGCTCACTCTGGGCTTCGCTCTCGTCGAGCATCATTCGGGAAGACGGGAGTCCGCCGCGGGTGGTCGGAGTGGTCTCGGACATCACCGGACCCAAGAAGCTCGAAGAACGGTTGGAGGAGGCGCGCCGACAGGCGGTCGCCGAGAGCCGGGCCAAGACCGACATGCTCGCACGCATGAACCACGAGATCCGTGCGCCTCTGCACACGATCCTCGGCTCGCTCGAGCTGATGCCACCCGACGACGCCACCGATCGGCACGTGGCGAGGATCGCGACCGCGGCGCACCACCTCGTGGACCTGACCGGCGATCTCCTCGACCTCGCCCAGTTGGGTTCGAACCACCTGCAGGTCGCGGCCGAGACCCTCGAGCTCGACCGGCTCGTCAGGTCTGCGGTCGAGGTGGCGACCTTCGAACCCTCCCGGGTCGTGGTCACCGGTGCGTCGGGCCTGCAGGTCGTCGCGGACGCGCGTCGGGTGGTGCAGGTCCTGGTCAACCTGATCGGCAATGCCGGGCGCTACGCGCCCCCGGGTTCGCCCGTGAGCGTGACGACCCGGCGCAACGGCCTGCTGGTGGAGATCGTGGTGGCGGATCGGGGGCCCGGTGTCGACCCGGGGGAGCGTGAGCGGATCTTCGAGCCGTTCGTGACGGGTGCGGGTGACGCGCCGACCCCGGTGGCCGGAACCACTGCTCGCTCCGGCGGCGTCGGCCTCGGTCTGGCCATCTCCCGGGGCCTGGCCGAGGCGATGGGAGGCTCGCTGGGCCTCGCCGACGAACCGGTGGGGGCGACGTTCGTGTTCTCGGTGCCCGCGGCCGACCCGACCGGGGCACTCCCGCCGGCCGGTCGCCTTCGTCGGGTCCTCTACGTCGAGGACGACGCGATGAACGTGGAACTGGTCGACCAGATCGTGGCGATGCGTCCGGACCTCGTCCTGGAGGTGCGGCGCACCGTGGTGGAGGGCCTGGTGGCGGCCCGGTCGGACCCGCCCGACGTGCTCCTCCTCGACCTGCACCTGCCCGACGGCACGGGGCTCGACGCAATGGCCGCCCTCCGGGCCGATCCCGCCACCGTCGACATCCCGGTCGTCGTGGTGACCGCGGATGCCACCACCGCCACCGCCGACGCCGTTGTGGCCCGCGGTGCGGGTCTCTTGACCAAGCCGTTCACGATCGCAGAGCTCTTCTCCGCGATCGACCGGCCGTCCGCACGCTCCTCCGAGCCGCGCTGACCTCTTGACTCCACCGGCTGCCGAGGCTGGACGGGCTGGACGGGCTGGTCAGGCTGGTCAGGCTGGTCA
>JBAXBB010000005.1:0-42090 GCA_037142235.1 Actinomycetes bacterium
AGTCGCACCGGTGGCGGTGTGCCTGGGCGCCCTGTGGGCTGCGACCGGCTGGGAGCGTCGTCGGCGGGCCGCGGCGCTGATCGGGCTCGCCGGGGTGATCGTGGCGACCGTCGTCGTGATGGCCTGGGTCCGATCGTTGCCGGGATGGGCGATGAACTCGCCGGCGCTGCCGACGACCTCCGACCTGACCAAGGGCTGGCACTTCACCACCCGGTCCGGGGTGCTCGTCGGCCTCCTGGTCCTTCCGGGGGTCGTCTTCGCCGGACCGCTCCGTCTCGTGCGCTCGGCCTGGGAGCGCTCGCGGGTCGTCAGCGGCGCGGTCGGGGTGGTGGTCGCCGGGGCGTTGCTCGTGGAGATCGCGCAGCAGCGGTCGTCCGTCTACCTCCTGGGACCGGGCAACGACGTCCTGACCAACGGGGTCGGAAGCACCGGCACGATCCACGGTGTCTACCGGCCCGACCTCTTTCCTCACCTGTTGCTGCGCCTGGCGGCGCTCGTGGGGGTGGCGTCGACGACCGTGATGGTGGTGGCCCTCGTCCCCGCGGTCCTCGGCCTCGGTCGGCGGGTGCGCGACCACCGGTTCGGTCCTCCGGTGCCCCCGGCCCTGGCCATCGTGGTACTGGCCACCCTCGGGTTCGTCGTGAGCCCGCCGGCGTCGGTGCCGTTCGGGCTGTCGTCGTTCGACCGCTACTTCCTCCCGGCCTTGCCCCTGATCACGTTGCTCGTCGTGCGGGCGGGCCGCGAGCGAGCGTCTGGTCCCCGCCCGCACCGCCACGACCGTGCGGGGGCGTGGTCGGTCGCGGGCTGGGTCGTGGGCGCCGGGTTGCTCGTCTTCGGAGTGGTCCTCGCCGCCAACAGCGCCTCGTTCGACGCGGCGAAGTGGGAGGTCGCCGATCGGGCCGCCAGCGTGGTAGGTGGCGTCGACCGGGTCGACGGTGGCTTCGAGTGGTCGGACTGGCACGCGGGCCGCCAGGTGTTCATCGGACCGGCCGGCCTGCCCGCGCTCGACCGCTGCGTGATCCTGCAGGTGTCGCCCGGACCTGCCGGTCACGGGGTGGCCGCGAAGCGGGTCTGGACGCCCCGAGGCAGCGTGTGGGTCGTGGCGCGCCGAGTTGGCTCCTGCTGAGGCCTTGGTGAGGCCCCGCCCTTCCCCCGATCGATTCTCGGCCAGGGGCAAGGGATCGTGGCTACGCCCGGCGTGGGCCGGTCGGGAACCTGGGTCGAGCCGCCGCCGTTGACTACCCTGTGGACCAGCGGGCGGACTCCGAAGGAGTCTTGGTGTCGCGTTCTCGAACCCGCCTGCTGCGAGTGACAGCCCTCGTGGTCCTCACCTTGGCCGTGGTCGCCGCTGCCTGGGCGGTCCCGGCTGGCGCCGACACGGCTGCGGATCTCGCGGCGGCCCGGCAAAAGGCCAGCGAGGCCCAGGATGCCGCCAACGCCATCGCGGCCCAGCTCAGTGAGGCGGAGGGTCGCTACGAGGTGCTCCAGGACCGCATTGCCCAGCTCGAGGCGTCGATGGTTGCGGCGCAGGTCCACATCGACGAGTTGACGGTGCAGGTGCGCGACCGGGCGGTCAACGCCTACGTGGGCCGGGGAGGCGCTGCCGACGGACTGTCGTCGTTGATGTCCACGTCGAACCCGATGGAGGCGGCGCGTCGGACCCAGTTCCTCGCCGAGCAGAATCGGGCCGGAGACCGGGCCATCAAGGACCTGGCCCGGACCAAGCAGGACCTCACCGACCAGCGCACCGAGGCTCGCCAGCAGCGCGAGGCCGCCCAGGCCATCCGCGATCAGCTCGTCGCGAAGAACCAGGAGATGCAGGCCGCGCTGGCCCAGGCCAACGTCGCCCGCGACGAGCTCGCTACGCGACTCGAGAAGGAGCAGGCCGCCGCCGCGGCCGCCGAGGCGGCGCGCATCCGGGCCCAGCAGGCCGCGGCCGCGCACCCGGTCGGCAGTGTCGGCGCGGGGCAGATCATCGCCAACCCGGGTGGCGGATCCTTCCAGTGTCCGGTCCAGGGTGCGGCGTATCATGACGACTTCGGGCCGCGGGGTGGTGGCTACCACTACGGAATCGACATGTTCATCCCGACCGGGACCCCGCTCGTGGCGGTGAAGGCGGGGTCGTTCTTCGTGATGACCGAGTCTGCGGGGGGCAACGAGGTGTATCTCAATGCCAACGACGGCAACACCTACTTCTACGCACACCTCACCCAGTTCGCCGGTGCGCCCCGCCAGGTGTCGCAGGGGGAGATCATGGGGTGGTCGGGCATGACCGGGAACGCCACGGCACCGCACCTCCACTTCGAGATCCGGCTCGGCGGACCGAACGGCGAGAAGATCGACCCCTATCCGACGCTCCAGTCCGCGGGCTGCTGAGTCCGGTACGGCTCCAGCCCCGATGTCGTTCCTCTTCGCTGCTGACGAGTGGTTGCTCGTCGGTGGGGCACTCGTCCTGTTCGGAACGCTCGCCGTCGTCATCCGCCTGATCGTGGAGTGGCGGGTGTCGCCGGACTCCCACGTCCGCGGACTGTCGATCGCCGGACCACTCACGCCGGCGCTGGCTGCACTGTTCTCCGTGCTCGTCGCGTTCACGGTCGCGACCGAGGCCGGGTACCTGCGGAGCGCCCAGGCGGATGCGAGCGCGGAGGCGAGCGACGCCAGTGTCCTGGCCTGGGCCGCTACGGCACCGGGTCTCGACGCCGCCGCGATCCACCAAGCCCTCACCGCCTACCTCCGGGTCGACGTCGTGGGCGGCTGGGGGGACACGTTCCAGACCGACCCGACGAGTGGCCCCTCCGTGCGGGTCCTCCGTCGGCTCGAGACCGTGGTGCGCGAGCAGGCCGCCACTCCCGGACTCGCTTCGAGTTCGTCGGCGGAACTGCTGACGCGGCTCGACGCCCTGACGGCGGCGCGACGTCAGCGCATCGCCGAGGCGAGCCGCCAGATCCCCTTGGGTTATCTGCTGGTGCTCGTCATCGCGGGAGCCGCCCTCATCGCCAACGTGACCTTCCTGACGCTGACCGCGTCCCGGCGCGGGCTGCTCCTCGTGGTCGGGTCCGTGGTGGTCGTCGCGACCTCGTTGTCCCTCCTCGTAGCGGTCTCGGCTCCCTTCGACGGATCCCTCACGATCGACCACCACGCCATCGACCGGGTTCTCTCCGATCTGAGCACCGGGATCTTCCGACCGTTCCGTTGACCGGCTCAGGTGGTGTTCGCCGCTCGCGCCGCTGCCGCGTGCACGTCGGGGGCCGCTGCCGCCGCGAGGACGACGCTGAGCGTGAGGAGCACCGCGGCTGGCGCGGCATGGGGGAGCACGGCCACGGCGATCGGTGCCCCGGTCGCGACGGCGACGGTCGACCAGGCGGTCTGCCACCCGGAGGCCAGGCCGGGTTGTGCAGCCCACGCGTAGACCGGACGGCAGCCCTGCCAGCCGTACGCGCAGCCCCACCCGATCACCAGACCGCACAGTGCGCTGAGGAGGCCCGACGCGGCGAGGAGCCCGGCGGTCCCGAACGCGCAGGCCACGACTGACACGATCAACCCGCGCCGACCGGGGAGGCGTCCGGGCGCGTTCCACGCCAACTGCGCGGTGGCGGCGATGGCTCCGATCGCAAAGGCTCCTGCCGCGATCGCGTACAGCACCGGGACGTCGAAGGCGACCCGGAACAAGATGTCCTGCTGGTACAGGCAGAACGAGGCGATCGCGATCATGGCGGTGGCACGGTGCACCGCGGACGCGGCGACAACTGGGCGATCCGCGGAGAGCACCCCGACGGTGTGCGGCACGATCCGGTAATGCGTGAACAAGATGGTGCCGACCACCACGGTCAGGGGAACGAGCACCAGAGCGGGGGACCAGACCAGGAACGCGGCGACCAGGATCGCCCCCAGGAGCTTCCCGGCGTCGAACGCCCAGCCCACTCCGAACGCGCCGACGGCGCGATCGCGGCCGGCCGCGTCGGCGAGTGCCGGTGTGACCACCGCCGACCACACTGCCTTCGCCACGCCGGCCAACGCCCCGGCACCAAGCAGCACCACGTCGGGCATGGCGCGGATACCACCGACCGCCAGGACCGTGCAGGCGATCGCCTCGATGGCTCCCGCCCAGCGCAGGACCGGGCGGGTATCTCCCCGGTCGTGGCGACGACCGATCCAGAGGGCGCCGAGCGCGCTGGCCACGCTGATGCTCGCGACGAGCCAGGCCGCCCGGGCCGGGCTACCGAAACGCCAGGCTCCCCAGACTCCGGCCAGCGCGGCGCCGTAAGAGCCCGTCATACGGGCTACGAAGCCACCGATCAGGACGCGGTACTGCCGCGACCGCCGGATCAGGACGACGAGGGGGTGCGCGCCGACCCGTGGTCGGGTGCCACCGCGCGGCGGCTTTCGCTCCTCCGCCACTGCTGCTCCCCGCTCCTCGTCCCGGCGCCAACGGCCACCTGGCCGCCGTTCTCACGGTAGTCAGCGCCACCGGTCGGCGGGCCCTTCGGTCGCGACCCGCCTGCCTCCGTTACATTCGAGGGCAGACTGAGCGAGGAGGCCACTCATGCTGGACGTTGTCATCAAAGGCGGGACCGTCGTCGACGGTACCGGCGCGCCGGGAGTCGTTGCCGACGTCGGCGTCCGCGACGGGCGGATCGTGGCGGTGGGCTCGGTCGACGAGGCGGCGGCCCGGGAGGTCGACGCCGACGGCCTAGTGGTCGCGCCGGGGATCGTCGACCCCCACACCCATTACGACGCCCAGCTTCTCTGGGACCCCTCGGCGTCGCCGTCGAACCTCCACGGCGTGACGTCGGTGATCGGCGGGAACTGCGGCTTCACGCTGGCCCCGCTCGACCCCTCTGATTCCGAGTATCTCCGGCGCATGATGGCGCGGGTCGAGGGCATGCCCCTCGGTGCCCTCGAAGCCGGTCTCGACTGGGACTGGACGACGTTCGGTGACTACTTGTCGCGCTTCGAGGGGAACCTCGGGGTCAACGCGGGCTTCTTGGTGGGCCACTGCGCCGTGCGGCGCCTGGTGATGGGTGCCGACGCGATCGGTGGCCAGCCCACGCCCGAACAGCTCGAGGCGATGCAGCGGGTCCTGGCCGAGTCACTCGAGGCGGGTGGGCTCGGTTTCTCGTCGTCGCAGGCCTACACCCACGACGACGGCGACGGGTCGCCCGTGCCGTCGCGCCACGCCGGCGAGGAGGAGTTGCTCGCCCTCTGCGACGTCGTGCGCCGATACCCGGGAACGTCGCTCGAGTACATCACCAGTGGCTGCCTCCAGGGCTTCTCCGACGAAGAGGTCGAGCGGATGGCCCAGATGTCGTACCGCGCGCGACGGGTGCTCAATTGGAATGTGCTCACCGTCGACGGTCGCGAGCCCGGGAAGGTCTCGCAGCAGCTACGCCCGTCGGACCGCGCCGCCGAGCTCGGCGGGCGGGTGGTGGCGCTCACGATGCCCACCATCGTGGGCATGAACATGAACCTCGCGACCTTCTGCGCCCTGTGGCTCCTCCCGGGCTGGAAGGAGATCCTCGACCGCCCGATCCCCGAGCGGATCGCAAGGCTCCGCGACCCCGAGACCCGGCGGGTGATGAACGAGCGCGCGAAGTCGCCCGAGGCCGGCGTCGTGCGGCGGCTCACCGGGTGGGGTGGCTACCGGATCGGCGACACCTTCTCGGAGGCCAACGAGGGGCTCGCCGGTCGGACGGTGGCCGAGGTCGCCCGGGAGCGCGGGATCGACGACTTCGACGCCCTGCTCGACGTCGTGATCGCCGACGACCTGCGGACGGTGCTCTGGCCCTCGGCGGGCGACGACGACACCGCGAGCTGGACGTTGCGCTCCGAGATCTGGGAGGACCCCCGCGTCCTCATCGGCGGTTCCGACGCCGGCGCCCACCTCGACCGTATGTGCGGAGCGCCGTACGCCACGGCGTGGCTCGCCGACTGCCTCCGGGGTCGGCAGCTCGCGCCGATGGAGACGGCGATCCGACTCATGACGTCGGCGCCCGCCGACCTGTTCGGCCTGCGCGACCGGGGTCGGATCGCGGAGGGCGGCTTCGCCGACCTGTTCGTCTTCGACCCCGCCATGGTCGATTGCGGGCAGTTCCGGATGACCCCCGACCTCCCCGGGGACAACAAGCGTCTGGTGGCGGACTCGGTGGGCGTGGAGCACGTGTTCGTGAACGGCGTCGAGACCGTGCGGGCCGGCGCGGGGACCGGCGCAGTGCCGGGAACCCTCATGCGCTCGGGCCGCGACACCACCACGGTCGCGGTGCCCGCCGGCGCCTGACCGACTCCGACCGTCAGAAGAGCCGGAGCGTGTCGGGGGCGTTCCCGCGGAGCTCCTCGAGGTCGACCTCCACGCAGGCGACACCCCGGCTCTCGGCGTAGACGCGCGCCTGAGGCTTGATCCGCGTGGCCACGAACATGCCCCGCGTGGGAGCGAGCGACACGTCGCGGTCGAGTCGCTCCTGGTACCGGAGCAGCTGGTCGACCCCGGCGATCTCGCCGATGCGCTTGATCTCCACCACGAGCGCGTGGCCGTCGGCGTCGCGGCAGAGGAGGTCGACCGGCCCGACGTCGGTCGGGAACTCGCGCCGCACCAGGCGCAGTCCGGGGCCGAGGGCCTCGACGCGCGCGGCGATGAGGGCCTGGAGTTCGGCCTCCACCCCGTCCTTGGCGAGGCCGGGATCCTCTCCGAGCTCGAAGACCTGGTCGGAGACCACTTCGTGGAGCTCCACGACCAGGCGTTCGCCCTTGGGGTTGGCCACGGTGATGACGCCCTCGGCCTCCGTGATCGAGCACGGCGGGTTCATCCAGTTGAGGGGCTTGTACGCCTTGGCGTCGGAGTGGATGGCGATGGAGCCGTCGGCCTTGCAGACCAACAGGCGCAGGGCCGGCTCGAGCCGGGCTCCCAGTCGGCCCTCGTAGGTGACCGAGCAGCGGGCGACGATGAGGCGCACGGCGCCGGTGTAGCACGCATTCCCCACCGACCGGGTACGAGCGGCCACACTTCTCTGCGAACACCCGTCCACGAAGGGGAGCACCGTGCACCTGGCCGCCGTCGACAGCACCAGTTACCAGATCGTCCTCGTCCTCCATCTCCTGGCCGTCGTGATCGGACTGGGTGCGGTGACCCTGGGCGCCGTGTTCGCGGCCCAGGTCCGACGCAACCCCGGGCCCGGGGCTCGGCTGCTGGTGGAGACCCAGGTCCGGATGACGAAGCTGGCGGGCTGGTTCGTGCTCGCCATCCCGGTCTTCGGGTTCGGGCTCGTAGGGCTGAGCGACCACGCCTACTCCCTCTCCCAGGGCTGGGTCTGGCAGTCGCTCGTCGTGTGGGTCCTGGTGATGGGGGTGCTCCACGGGATGGTGTTGGCGTCGGGCCGGAAGTTGCTCGCCGCCCTCGACGGCGCCGGATCCGCCGAGCCGGCCGCGGTGGCGGGGCTCGTCCAGCGTCTGGCGGTCGGGACCGGCCTGGTCGGGCTGCTCACCATCCTCGGGATCGTCCGGATGGTCTTCCGCTGACCTGCCCCACTGGAGGGCACCGGCGCCCGCCCGCAAGGGGATTCCGGGGGGCGAGCACCCCTACGATGGGTCCGTGGACTTCTACCGCGACGTCCTGCTCGAGTTGGTCACGGCCATGGGCGCCGCGCTGTTCGTCGCGAACGCCTACGCCTTGGTCCGGCGGAGCGCCGACCAGCGCCGCGCCGCCCGGGAGGCGGTCGTCAGGACGCGGCCGGGGAGCCCGGTCCGCGAGCAGGTGAAGACCTCCACCGGAAAGCTCGACCAGGCGCCGGTGACCCGGTCGGTGGCGTTCCTGGTGGTGGGACTGCTCGTGTTCGCCTGGGGCCTGGCCTCGATCCTCCACTGAGCGACCATGACCGACGACCCCGACCTCTCCGACCTCTTGCCGCCGCCTGCGGCCGATCCGACTCCTGACCGACCGCTCGTCCACTGGCGCGGCCACTCTTGGACGCGGGCCGAGATCTCGACGGCGGCCGACGACCTCGCGGACCGGTTGCGCCGAGCGGGGGCCGTGCCGGGCACCGCCGTGAGCGCCCTCGTACCCTCGTCGCCCGCAGGCGTGGTGATGCTCTTCGGGATCTGGCGCGCGGGAGCCGTCTGCGCCCCGCTGAACCCGCGGTTGCCCGAACCCGAGATCGAGCGGCTCGTCGCCGACGTCCGTCCGTCGGTGACGGTGCGGCCGTCCAACGACGACGAGTCGCTGGTCGCGCAGGTGGTGGCCCGGGTGGGAGAGGCGCGCCACTACGCCGAGGGCGTCGCCCTGGTGATGACGACGTCGGGCACCACCGGACCGCCCAAGCGGGTGCTCCTCGACCACGGGTCGGTCCTGGCGTCGGTGCGGTCGGCCCTCGACAAGATCCGGGGTGGGTCGGCGAGCGCCGGCGGTGCCACCGACCGGGTCCCGATGCCGAATCTCGTTCCCATGCCGCTGGCGCTCTGGGGTGGCATCTACAACACGATCTTCGCTGCGCAGCTCGGTGCCGCGGTGATCCTGCTCCACCCGTTCTCGACCGGCGAGTTCGCCGGTGCGGTGCGCGAGTTCGGTCTCCGGTCGGCCGTCCTCGCCCCACCCATGATCACCATGCTCACCGACGACCCGGCCGTCACCAACCTCGAGCCGTTGCGGTTCGTGCGCAGCGGCACGGCACCGTTGTCACCCCTCGAGGCGCGGCGCTTCCGCGACCGGTTCGGGGTGACGGTGCTCAACTCCTACGGCCAGACCGAGCTCGGCGGCGAGATCGTCGGCTGGACCGCCGACGACACCCGCACTTACGGCGACGCCAAACTCGGGTCGGTCGGGCGACCCCACGACGGCATCGACGTCCGGATCGTGCGCCCCGATGGCAGTGACGCCGAGGTCGACGAGCCGGGTGAGATCTGGGCCCGCTCCCCGTTCGTGATGCGCGGCTACGCCTCCGACACCCTCGAGCTCGACACCCGACTCGACGACCAAGGCTTCTTGCGTACGGGCGACATCGGCCACTTCGACGCCGAGGGGTTCCTCTGGATCGACGGCCGGGTCTCCGACGCGATCAACCGGGGCGGGTTGAAGGTCTACCCGGGTGACGTCGAAGAGGTGCTGCGGGAGGATCCGGCGGTCGCCGACGTGTGCGTGGCTGGGGTGCCCGACCGGCGCCTCGGCGAGGTTCCCTGGGCCTGGATCGTTGCGTCGGCCGGGGCCACCGTGGACTCCGAGGTGCTGGCGCGTCGGTGTCGTGAGCGCTTGGCGCCCTACGCGGTCCCCGCCCGGTTCCTCACGGTCGACGCCTTGCCCCGCAACGACGTGGGCAAGGTGCTCCGTCGCGAGCTGGTCGCGACGGCGACCCCCGACCCGGACGGAGCCACCGCGTGACCTTCCACTGGCTGGAGATCACCCCGGAATCCACCGAGGCCGAGGCGGTGGCGGTGGTCGAGGACTGGGTGGAGGCCAACGTGCCGGTCGCGTGGCGCGACGCTGCCGCCCGTGGCGGTGCGGCCGCGATCCGGGAGGTTCGGCCGCGCACCGAGTACGAGGCCTGGTACCCGACGCTGGCCGACGCAGGTCTCGTGGCGCCGATGTGGCCTCGCGAGTACGGAGGTCTCGGCCTGCCGAGCCCGCTGGCGCGCGCCGTCGAGGCGGTGCTGGCCCCCTACAACCTGGGTCGGTTGAACATCCTGGGCCTCAACCTGGCCGGCCCCACGATCCTGGCCCACGGCACCGATGAGCAAAAGGCCCGGTTCCTGGCGCCCATCGTGCGCAACGAGGAGATCTGGTGTCAGCTGTTCTCCGAGCCCGGCGCCGGGTCCGACCTGGCGTCACTCGCGACGCGCGCGGTGCGCGACGGCGATGAGTGGGTGGTGACGGGCCAGAAGGTCTGGAGCACCTGGGCGCACTTCGCCGACTACGGGCTCCTGATCGCGCGTACCGACCCCGGTGCACAGAAGCGGCGCGGCATCACGTACTTCCTGCTGCCGATGCACCAGGACGGCGTGGAGGTCCGCCCGCTCATCCAGATCACCGGCGAGCACGACTTCAACGAGGTGTACCTCGACGACGCCCGGCTTCCCGACACCAACCGCATCGGGGCCGAGGGCGAGGGGTGGAAGGTCGCCAATGCCACACTCTCGGGTGAGCGCCAGATGGTTGCGGGCCCCGGCTCGGGTGGGGTCGATCGCATCGGAGGCTCCGGGGTCGACCGCCTGATCGCCCTGGCCAAGGATCGCGGTCACGCGTCCGATCCGGTCGTGCGCCAGCGCCTCGCGGAGCTGTGGTCGCTCGAGCGGATCCGCCGCTGGACCAACGTGCGGGTGCGCGACAACGCCCGGGCCGGACGGGTCGGACCCGAGTCCTCGGTCGGCAAGGTCGCCAGCGCGGGGATCAACCAGCGAACCCAGGAGCTCGCCGTCGACCTCCTCGGCCTGGACGCGCTCGCCTGGGACGGCGCACCCTTCGACTACCCGCGCGAAACCTTCGGGTTCCTGCGCAGCCGCGCCAACTCCATCGAGGGCGGCACGTCGGAAGTCAACCGCAACGTGCTCGGCGAGCGGGTGCTCGGTCTGCCACGCGAGCCCGACCCGTGGCAGGACGCACCCTGGCAGGACGTCCCGCGGAGCTGATCCGCGGTCGGCCTGCTGCTCCTCCTCTCGTTCGTTCTCACCCCGTTCTCCTGTTCTCCCCGTCCCCCCGGCCCCCCGTCAGGATCACCGTGACCACCATTGCTCCGTCCCGCGACTTCGTCCACACCAGCGCGGCCCAGCCCCACCCCGAACGGGCCCGCGGCATCCTCGAGCAACACCCCGAGGTCCGGTCGCTCTACGGTCGCAACCCCTGGACGGCGGTCGTGGTGGTGGCGTTGGTCGCGTTCCAGGTGGCGTCGGCCTGGCTGCTCTCCCACACCGGGTGGGTGTGGGTCGTGGTGGCCGCCTACGTCGTGGGTGCGTTCGTGAGCCACGGCCTGTTCGTGCTGATCCACGACTGCGCCCACAACCTGGCGCTGCGCTGGAAGTCGGGCAACCTCGCCCTCGCGATCGTCGGCGACCTGGCGCTCGGGTTCCCGAGTGCCATCACCTTCCGCCACTACCACCTTCTCCACCACGCGAATCAGGGTGACTACGACCTCGACGCCGACATTGCCGGCCGCACCGAGGCGCGCCTGGTGGGCAACGTGGTGTGGCGCAAGTTCCTGTGGCTGGGGGGCCTCGGGTTCATGCAGGGCCTGCGTCCGTTGCGGGTGACCGTCGCCAAGACCCGTGACGCCTGGGTGGTCGCCAACTTCACCGTGATCGCCGCGGTCGACGTCGCCATCGTGCTGCTGTGGGGGCCCAAGGCCCTCGTCTACCTGGTGCTGGCCACGGTCTTCGCACTCGGCCTCCACCCGGTGGGCGGGCGATGGATCCAAGAACACGTGGTGACCGCGCCGGACCAGGAGACCTACTCGTACTACGGACCGTTGAACCGGGTGGCGTTCAACGTGGGCTACCACAACGAGCACCACGATTTTCCCGGGATCCCGTGGCACCGTTTGCCGGCGCTGCGGGCCCTGGCGCGCGAGACCTACGACCCGCTGGTGTCGTACCGGTCGTGGACGGGTCTGGTCGTGCGGTTCCTGCGCGACCCGTCGCTCGGCCCGTGGTCGCGCATGGTGCGCCCCTGAGCCGGTCCTCGGTCAGTCCTCGCGGGACAAGGGCACCCAGTCGGGGTCGCGCTTCTGCGCGAACGCCGCCGGGCCCTCCTCCTGGTCGGGGTGGCCCCACATGGCGACGAGGTGCTGCGCGCCGGCTTTGCAGGCGTCGGTGAGGCCCGCCTCGAGCGCGCCCCACAGCGCCTTCTTGGTCTGGCGCATGGCGGTCGGCGAGTTCTTCGCCACCATCTCGGCGAGCTTCTGCGCCTCCTCGCGGAGCTGCTCGGGCGGATCGACGATCTGGCTGATCATCCCCAGCTCGTAGGCGCGCTGGGCGCTCATCCGCTCGTACTTCCCGACGAAGGCCATCCGCATCACGGCCTCGGCCGGCATGCGGCGGATCATGCCGATCGCTTCGATCGACACGACCTGTCCGACCGAAACGTGGGGGTCGAAGAACTGGGCGTCGGAGGAGGCGATCACGATGTCGGAGTCGGCGACCCAGTGGAAGGCACCTCCCGCGCAGATGCCGTTGACGGCGCAGATCACGGGCTTCCAGACCTGCTGGTGCCAGGCGGTGAAGTGCACGTCGAAGTTCTCCATCGAGTCGCGGTAGCGCTCGAAGCCGACGCCGTCGGTGGCGATCTCCATGACGTCGACCCCGGTCTGGAAGGCGCGCCCGTTCCCGGTGTGGACGATGACCCGCACCTCGGGGTCGCGGTCGAGTTCGATCCAGGCGTCGGCTAGCTCGTCGCGCATGGTGTTGTTCATGGCGTTGAGCTGTTCGGGGCGATCGAAGATGAGCCAGCCGATGTGGCCCTGACGCTCGACCACCAGGGTCTTGTAGTTGCCGTAGGTCATCGGGGGTCCTCCGTGCGGGCGGGTGGTTCGGTCGAAACGGCGAGAGGGGTCCAGGCGGGCTCGCGCTTCTCGGCGAATGCCGCCGGGCCTTCCTCTTGGTCGGGGTGACCCCACATCAGCGCGAGGTCGCGCGCCCCGGCCTCGCACGCTGGGGTGAGGTCGCGTTCGAGTGACTGCCACAGGGCCCGCTTGGTGATCGCCATGGCGGTGGGTGAGTTGCGGGCGATCTTGGCGGCCAGGTCGGCGGCGGCGGCCCGGAGACCCTCGGGCGGGTCGACGACCTCCGAGCAGAGCCCGAGCTGGTGAGCCCGCTGGGCGCTCATCCGCTCGTGCCGACCGGTGAAGGCCATCCGCAGGACCGGCTCCATGGGTGACCGGCGCACGAGGGCGATGGTCTCGAAGGCACTCACCTGACCGACCGAGACGTGGGGGTCGGTGAACGTGGCGTCGGCCGCGGCGATCACGATGTCGGCGTCGGCGACGAAGTGGAGCCCGCCGCCGGCGCACACACCGTTCACGGCGGCGATCACCGGCTTGCGGACCCCGACCTGCCAGGAGGTGAAGCGGAGTTCGAAGTCGCGGGTCTGGCGCGACACGGCCCGCAGGGCCGCGGGGTCCTTGGCGACCTGGACCAGGTCGAGCCCGGTCTGGAACGCCCGCCCGTTCCCGGTGTTGACGATCACCCGTACCTCGGGGTCGGCGTCGAGGGCGAGCCAGGCCTCCTCGAGCTCCCGGAACATCACGGCGTCGAGCGCGTTGGCCGCTTCGGGCCGGTTGAAGACGATCCACCCGACGTGCCCGTCGCGCCACACCTCGAGTCGTTGGAAGTCGCCGATCTCGTGTCGCATGCGGCCCGGACCCTACCGTGGGTCCCGGCACCACCGGGATTACCGTGACGCCATGGACTTCGGGATCCACGTGTGCACGTTCGACTGGGAGGGCGGGCCGGCGGCCACCGGTGCCACGCTCGCCGCGGTGGCTCGTGATGCCGAGGCGGCGGGCGCGCGGTACCTCACGTTGATGGACCACTTCATCCAAGCCGAGGGGTTCGTGGACCCCACCGACCCGATCCTCGAGGGTTACGCCGGGCTGGCCTTCGCCGCCGCGCACACCGAGCGGGTCACCCTGGGTCTGCTGGTCTCGGGAGTGCTCTTCCGCAACCCGGGAGTGCTGGCCAAGACGGTCGCCACCCTCGACGTGCTGTCGGGAGGGCGGGCCATGCTCGGCGCCGGCGGTGCCTGGTACGCCCGGGAGCACGCCGTGCTGGGCCTCGACTTCCCGCCCGCGGGGGAGCGCCTGGCCCGCCTCGAGGAGGCGATCGAGATCTGTCTCCGGTTCTGGTCCGGCGACGACGGCCCGTTCGACGGCCCGTTCCACCGGCTCACCGAGACCCTCGGCGTTCCGCGACCGATTGCGCAGCCCCACCCCCCGGTGATGGTGGGCGGTGGAGGTGAGCGCACCACGCTCCGGATCGTCGCCCGTTACGCCGACGCGTGGAACATCGCCTCGTTCGAGCCCGACGTGCTGCGCCACAAGCTCGACGTGCTCCGAAGGCACTGCGACGCCGAGGAGCGCGACCCGTCGGAGATCGCCCGGACGATCCTCTGGATGGACGATCCGCGCGCCGATCCCGACGCCTTCCGGCGACGGCTCGACGACTACCGCGACCTGGGCTTCGAGACGGTGTTCCTGATGCCGTTCGGGCCCGACCCGCGTCGGGCCGTGGCGGAGCTCGCGGCCCTGATGGAGGGCTGAGGTCGCGCCTCAGAGCTCCCAGATCGCCGGCCAGGCGTCGCCGCGTAGGAGCGCGTCGGTGCCACCGTCGCAGAAGATCACGGAGCCGCAGAAGAACGAACCGCCGGGCCCGAGGAGGAACTCCACCACTGCGGCGAGTTCGTCGGCCCGGCCACCCCGGCCGAGGGGGATGGGGAACTGGGCGATGAGGGGCGCCATGGTGGCATCGGCGCGCTGCTCCGCGGTGAGTGCGGTGTCGACCAGTCCGGGAGCGATGGCGTTGAGCCGGATCCCGGCTCCGGCCCAGTCGGCTCCGACCGCTTCGCGGCGGACCCACCAGGCGAGCGCGATCTTCGACGCCGGGTAGGTGTTTACCGAGCCGTGCTCGTCGGCGAGGGCACGGGCACGAGATTCGTCACCGGCGAGGAACGCGTCGACAAGGTCGCGGGGGACGTTGGGTTGACACGTGATGGAGTTGGAGCTGATCACGACGACCGCGGGATCGGTGCCCCGGGCCAGGAGGGGTCGGAGTCCCTCCAGGAGGACTGCCGTACCGAAGTAGTTGACCGAGGCGACCAGGGAGCCGGCCCGGTCGGGGAGCCCCCCCATGCCGGCGAACGGTGCGAACCCGTCGAGCACCCCGCTGCAGGCTGCCTCGATCCCGGCGAGCGCCGCGGCCCGTCCGTCGGGGGTGCCGAGGTCGGCGACGACGTCGGCGTCACGGACGTCGACGCCGATCACGGTGTGGCCCGTGGCCCGCAGGCGTTCAGCCGTGGCCAACCCCATGCCCGAGGCCGAGCCCGTCACGCAGATGGTCCCCATGTCGTCCTCCTGGTCGTTCGCCGATGTCGCCGGCGGTCGGATCGGTCAGTCGCCCAGCGCACCGGCCTCGTGGAGCGCCGCGATGCGGGCGGCGTCGTAGCCGAGCACGTCGGCGAGCACCGAGTCGGTGTGCTCGCCCGCATCGGGAGCGCGCACGAGGTCGACCTCGTTCTCGCCGGCCACCTTGAGCGGGAAGGGCAGCATCTCGGCCACCAGTTGCGAAGCGGGATACCAGGTGAACCGCGCTTGGAACTGCGGGTCGTCCATGATGGTCTGGGGCGTGTTGCACGGAGCGATCGGCGTGTTGTGCTCGTTGCCGAACGCGATCCACTCGGCGCTCGTCCGCGCGCGGAAGATCTCGAGCAGGATCCCTCGCAGTTCGAGGTTGTCGCGGGCGTGGTCGGCGTACTTGCTGCCGGGCCACCGCTCGAAGAGCTCGGGGCGTCCGACGCCCTCACAGAAGTTCTTCCAGAACGCTTGCTCCGAAGCCATGAACAGCACGTGGCCGTCGGAGGACTCGTAGATCTGGTAGCGCACCCCGGGCGCCATGCCGGCGGTGCCGGGTGCGCGGCGCTCGTAGTTGTCGGAGGCGTTGCCGGTGACTTCGGACTGCGGACGCTCGTAGGCCTTCCACGACTCGATGCGGTACCAGTCCATGTACGCCGCGGCGTCGGACTGGGCGATCTCCATCTCGCAGCCGCGACCGGTCTCGCGGGCGCGCACGATGCCCGCGAGGATGCCGAACGCGCCCATGAGCGGTCCGGCGTGGATGCCCATCGAGGCGTGCTCGGGGATGTAGGGGAAGCCGTCGTCGGTGTAGGCCGGGTTGAAGGTGCCGGCCCAGGAGTCGTAGGCGATGCCGTGCGACGGCATGTCCTTGTAGGGGCCGGTGGCGCCGTAGCCCGAGATCCCGCAGAACACGATCTTCGGGTTCACCTCTTGCATCTTCGCGAAGGTCAGTCCGCGGCGGGCCAGTGCGCCGGGGCGCATGGCCTCGATGACCGCGTCGGCGTCGCGGATGAGCTCGAGGTAGATCTCGACGGCCTCGGGCTTGCGCAGGTCGAGGGTGACGGACCGCTTGTTGCGGTTGCAGTGCAGCGAGAGGAGCGAGTTGCCCTCGACGATCGGCCACGTCATCTGGCGGCCGTAGTCGCCACCGGGCGGCTCGATCTTGATGACGTCGGCGCCGAGGTCGGCGAGGAACCCACCCATCTCGGCGGGTCCGAGCATCGAGCTCTCGACGATCCGGATTCCCTTCAGCAGGCCTTCCGACACGGTGGACTCCTCGGTGCGGATTGGTTCGTTCGGACGGCAGAACCTAGCCGAGGTGGACGAAGGCCAGGCCCACGGCTCCGGCTCCCAGCAGCAGCCAGACCGGGTTGAGGCGCCGCCACCAGAGGAGGGTCGCGGCCCCGGCGCCGATCAGCACCGTGCCCGCGTCGACGAAGGCGTGGCGGCCGAGGACCACGGCGACGGCGGCCATGAGGCCGAGCGACGCCACCACCACCCCGTCGAGCACCACGGCGAAGCCCGGCCGATCGCGCAGGCGGGTGACGACGACGTCGGTGAGGGCGACGAAGGCGAAGGCAGGGAGGAAGATGCCGACGGTGGCCACCACCGCGCCCGGGAACCCTCGCAGCGTGTACCCGATGAAGGTGGCCGTGGTGAAGAGGGGACCGGGCGTGACCTGGCCGGCCGAGATCGCATCGAGCAGTCGTTGTTGGCCGAGCCAGTGGTGCTGATGCACCAGCACCTGCTCGAGGAGCGCGAAGAGCACGTACCCGCTGCCGTAGAGCACGGAACCGATCTCGACGAACACGAGGAAGAGTGGGCCGAGCGTCACGGGTCCGGCGACGGCCAGGGCCGGGCCCACGGCTTCGAATGCCGGGACGGCGCCCACGACCAGCAGGCCGAGGGCACCCCCTGTGCGCCCCTGCGGGATCCGCCACACCAGCCAGGCGACGGTTCCGGCCGCGACGAGGATCGCGAGCACGTGGACACCGGCGAACGAGGCGCCGATCGCGACCGCTCCGAGCGCGGCGTGCGTGAACGTGCGGATCGAGGTCCGGGCGAGGCGGGCCACCGCGTCCACGACCAGCACGACCACGACGGGGGCGATCCCGGCCAGCGTCGCCCGGAACCTCGGCAGGTCGCCGTAGCGAACGTAGATGCAGGCGAGGGCGGTGATCATGACGAAGGCGGGGAGGAGGAACGCGACGCCGGCCACGACCAGCCCGCGCCGGCCGGCCCGGATCCGACCCACGTGCATGGCGACCTCGGTCGAGCTCGGACCGGGCACGAGGTTGGCGAGTGCCACGAGCCGGGCGTACTCGCCGTCGGTGACCCAGCCTCGCCGCTCGACCACCTCGTGGCGCATCAACGAGAGATGCGCCGCCGGCCCTCCGAACGCCGTGGCGCCCAGTCGGAGGAAGAGCGTGGTCAGCTCGCGCAGCCGGTGGTGCCGGTCGGGTCGGTGGGGTCGATGCGACACGGGATGATTGTGGTCACCGGAACCGGGTTCGTCCATCCTCGGGAACGGGCCACGGTTTCCTATCCTGGTGCGATGCGACGCCGCCTCATTCTCCGGCGGGCCGGGACGATCCTCGCCTCCGCGCTCGTCGTCGTGATCGGCTTCGCCGGTCCGGCCCACGCAGCGACGGCGCCCCACCTGAAGGATCCGGCGGCCGAGGGTCGTCGGCTCTCGACGGAGTTCTTGACCCTCCTCCAGCGGGGTGACACCCGGGGCCTGGCCAAGTTCCTCGACCCGACCTTCCAGATCCAGCGCACCGACGGCAGCGGAGCCGACCGGAGCGAGTATCTCGCGAACCCGGCGAAGGTCACCACCTTCACGATCGATCCCGTCCTGGAGGCCCGTCAGCGTGGCGACGTCCTGACGGTGCGGTGGGGGGTCGACGTTGACTCCACGATCGACGGGGTCTCCCAACGGGCCGGGGTCGCTCCTCGCCTGTCCACGTACCGGTGGACGGCGAACCGTTGGCGGATGACGTCGCACGCCAACTTCAACGTGCCGTCCTGACCGGACGACCCATCCCCGACGGGCGCTACTTCACGACGGGCGCAAGGGTGAACGACGACGCCACCGGCGCACCGACCGCCCCGGTGCGGGTCCCGTCGAAGAAACCGCCGCCGGTGGCCCCGGCGAAGCGCCCCGTGCCGGCGAAGATCTGGAGCGGCGCCTCGACGTGGCTGGACCCGTCGGCAGCCTGGGTGGCCCGGCCCAGCATCTGGGTCGCGATCTGGGAGCCGTCGGCGAACGTGAACGTGACGAAGCCGAAGAACGGCCCAAGACCGTTCACGTAGTTGACGTTGCCGAGGATGTCGCAGAGCACGGGTTGCGCGTCGAGGGTGGCGGTACCGACGAGGTGGTTCCACCCGTAGGTGGTGGTGCCGATGGGGGTGAGGACCTTCTCGATCGAGTTGATCTCGGTGGTGAGCGAGATGGTGGGCGTCGCCGGTGCCGTGGGGGTGGCCAGCGGGGCACCCTGCTCGATGAGGGCCGCCACCTGGATCACGACCTTCCTGGCGGTGTCGTTGGCGCCGTAGTGCACGACCGGCGGGATCTCCACGAGCTGGTCACCGGGCTGGAGCGTCACGGTCTCGGGTCCGGACACGGTGCGGGGCCGACCGTCCTTGCCGGTGACCTGTACCGAACCGGAGACGACGTGGAAGGTGAGCCGACCGCGCAGGATCCGGGCGAGCTGGGTGCCCTGGTGGAAGTGCTCCACGAGCTGGGTGTGGGGTTGGATGGTGACCCGCTGCAGGGTGAGCGTCTGGCCCGGGGCGTTGATCGGATCGGTCTGGGCCTCGACGACTCGGGCGACGCCCGACGTCGTGGTGGTCGTGGGGGTCGCGCCGGCGGGTCCGATGGCAACCCCGACCGCCGCCACGACGGCCGCGGTGCAGGTGGCAAGGGCGAGGGTCGGGCGGAGAAGTCGGCGCATGGGAGCCCCCAGATCCGGATGGGCGGTGCCGAAGGCCGTGCCGCCGGAGATCGAAGTGGTGGTGAACCTCGCCACCGAGATCGGCTCGACGAAGGGTGGTGAGGTTACCCCGACCGACGAACAGGGTCCGCCCCTGAACGCAGTTCAACCACGCTGGGTGCCAGGGGCTATCGTCAGGCCGATGTCGCAGGTCGTGGTCCGGAACGAAGCCCGCGCGGCCCTGATCGAGGGTGCGCTCGCCCAACTCGCCACCCTGGGTCCGGTCCGGGTCCATCCCAACGAGATCTGCGCGGCCCTGGGCCTCTCGAAGGCCCTGGTCAACTACCACTTCGGCAACCGTGAGGGCCTTGTCCTCGAGGCGATGGCTCTCGGGTACGAGCGCTACGTCGACCACCTCGCGGCGGCGTCCGAGGCCGGGCCGTCGGCGGTCGACCGGCTCTTCGCCTGGATCGACGCCCAGGTCGACTGGACCTCGGCCAACCCCGGGCTCGCCGCAGTGCTCGACTTCCCCACCGTGTTCTCGGGGGGCGACGCTCCCAATGTCGCCGGGGTCGACGCCCGCCTCGCGGCGGCCGGGCGGCGCAATTTCGACAACCTCCAGCGCCTGGTGGGCGCGGCCCGGACCGAACTGCGACCGGGCGAGGCGCCACTCACCGCCACCGAGGTCGGCCTCGACGGCGCGGTGGTGGGGTGGCTGACCCTCGGCCTCTCCGTCTGGAAGGCCGGGCAGCACCGCCCGACCCAAGGTCTGGGGTCCGCCGAGCGCCTTCCCGTCGCCCGCGAGCACCTTCGCGCCCTCGTGGTGCAGTTGCTCTCACGCTGAATCCCCCTGGAATACGCTGTTTCCTGGAACTTCGGGGGGAGCCAGCATGGACACCATCGTGGAGATGCGGGGGGTCTCCAAGACCTACCGCGTGGGCGACGAGACCATCCACGCGCTCGACCGGGTGGACCTCGCCATCGCGAGCCGGTCGGTCGTCGCTGTGACCGGACCGTCCGGGTCGGGGAAGTCGACCCTGGCCAACGTCATCGGTGGACTCGACCGGCCCGACGCAGGATCGGTGCGCGTCGGGCCCCACGTGCTCGAGCAGACCAGCGACCGCCAGCTGTCCTCGTTCCGCAACACGGCGATCGGGTTCGTGTTCCAGAGCTTCAACCTCCAGCCGCACCTCACGGCCGCGGAGAACGTGGCCATGCCGCTCGCCTTCGCCGGCGTCAAGCGGTCGAAGCGCCGGGCGCGCGCCGAGGCGGTCCTCGCCGACGTCGGCCTCGCCGACCGGTCCGGCCACCTCCCGACGCAACTCTCGGGTGGCCAGCGCCAGCGGGTCGCCATCGCCCGAGCCCTGGTCAACCAGCCCCAGCTCATCATCGCCGACGAACCGACCGGCAACCTCGACTCGCAGCGGGGCGCCGAGATCCTCGACCTGCTGATCGCCTCGGTGCGTGAGCGGGGGGCGACCCTCCTGATCATCACCCACGACGCCGACGTCGCCCGCCGGGCCGACGGGGTCCTCCATGTGCGCGACGGCGCGATCACCCGGGAGGTGCAGGGATGAAACTCGGCGACGTCTTCCGCACCGCCTTCACCAACCTTCGTCGCCAGAAGCTGCGCACGCTGCTCACGGTGTTCGCCGTGTTCATCGGCGCGCTCTCGGTCACCGTCATGCTCACCCTGGTCACCTCGGCCCAGAACTTCGCCACGGCGCAGTCCACGTCCAGCGGCCAAGACCTCCAGGTCGTCGTGACGGCGCAGGCCGACATCCGGTTCCGCGACGCTCTCGGGGGCAACGGCGCCAACCAGGGTGACTCGTCGAGCGGGGTGATCCTCGACGACGCCATGGTCACGAAGGTCTCGCAGGTCCCCGGGGTGCGGGCCGTCGCCCGGATGCTCTTCCCGCAGGTCTTCGATCACGTCACGGTCAACGGGCAGGACCGGCGCCTCGAGGGGGCGGTGGCGGCCTACGAGCCGTCGGACGCCGTGCCCCACGTGATGGTGGCGGGGAAGTGGGTCGACGACCAGAACGCCCCCGGCACGATCGCGATCTCCGCCAGCCAGGCCCGGTCGTGGGGCTTCTCGAAGCCCGCCGACGCCGTCGGCCAGACCGTCCAGATGGTGACCCGCGAGTGGTACCAGGGCCTCGGATCTCCAGAACCACCTCAGGGCAACGGCAACGACCCGGGTCAGAAGCCGCAGGGACAGCCCACGACGTTCTCGGCGAAGATCACCGGCGTCACCGACCAGTCCGACGACAACTTCATCTATCCGTCGTGGAAATGGGCCAACGACCTCTCGACCCAGCGAGAGTTCTCCAGGGGCCCCAACAACCAGACGACGACCTCGATCGTGTCGACGATCCCGGCCCAGGGCTACGGCGCACTCTTGGCGGTCGCCGAGCGCGCCGACGACGTGCCCCGGGTCGCCAAGGCGATCCGGGCGCTGGGTCCGGGCACCGCCATCGCCCAGGACGAGATCGACAAGCAGAAGCGCGCCTTCCAGATCATCGGCTTCGTGTTGGGCGGCATCGGCGCGATCGCACTCCTCGTGGCGGCCATCGGGGTGATCAACACGATGGTGATGTCGATCCTCGAGCGCACCCGGGAGATCGGGGTGATGCGGGCCGTCGGCGCGTCACGTGGTGTCGTCCGCCGGTTGTTCACCCTCGAGGCCGCTCTGCTCGGCTTCTTCGGAGGCGTGGTGGGCGTCGCCGTGGCCTACGGGATCTCGGCGGGCGCCAACCCGATCGTCAACGACCAGTTGTCCAAGAACGGGCTCACCAGCCGGAACATCATCTCGGTCCCGCCCTGGCTGGGGGTCGCCGTGATCGTCATCACGACCCTGATCGGCGTGCTGGCTGGGCTGTACCCCGCGGCCCGGGCGGCCCGCATGGATCCGGTGGCGGCCCTGCGAGCCGAGTGACGGGGGTCAAGAGGGTGCCACGATGTGACGTCTCCCGCTCGTGGTCGTCTTCGCGCTGCTCTTGGCGATCGGGGTCGTGCCCGCCGGGGCGGCCAAGGTCGACCCCGCCTCCCCGGATGCCGAAGGCATCGAAGTGCCCGAAGGGGCCCACCCTGGCCTCGCTGGGTCAGGCCACCGGGCCGGGCTCCCGGTGATGGGCGGCGGGACCGCACCGGTGCTCACGGCCGGCGACGGCGATGCACCGGCGGCCTACGACGCGACCAACGTCCTGCCTGACGGCATCGTGGACCTCAACCCGGTCACGGGTGGAAGACCGGTTCCGAAGAACCCGATCTCCTGAGCGATCCCCGTGGGGGTCGCGGTCAGGATCGTCCGTCGGCCAGGGTGAGGTCGATGGTCGCGGTGATCGGGGATCCGAGCGCCCCGGGCCGGCTCCCGACGTACGTGCCGGAACCTCCGGTGGCACCCGCGAAGCGGCCGGTGCCGCCGATGACCCCGATCGTGCCCACGAACGAGGCCCCTCCGTCGTTGGTCGCCACGGTCGCGCCCTGGATCGTGCCGCCCAGGGTCGTGCCGTCGGGCCAGGTGAGCGTCATGAGCCCGGTCCAGGGTCCGCTCCCGTCGGTGTAGTTGATCTGCGCGGTGAGGTCGAGGCGGACCGCCTCGCCGCCGATCGTGGTGTCGCCCTGCTCGACCACGGTGCCGTAGGAGCGCGATCCGGCCGGACCGACCGTGTTGGTGGTCTTGGCGTCGAGGGCCAAGGGGAACGTGCCGGCGACGGCGGTGCCGGCGACCGCGGCACCCACAGGGGTGCTCAGACCGGCAGTGTTCGCGAGCAGCGCAGCCGTCACCGTGACGACGGGACGCCGGGTCGCGTTCTTGCCCCGGTGCACCATCCCGGGCGGTTCGACGAGCGCGTCGCCCGGCTGGAGCTCGAGGGTGGTGGGCGCAAAATACGTGCGTGACGCCCCACCGCTGCGCGTGACCACCGCCGAGCCCTCGACGATGGTGTAGGTGAGGGTCCCGGACATCACCCGGAAGACCTGGGTCCCGGCGTGGAAGTGCTCGGGGAGCGGCACCCCCGGTGCGATGCGCACCCGGGTGAGGTAGAGCGACTGGCCGGGACCGTTCGACGGCGACGCGGCGCCGAGCACCTTCCGGGTGATGCCGCCCTTGGACGACACGTCGTCGACCGGGAGGAGGGTGGGGGTGCTGGTCGCTGCTGCTGCCGTCGTCGTCGACGGGGCGGTCGGGGTGGCGGCCCCGGCGGGGAGAGCGCCCACGGATCCGTAGAAGACGAGGCCGAGCAATGCAAGGGTGGCGGTGGTGGTGACAATCGGGGTCCTCATGGTGAGTCAACGTACCCTGGACCGGTGGACCCGAGCCCGGCAGACGTCTACCGGCGACGGTGGTGGATCCTGGCGGTGCTCTGTCTGAGCCTCTTGATCGTCTTCGTGGGGAATTCCAGCCTCAATGTCGCGGTCCCCACCCTGTCGCGTGAACTGCAAGCCACCCAGTCGCAACTCCAGTGGGTCATCACCGCCTACTCGCTGGTGTTCGCCGGTCTCCTGCTCACCACCGGCGCCCTCGGTGACCGGTTCGGGCGCAAGGGTGCCCTGCAGTTGGGCCTGGCCATCTTCCTGGTTGCGTGCGTCGTGGCAACGTGCTCGAACTCCATGTGGCAGCTGATCGCGTGCCGGGGCGCGATGGGCGTGGGGGCGGCGCTGATCATGCCGTCGACCCTGTCGATCCTCGTGAACGTCTTTCCGCCTCACGAGCGCACGAAGGCGATCGCGGTGTGGGCCACGGTCACCGGCGTGGCCGGCGGCTTCGGACCCGTTGCCAGCGGATTCCTCCTCACCCACTTCTGGTACGGCTCGATCTTCCTGATCAACGTGCCGATCGTGGCGCTGGCGCTCGTGGGCGGAATCTTCATCCTCCCGCGCTCGCGTGATCCCGAGCAGGCACGCCTCGATCCGATCGGGGCCGGGTTGTCGACCGTGGGCATCGTGGCGATCGTCTACGGACTGATCGAAGCACCCGACAACGGCTGGGGAGCCCGCACCACGGTGGGTGCCTTCGTGCTCGGAGGCGTGGTGCTGCTCGCGTTCGTGCTCTGGGAGCTGCGACGCGACGAGCCGATGCTCGACATCCGACTGTTCCAAGACCGGGCCTTCGGCACCGGCACGACCGGCATGGTCCTGATCTTCATGTCGATGTACGGCGTGATGTTCCTGATCTCGCAGTACTTGCAGCTGGTCCGCGGCTACAGCCCGTTCGGCGCGGCCGTGCGGTTGCTCCCGACCGCACCCGTGATGATCTGCGTCGCGCCCCTCACTCCTCGCCTCAGCGCCCGGTTCGGTGCGAACCGGGTGGTCGGCCTCGGTCTGCTCCTCGACGCGGCCGGGCTCTTCGCCCTGAGGATCCTCGGAACCGGCACGTCCTATCCGTTCATCGTGTTGCCGATGATGGTCGCGACCGCGGGCTTCGGGCTCACGATGTCGCCGCTCACCGCGGCGATCATGTCGGCCGTGCCCACGCGGCGGGCTGGTTCGGGCTCGGCGATGAACGACGCGTCGCGCGAGCTCGGTGCCGCGCTGGGAGTCGCGGTCATGGGGAGCATCGCGGCCTCGCAGTACCGCGGCTCGGTCGACGCGCTGACCCGATCGTTGCCGGTCAGCGTGGAAGGCGTGGCCCGCTCGTCGTTGGCGGGTGCGCTGCGGGTCGCGCAGTCGGTCCCCCCGGGCCTCGGGCGGGCCCTGGCGTCGGGAGCCGAGTCGGCGTTCATCGACGGCATCCACGTCGCCGTCACGGCCGGGGCCACGTTCGCCGTGATCGCCGCCGTCATCACTTGGCGCTTCCTGCCCAACACCTTCGAGCACCAGGCCTCGTTGCACGATCCGGTCGCCGCGCTCGAGGGCGTGGCCGAGCTCGGCCTGGGTGGGGTCCCCCCGGTCTTCGCCGAGACCGACTGACCGGGGCCCGGACCGGGCCCCGACCAGCCTCTGACCGGGTCGCGATTCTCACGTTCCTCTGAGGTTCTCCTGCGACTCCTCTCGCGGAGGCGGTCGACGATGGTTCCAACGACCCGGACCGACGGGTCGGGAAGGACCCCTTCGATGGACCGCACCAGCCGCATCGCCCCCAGCACCAGCACCACCACCGCCGAGCGGGTCGCCCGGGCCCAGGCCGTGAAAGAGCGCCAGCGCCGTCAGGCCCGGCGCGCCCGAGCGGTGATCGCGGGCGGGAGCGTGGCTGCGGCGGTGGCGTTCGCTGCTGGCGCCGCCCTCGTCCATCCGGCGGTGTCGTCGACCGCGGCGGCTCCGACCGGTGTCGCCACCGCCTCGGTGAACGACGCGTCGGGTGCGACCACCGGCTCGGTGTCGGCCGCGGTCGCCTCGGCCCGGCCTGCCGCCTCGGCGGGCTCCTCGGTCTCGTCGGCCCGCGCGGTCACGGTGTCGAGGGGGAGCTGACGCTCAGGTCCGGCGTCGGCCCAGGACCTCGTCGACGTTGCTCGGCGCGCCGGTGATCTCACCGCTCGAGTGCTGGCGCATCCGGTGGATCCGCGGCGGAAGGTCGGCGGGCTGCCAGCCCTCCACGAGGTGCTCGCCCCGGAGGTCGTGGACCGGTCGATCGAGGTCGGCGAGGAGTTGCAGGCTGGTGGTGACCTGCCCGGTCAGCACCGACGGATCCGCGGTGCACAGCGCGAGGGCGGCCTCGGCCATGGTGTCGAGCGGTTCGTAGAGGTAGTCGGCGAGGTTCGAGTACTCCACCAGGAGCTCGGTGGCCGCGGCCGCCTCGGGCGCGACGGTGTTGACGGCCACGCCCCGTCCGTGGAGTTCGGCTCCCAGGCTGATCGTCCAGCGGTTGAGGAAGGCTTTCGACCCGCCGTAGATCGTGCCCATCGACGCCGGCTGGGTGGGGGGGAACGGTGGACCCTGCGGCTCCTCGGCGGTCTGCGACGACACGTTGAGAATCCACCCGGAGCCCCGTTCGAGCATGCCGGGGAGCGTGCGGCGGATGAGGTGCCACGGCGCCCAGAAGTTCAGTTCGAGCACCTGGGCCATCTGCCGGTCGGTCCACTCCAGGAAGGGGCGGAAACCACCTCCGGCGGCGTTGTTGACCAGGATGTCGACGGGGCCCAGTCGGTCTTCGACCGCGTCCACCAGCGTGGCGCGGTCCTGGGTGGGATCGGCGAGGTCGAACGGCAGCGCCAGCACCGCACCGCCGAGCGACGCGATCTCGTCGCGGGCGTCGTCGAGGGTGCCCAGGTCGGCGAAGCCGGGTTTGGGCCGGGCGCAGATCGCCACCGAGGCCCCTTCGGCCGCGAGGCGGTAGGCAACGGCTCTCCCGATGCCCCGGCTCGCGCCCGTGACGAGCGCGACCTTTCCTGCGGCCGATCGCGCCACGGGAGGGCTAGTTGACCACTCGGAGGTTGTCGTCGAGCCCGAGCATGTTGAGGGCGTTGCCGCGCAGCACCTTGTAGACGATCTCGTCGGGCAGGTCGGCGAGGACCTTCTCCACGTATTCCGCGGTGAAAGGCCAGTTGGTGTCGGTGTGCGGGTAGTCGCTCTCGTACGTGACGTTGTTGACGCCGATCTCGTGGATCGAACGCACGCCGTGGTTGTCGCGGAAGAAGCAACCGAAGACGTGGTCGTGGTAGTAGGTCGACGGCGGCTCGGGCACGATCGAGCGGGTGTGCATCCAGCCCTCGTGGTTCTCCCAGACGTCGTCGGCGCGCTCGAGCACGTAGGGCAGCCAGCCGATCTGGCCCTCGGAGTAGGCCACCCGGAGGTTCGGGTAACGCACGAAGAGTCCGGAGAACAGGTAGTCGGCGAGCGAGGCCATGGCGTTGTTGAACGTGAGGGTCGCCTGCACCGCGATCGGGGCGTCGGCCGAGGTGGCGAGCATCTTCGACGACGAGCCGATGTGCATGCACACGGTGGTGCGCGTCTCGTCGCAGGCCTGGAAGAACGGGTCCCACCACCCGCTGTGGATGCTGGGCAGGCCGAGGTGGATCGGGATCTCGCTGAAGGACACGGCCCGGACGCCGCGGGCGGCGTTGCGCCGGATCTCGGCGGCAGCCAGTTCGGCGTCCCAGAGCGGGACGATGCAGAGCGGAATCAGGCGACCGTTGGTGCCGCCGCACCACTCCTCGACCATCCAGTCGTTGTAGGCCTGCACGCCGAGGAGCGCGATGTCCTTGTCGGCGGCCTCCAGGAACACCTGACCGCAGAAGCGCACGGCGGTCGGGAAGCCGAGGGAGGCCTCCACGCCGGCGGCGGCGAGGTCGGCGATGCGGGCCTGCTGGTCGATGCAGCCGGGCCACATGTCGTCGTAGGTGATGCAGGTGAGGTCCATCTGGAGCTTGTCGAACCGGCGGATGTCGCCCCCGGGGACGGCCCAGTGGGGGATCGCCACGTGCGACTTCTGCACGTAGATCACGTTGTCTTCGTAGATCCAGCAGTCGGCCGGCCGACCCTCCGGGCCTTCGACGAGCTCGTAGACGCCCGCGCCGACCATCTTCGTGCTGATGACGTTGCGGCGCTCCACGCGGGGGGCCTGGTCGAGCAGCTTCTTCGGGAACCGCGACGTGAACATGTCGGCCGGCTCGATGATGTGGTCGTCGACGCTCACGATCAGGGGCAAGGTCATGGCGACCCCTTTCCTCGGCGGTGGAATGCGGATCCGACACTACCGTCAGGTCTGGGGCCCCCGTTCCGTCGTGCGGGTCGTGCCCGGTGGGTCCGGAAGACGCTCGAGCAGCCACGACGGGCCGACCGAGGTCCCCCCGGCCGTGCGGACCCGCTCGCGCAGGGCCCGGTCGGCGGTCACGACGGTTCCCCCGTGGGCCCGGACGAGTTTTACGACCGCGTCGTCGCCCGAGGCGGGAGCGTGGACCACGCACACCGGACCGGTCGTGGTGGGCGCTCCCGATCGGGCAGACCCCTCGAGCACGATCGTCACCGGCTCCTCCAGGGCGCCGGTGTCCACCGCCCGGGTCACCCGCTCGACCAGCCGGGCGGCGGCTCCGGGCCGGTCTCTCCACCATCCGTCGGGCCGGGATCCCACCACGTTCGCCGCGTCGACGATCAGCATTCCGTCACGATCGCAGGCGCAAGACCCGGCGGAGGCAGTGGACTCCGTGGACTCCCGGGGGCCGCACCCACCCCGGACGCGGTGCGGCGCTCGGGGCCGGGAGCCTGCGGGGGAGGCTCACCGGCCGGGAGCGCCGACGTAGGACACTGTGCACCACCGCGGCTGAAAGCGACCTGAACCACTGCGGGTCGGCTCACGACCGGGGAACGCCGGCGACCCGGTCACCCGGGGGCGGGGGTTCGCCGTCGCGACGGGGGGCGAGCCAGAGGAGGAACGCTGCCCACACCAGGAGCAGCCAGGCGGAGCCGAGGAGCCAGGCGCCGAGGATGTCGGTGACCCAGTGCTTGCCGAGGAACAGCCGGCTCGGACCGTTGGCCACCCCGAGCACGCCGGCGAACGCGAGCTCGATGGGGACCGTGCGCTCGCCCGCTCCGATCCACGACACCCACTCGGAGAGGGAGTGGACCACCCCTCCCGACGCGGCCCGGTCGTGGAACCACCGGTTGAGCGGGAGGTCGCGCGCATTGGCGGCGTGCAGGTCGTGGGCGATCCAGGCCACGAGCAGGGCGCCGAGCACGAGCGCCACGAACCCGGCCAGGGCGAACCGGAGCGCGCTCGACCGGGAAGGAACCTCCCGGTACCGGCTCGCCGATGACCGCGACCCGACGTCGTCGATGGTCGTCGATGTCTCGTCGGTCACGGTGCTCTCCCCGCCCGAACGGTAATCCGGATGCCTGCGGTGGATCGCACGCATCGTGTAGACCGTGGCCGACACGGCCCGGTGTGCCGAGGCCGGGCCCGGCAGAAGGGAACGACATGGACTTCTCCGTGAAGGGGACCGTGCTCCCCGTGCTCGAGGCCAGCCTGCAGCCGGGTGAGACGGTCATCTCCACCCACGGCGAGTTGGGCTGGATGTCTCCGACGATCTCACTCGCCCAGACCACCGCCATGGGCCAGAAGGGCGGGCTGATGAAGGCCGCCAAGCGGATGATGGGTGGTGCGGGCCTCTTCATGACCCGCTACTCCGCCCAGACCGGCGCCGGGGTGGTCGTGTTCCCGGCCAAGCTCCCGGGCAACATCATCAGCGTCGAGGTCACCCCCGACCGCCCCTATTACGTGCACCGCTCGGGCTTCCTGTGCGGCACCGAGGGCGTCGAGGCGTCGGTCGCGATGCAGCAGAAGGCGCTCACCGGTGGTTTCTTCGGCGGCATGGGGTTCTTCCTCCAGCACCTCACCGGAGAAGGGCTGGCGTGGCTGGTGCTCTCGGGGGAGATGTTCGTCTACGACCTCCCCGCCGGTGAGACGATCCGGGTGCACCCGGGCCACGTCGGCGCCTTCGAGGGCACGGTCGACTTCCGGATCGGACAGGTACCGGGCCTGGCCAACAAGTTCTTCGGCGGCAACGGGTTCTTCCTCGCCGACCTCACCGGTCCGGGCAAGGTCTGGCTGCAGTCGATGTCGATCACCGACCTGGCGGCCGCGATCGCAGAGCACCTGCCGAGTCAGGACTCGTCGGGCTCGGGTGGCATCAACCTCGGCAGCCTGTTCAGCAGCTGATCCGTGGCCGACCACGAGTTGCGGTGTCCGTTCTGCACCACGCCCCTCGTCGACGGTCGCTGCCCGCGGTGCGCGACTGCGCCGCGGGGTCCGGGGCCGACCGGGGTGACGGCCACGCGCGAGCAGGCCTCGGTCGACTCCAGCCTGATCGCGCGGGTCGACGGTGAGCGGGACCGCCTCGGGGTCTTCACCCCGACCGGCTCCACCGGGCTCTTCGCCAAGGTCGCGACACTCCTCGCCACCGCGTTCGGGGCGGTCGTCGGGGTGGTCGTGGCGGTCGTGCTCCTCGGGGTGGTTGGCGGCGCGCTCGCGGGGGTGGTGCACTTCGCGTCCGGGCGCTGGTGGCTCTCGGTGCTTCTCGCGCTCGTCGGCCTGGTGGCGGCGATCGGACTGGTCGTGGAAGGAGCCGGGCTCGTCACGCTCGTGCGGACGCGTCACCAGCGCCCCGGCTGGGCCGACGCCCCGCCCGGCTGACCGAGGTCCCGACCAGCCCCGATCGGCCGGACACCGGGCGCCAACGGTTCACACGCCGAGCCGTTGGCGCGCCGTCGACCAGTTGGCCACGATGGCGGCCCGGGCCTCCTCCAGCGTCGTGCGCCCTGCGCACACCGCCCGCCAGAGCGCCACTTCCACGACGTCCTTGGCGTTGCGGTCGAAGCCGGTCATGGCGGGGTCATCGGGTTCGGGCCACAGGTTGCGCACGTCGGAGGCGCCACCGAGGGCGAGGGGCACGAAGTGGTCGTACTCGAAGGCCGACGCCGGTCCGCTGATGGAGTACGAGCGCATGGAGACCGCCTTGGCCGCGTTCGTCATGGACTCCGGTGGCCGCACGCTCGAGGTGTAGCCCCCGGGCCTGCAGATCGTGGTCGACAGCGTCGCCTGGCTGACCGCGCCGTCGACCATGCCGGGCGTGCAACGCGGGTCGGGGAACACCACTCCCGTGGCGTCGGCGCTGCTCCGGCAACTGTCGGGAGCGGGCACCGGTCCGAACAGGCCGGTCGGACCCCACCCGTGGCCGTCGGCCACGCCGATGGTGGTCGGCCCGGGCGCCGTGGTCGCCAGCACCGGCGGGATGGTGGTCGTCGTGCTGGTCGTGCGTGCGACCGCCGGACGCGCCACGGTCGTCGCCGGCGACCGCCGTTCGGAGAAGACCCGGCCGTCGCCGGACTGCGCCGAGGTCGGGCCACCACAGCCCACGGCGAGGGCGACGAGCACCGCCGCTGCGCCGACCGTCGTCGCGGAACGTAGATCGCGGAATTGCATAGCCCCAGTATGGCGGGAACCAGTCGTGGTGAGGTCTGCTCCGCGCGACGACACCCGGGCCGTGGGCCCGGGTGTCGTCGGAAACGGAAACGGGAGCGGTGGGCCTCAGCCGGTGGCGGCGGTGGTGGCCGTGGCCGCCCCGGCGGCAGAGGTGTACTGCGCAATGAGGGCCGGGTCGCCGACGAGCTTGCCGAAGAGCGGCTTGCCCCCGTTGAGCGGCTTGAACTTGCCGTTCTGGATGACCGACAGCCAGGCGCAACCGGTGGTGGAGGTCTTGCCGTAGTTCTTGAGGCTGAAGTCGTAGTTCTGGCAGCCCAGGCCGGCCACGTCGTAGTCACCCGGGTTGCGGATGGCGTCGATGAGGCCCTTGCGGGTGAGGTCCTTGCCGGCGGCGGTCAGACCCTTCACCAGGATGTCGCAGTCGACGTAGCCCGTGTAGTTGCCGAGGCCCGGGATCTTGGTCGAGTTGGCGTACTTCTTCAGGTCGGACTGCAACTGCTTCACGCCCTTGCCGCCCGTCTCCACCGGACGGAAGGTGGACAAGAGCAGGTCCCCCGGGCCGAGCACCTGCGCCGCCGGGGAGTCGAGCAGGTCCTGCCCGTAGCCGGAGGCGAGGATCGAAGCCTTGAGTGGGTAGCCGTTCTGCTTGAGGCCGGCGAGGATCGCGACCGAGGTGTCGGGCGTGGTCGCGAAGTAGAGGGAGTCGGCACCGGAGTTCTTGATCCCGAGCACCACCGGTCCGACGTCGGTCGAGCCGAAGTCCACGTTGGTGTTGAGGTAGGTCGGCTGCATGCCGGCCGCCGGTCCGCTGTACTGGTAGTTCGCCCGTGCGCTCTCGCTCGACGACGGAGAGATGCCGAACCCGACCGCCCCGAGCTTGTTGGCACCGAGCTTGGTGTGCATGTACTTCGCGCCGTAGTCGTACGAGAGTCCCGGAATGGGCGAACTGCTGCCCAGGCCGGAGATGATGTTCTCGTTGCCCTTGTCGTAGTAGTAGGTGCCGTCGAACCCACCACCGATCGTGGGCACGCCCGAACTCGCCTCGTACCGGTAGGCGAAGAACGCCAGGGAGGAGTCGTTCACCAACGCGAACACGTTCCGGTTCTGGATCAGGTCCTTGGCGTTGTCGAGGTTGCTGGGCGACGACTGGTCGTCGATGTACTCGACCTGGATCTTCCTGCCGTTCACCCCACCGGCGGCGTTGGCGCGGCCGATCCGGGCCTTGCAGCCGTCGGCGGAGCCCTTGCCGGTCGTGCCCGCCACGCCGGTCTCGGCGGAGATGAAGCCGATCTTCACGGTGTCGGCGGTGACGCCGGGGTCGGTCGTCTGGGCGCCGGCGGTCCCGACGACCAGTCCGGCGGTCGTGAGTCCGACGACGGTCAGGGCGACAACGCCCTTCAGTGCACCTCGAAGCATCTGCACGTGGATCCCCCCCGGGATTCGTGACCCCTCGCCCGCAACGGCCGGGGCAGTCGATTTACGGCGATTGTCCGCCGATGCCGGAGAGGCTAGCGTCCGGGGGCGTCCATCTCAACGCGCCCGGGCTGGAGGCTCCGCGGGCGTGTCGGTGGGGGGAGGGGGAGCGCGGGTGGTCCAGTACATCGTCGTCGGGCTCGTCTTCGGGAGCCTCTACGCCCTCGCGGCCTCCGGCCTGGTCATTACCTACGTCTCGACCGGAGTGCTGAACTTCGCCTTCGGGTCGTTCGCCTTCTTCGTGGCCCGGACCTACTACTTCCTGCACGTCGAGCAGGGCTGGGGCATCGTCCCCGCCGCCGGTCTCTGCCTGCTGGTCCTGTCGCCCGCCATGGGTCTGTTCTTCTACTGGATGATCTTCCGGCACCTCCGGCTGTCGTCGCAGCTCATCAAGGTCGTGGCCACCATCGGGCTGTCGGTGGTGCTCCCCGCCGTGGCCACCATGCTCTACGGCACCACCCAGATCTTCCTGGTCCCCGGCCTGGCCCCCACGCCCGTGCACGTCTTCGACGTCTTCGGCGCCGCCGTCACCCTCGACCAGGTGTTCACCTTCGCCTTCGTCCTGGTCATCGTCGTGGCCGGGGCCCTGCTGCTCCGGTTCACGTCGGCCGGACTCAGCGTCCGGGCGATGGTCGACTCCGAGGCCATGACGTCGTTGTCGGGGTCGAACCCCAACCGCATCGCGGCAGGGGTGTGGGTGGTGGCGACCTTCCTGGCCGGACTCGCCGGGATCCTCGCCGCCCCGGTCGTGGGCCTCGACGCCGGCAAGTTCACCCTGCTCGTGGCGGGCGCGTTCGCGGCGGTGATCGCCGCGCGACTGCGCAGCCTGCCGGTGGCGGTGGGGGTGGCCTTGCTCATGGGGGTCGCCGGGAGCCTGGTCCAGTACTTCCTCCCGTCCGACAGCGAGATCACCGCCAACATCATCCCCGCCATCCCCTTCGCCTTCGTCGTGATCTCGCTGGTGGTCAACCTGGCGCGCTCGGGTCGGATCAACGAGGAGGACGGCGTGGGGGGTGCCCTGGACCGGGCGATCACTCCCAACGGTGGCACCCGGCGCGCGGTGTCGGCTGCGGGCGCCAATCCCTACCCGCGTCTCGACGTCTGGTTCCCGGTCGTGCTCTTCCTGGGCTTCGCGGTCTTGCCGTTCGTGTTCAACCCGTTCTGGCAGAGCCTGCTCGTGTCCGGCGTGGCGCTCGCCATCGTCTTCCTCGCGTACACCCTCGTCACCGGCGAGGGCGGCATGTTGTGGCTCTGCCAGATCACCTTCGCGGGCGTGGGCGCGCTGACCACCGCGCAGCTCGCGACGCAGCACGGGTGGCCGGTCCTTCCGGCGCTCCTCGTGGGCGGGCTGGTCGCGGCCGCCATCGGCGTGGTCATCGGCGTGCTGACGATCCGCCTCGGGAACCTCTACATCGCGCTCGTCACCCTCACCTTCGGGCTCCTCATGGAACGCCTCGTCTTCCCGCTCAAGGTCTTCGCGCAGAGCGGTGCCGGGCTCGCGCTCCAGCGGCCGTCCTTCGCGGCCGACGACCGCAGCTTCGTGTACCTGGCGCTCGCGGTGTTCGCGGTGTTCGCCGTTCTCGTCGTCAACCTGCGGCGTTCGACCACCGGCCTCGCCCTCAACGCGGTCCGCTGGAGCGAGAACGCGTCCCGCACGATGGGCCTCTCCGTGATCCAGATGAAGATGCTCGTCTCGGGCCTCGCCGCGTTCGTCGCCGGCGTCGGAGGGGGCATCTACGCGTTGGCTCACAAGCAGGCGGTCCCCACCGAATACGCGATGCTCGCCGGGTTGGTGTGGCTGGCCGTGCTGGTCACGTTCGGGATCCGTTCGAACATCGCGGCCCTGCTCGCCGGATGTGTCTTCGTGATGGCCCCCGCCTTCATCACCACCACGCTCAAGTTGAATTCCGTCTGGACCCAGGTCCCGGCCCTGCTCTTCGGGCTCGGCGCGATCTTCCTGGCCATGAACCCCGAGGGCACCGTCCACCAGTGGGCCATGGGGCTCCAGCGGGCGGTCCATCGGGTCGCCGGTGAGCGTGCCGAGCCATCGGACGCGTCCGGCCCGGGTTCGTCGGCGGCCGCGGAGGTGACGACGTGAGCGTGAGCAGCCTGCCCACCGACCCCACCCGGACGCCCGACGCCTCCACGCCGGTGCTCGCCGCGCGCGACGTGACGGTCCGCTTCGGCGGGTTGCTCGCACTCGACCGGGTGAGCCTCGAGGTACCTCCGGCGAGCATCGTGGGGCTGGTGGGTCCCAACGGCGCGGGCAAGACCACGCTCTTCGGCGTGCTCTCGGGGCTGTTGCGGCCCCAGGAGGGCGACGTGTTCCTCGACGGGCGGCGGGTCACCCGCTCCGCTCCGGCCGTGCGGGCCCGGCTCGGCCTGGCTCGCACCTTCCAGCAACTCGAACTCTTCCTCGGCCTCACCGTGCGTGAGCACGTCACCCTCGCGTACCGGGTCCGGGCGCAGCGCCACCGGCTCTGGTCCGATCTCCTGACCGCCGGAGCGCTCCACCGGGTCTCGGCGGCCGAAGCCCGTCGGGTCGACGGTTTGCTCGACCTCCTCGGCCTGCGGGGCGTCGCCGGGGTGTCGGCGGCGGCCCTGCCCCTCGGCACGGCCCGCCGCGTGGAGGTGGCGCGGGCGCTGGCCACGGGGCCGCGGGTCGTCCTGCTCGACGAGCCGTCGTCGGGGCTCGACGCCGCCGAGACCGCGCAGCTGAGCGCAGCGCTGCAGACCGTGGTCGACGAGGAGCGGGTGTCGCTGCTTCTGGTCGAGCACGACGTCGCGATGGTGCTGGGTCTCTCGAACCAGGTCGCGGTGCTCGACTTCGGCGTCCGGATCGCCTACGGCACCCCCGACGAGATCCGCGCCGACCCGGCCGTGCGCGCGGCCTACCTGGGCGACGACGACGCCGTCGAGGGCCACGATCCCCACGGCGAGGGGGCTTCATGACCGAACCGCTGCTCTCCGTGAACGGACTCGACGTCGCCTACGGCAGCGCGCAGGCGCTGTTCGGCGTGTCGCTCGACGTCGCCCCCGGCGCGGTCGTGGCGGTGCTCGGGGCGAACGGCGCCGGGAAGAGCACGCTCGCCCGCGCGGTCTCGGGGCTCGTGGCGCCGTCGGCCGGCTCCGTCACCTTCGACGGGCGCGACATCACCCGGGCGAAGCCGCACGACATCCGGCGGGCCGGTCTCGTGCACATCCCCGAAGGTCGTGGGGTCTTCCCGGGTCTCACCGTGCTGGAGAACCTCCGGATGGCGATCCGTCGGGTCGGCACCGAGGAGGAGCGGCGGCTCGCCTTCGACCGGGCCTTCGAGATGTTTCCGCGGCTGGCCGAGCGGCGCACGCAGCGCGCAGGCACGCTCTCGGGTGGCGAGCAGCAGATGCTGGCGCTGGCGCGGGCTCTGGCGATCCCGCCGAAACTGATCATCGCCGACGAGATGTCATTGGGCCTGGCGCCGATCGTCGTGGAATCGGTGTTCGAGACGATCGGGGAGGCGGCGAAGCGCGGCGTCACGATCGTGCTCATCGAGCAGTTCATCCATCGCGCGCTGAGTCTGGCCACCGGGTGTGTGATCCTGATGCGGGGCACGGTCGCCTGGTCCGGTTCCGCCGACCACGCCGAGCAGGAGATCCTCGACCGTTACCTGGGCGAGTCGGCCGACGCCACTGGCTGAGGGTCGTTGGAGCGGGTGACGAGCATCGAACTCGGAGCACCGGAGGATGGTCCATGACCACTGATCCGGCAGCGACGCTGGCGGCCGAGATCCTCGGGCGCATCGTCGAGGCACTCGACGGGGGTGAGTCGCGCCCGGGGCAGGTCGCGATGGCTGCCGCGGTGGCCGAGGCGATCGTCACCGGCACGCCGTTGGTCGTGCAGGCGGGGACGGGCACGGGCAAATCACTCGCCTACCTGGCGCCGGCGGTGGCGCTGGACGCGAAGGTGCTGGTGGCCACTGCCACCAAGGCGCTCCAGGACCAGTTGGCCACGAAGGACGCTCCGCAGGTCGCTGCGGTGCTCGGTGACTTCGGTGTGGCCGTCTTGAAGGGCCGCCAGAACTACGTCTGCCACCAGAAGCTCCACGAGCTGCACCGCTCACCCGACCTGTTCGGTGGCGGGGCCGCCCTGGCCGACCTCGTCACCTGGGCCGACGAGCACCCCACCGGGGAGGTCGCCGAGCTCGAGCACCGGTTCGACCGGGCGGTCCTCGACCGGATCGTGACGTCGTCCGACGAGTGCACCGGACCGCGCTGCCCCATGAGCGCCGCCTGCCGGGCCAACGAGGCGCGGGCGCGGGCCGACGCCGCCCAGGTGGTCATCGTCAACCAGCACCTGCTCGGCGCTGACGTGCAGGCCTCCGGAGGGGTGCTGCCCGACTGGGACGTCCTGATCGTCGACGAGGCCCACGAGCTCGAGGACGTCATGGCCGACGCACTCGGCGACGACGTCGGTGTGGGGCGGATCCGCCGGGTGCTGGGTGCTGTGACCGACCTCCTGGCCGACGGCGACAACCTCCGGGGCGAGGTCGATGAGGTCGTCGGCCGGTTCGCCGACGCCCTCGACGCCCTCGACCTCCCGGCGGGGCAGCCGACCCGCCGGCTCCCCGACGGCCTCGGGGCTGAGGAGCGCATGAGCGGCGTGCTCACGTCGCTGGTCGAGCGTCTCAACGCGGGCCGGAGTCGGGTCGCGGCCGCCGACGGCTCACCCGAGACGAAGGTGCGTGCCGACCGGGCGGCGAAGGCGGCGTCCGGGCTCTCGGGCGTCTTGACCCGGCTGCTCGAGCCGTTCCCCGGCGACGTCGTCTGGTTGGAGGGCCTCCCCGGCACGCGGCGGGTGAAGATCGCCTCGCTGGCGGTGGCCCCGCGCCTGGAGGACTACTGGCGCGAACGTCCGGTCGTGTGCACCTCGGCGACCATCCCCCCGGGGCTCGGGCCCCGGGTCGGCCTCGACGTGGAACCGGTGGTGGTCGAGAGCCCGTTCGACTTCCGGACCCAGGCCCGGTTCTACGTCGCCCGTCACCTCCCCGAGCCGAAGGACCCGCAGTGGCGTGCGGCCGCCGCGTCCGAGACGCGCCGCCTGGTCGATGCGGCTGGTGGTCGGGCGCTGTTGCTGTTCACCTCGTGGAGTGGCCTCGACCAGACCCTGGCGCTCGCGTTCGACGGTCCGCTCCCGTACCGGCTCCTGCGCCAGGGCGAGACCGGCAAGCGGGCCCTCGTGGAGGCGTTCCGCGACGACGAGACCAGTGTGCTGGCTGCCACCCGTGGCTTCTGGGCCGGCCTCGACGTGCCGGGTGCGGCGCTGCGCCTCGTCGTGATCGACCGTATCCCGTTCCCGGTGCCGACCGAGCCGCTCCACCAGGCCCGTTGTGAGGCAATCGGGCGAGAGGCGTTCCAATTGGTCGACGTGCCGCTGGCGGCGACGCACCTCGCCCAGGGCGCCGGGCGGCTGATCCGCACGAAGACCGACCGTGGCGTCGTCGCCCTGATGGACCCGCGCCTTGCGCTGCGCCGTGACGGGTACGGCCGCGACCTCCAGCAGTGCCTGCCGCCCATGACCAAGACCGTCTCGCTCGACGAGGTGGTGGCGTTCCTCTCGGAACTCGACCCGTCAGGGTGACGAGCCCGGGCCGCGTCGGTGCCGGGTCCGACCGGCGACTCGTCGAATCCACGACCGCTGCCCCTGGGGCCGCGCCGCCTCCGATCCCAGGCGGACCGCGTCGACGGGGTGGCGCACCGAGAGTCCGCCGTCGACGTTGACGACCGCGCCCGTCATCCACGACGTCGCGTCGGAGGCCAGGAACACGACGACCGACGCGATGTCGGCCATCGTCCCGAGTCGACCCAGCGGGTAGGTGGCGCGCTCCGTGGCCGACGGCGTGTGGGTCTCCGTGACCCAGCCCGGAGAGATGGCGTTGACGCGGACGCGCCGCGGTCCGAGCTCGACGGCGAGGTGCCGGGTCAGACCCTCGATCGCCGCCTTCGTGGCGCCGTAGAGCGACTCCCCCCACCGGCCTCGGTGGGCCTGCACCGACGAGAACAGCACCACCGACGCGCCATCATCCGGCAGGTGCGGCAGTGCGGCGCGGAGCAGCCAGGCCGCGGCGCCGACGTTCACCGCGAACGCGTGCTGGTGCTGCTCCGGGGTGAGGTCCTCGACCCGGCCCCGGGCCTCGTCGACGGCGGCGTGGACGATCACGTCGAGGCGGCCGTGGCTCTCCAGGCAGGTGGCCACGAGGTCGTCGGCGGTGGTCGCGTCGGCGAGGTCGGCGACGCGGGTCGTCACGGCGTGGTCGCCGTGCGCGGCGCGCAGGCGCTCCGCCGTTGCGGCGAGCCCGTCGGGCTCGACGTCGGTGGCGAGCACGCGCCCTCCGGCGGCGGCGATCGCCAGGGCTGAGGCGGCGCCGATGTTGCGGGCCGCGCCCGTCACCAGGGCGACCCGCCCGGCGAGGGCACCGGCGGCGTCGGGTGTCGACATGACCGCAATCTAGGTCGGGGCCGGTGATCCGGCGCTTCCGGCGCACCCGGAGGACCGCTGGCACTCGCGGAGCCGGCCCATCGGGCCGCGGTGGCGCTGCGCGAGGCGGTGCTCGTGCGCGACCCCCGCGCCGACGCGCCCGGCGGGCCCCACGACGACGCGCTCGCGTGTCTGGCGGCCCGCTCGCTGCCCCTGCGCGCGCTCGCGGCGCACGACGCCCGCCTGCGCGGCGGGCTGTGGGACGCGCTCGTCGCCGGCCGTCCCTATGAGACCGGCCGCATCGACTGCGTCACGTTCGCCGCGTTCGTCCACTGGTGTCTCGACACCGACCGCCTCGCGCGCGATCCCCTGTGCAACTTCTCGAAGGTGCCCCGGGACGCCGACACCGAGATCGTCGACCCCGAACGGGTCCCCGACGCGCACGAGCTCGCTGCGGTGGCGGCTGCCTTCGATGACCTCGACTGACGCTCGACCGTTGCCGACGTGGCCGTCGGCCAACTCACCGTCGGTCAGCACCAGCAGGTTGATGTCGTCTCCGCGTTGGGAGTGCACCGCCAACGCCGCACCGCACCCGAGCTCGATGTCGTCGGGGTGCGCCCCGACCGGCGACGAAATGTCGCCAGCAGGTCAGGGGGCGGCGGGACCCCCGTCGACGATCCCGTCGCGCACCAGCTGCTCGAACCAGTGGTTGGGGCCGCGGAAGGCGTTGCCGAAGTGGTAGCCCCACACCGGACGGTCGGAGCCCGAGCGGCCGGTCGCCAGGGTGTCGTCACCCGCCACCGCGAACGGGAACTCGGCTAAGGGGATCGGCACGGCGCCGAGCGTCGCGAACACGGCGGCGATCGCGCCCTGCTCGCTCACGTTGCGGCGGCCGTCGTGGCCGGGCCGGAGCGGTCGGCGGTCGAGCAGCGCGATCAGCTCGCCGAGGTAGTCGAGCCCGGGCGGCAACGAGACCAGTCCCGAGTAGAGCATCCGCTCCGGATCGATCAGGTCGGCGTACTCGCCGGAGTGCTCGGGGGGCGCGTCGTCGCTCTGCGAGACCCGCAATGGGTCGCGACCGGCCTTCCAGTCGTCGAACCAGTCGGGGCGGCCGACCACGACCATGTCGCCGTCGAGGATCCATTCGGGTGCGTCGGGGCGGACCCGGTCGGGGAACCACTTCCACCAGTACCCGAATGCATCGCGCCGGCACCCCGCCGCACCGAGCCGGGCCGCCAGGCGTGGGTTGTCGCGCCGACCGACCGGGAACCAGGTGACCGGCTGCGTCGCCCACGCGGTCACCGCGCGCATGCGGGCGGCCGACACGTCGACGCTGCACACGCAGTAGTCGACCTCGTCGCCGAACAGGCGGGTCGCCTGGGCGAGTGCCGCCCGCGTGATCCCGTCGTCGCGACCGTCACCCTTGATCCAGCGGATGATCGGCCGGGTCGACGCCCGGAACCCGCTGGCCCGACCGACTCCGTGGAGCCGCTCCCGCACGGGCAGGCCGTGGCGCCACCGGCGGGCCCGCTCCAGCCCCCAACGCTTCCCCGCCCGCAGCACCGGTGTGAACCTAGCGGTGCGCGGACGGCCCACGGCGGCCCGGTACGGTCCGCGTCCGTGCACCGTCCGGGTCTCCACCCACGCTCCGTCCGCTGGACCGACCGCGCGCTCGGGCGCGATCCGCGCGACCCGGCGGCCCGACCGGCGTGGCTGCCCCGCGGCACCGACGAGCTCCTGCTCACCGCGGCGTTGCGCGCCGACGAGGTCGGGCGCACCGCCTGGGAACGCTTCGTCGCGACCGGCCGGACCCCCGACCCCGAGCAGGAGCGGCTGCTGCCCCTGGTCGCCGACCGCCGCCACGACGCACCCGACCACCCGTGGCTCGCGCGCGGGCGGGCACTCCGGGCGTTCACCCGGGCCCGGGCGCACTGGATCACCCACCGGGCCGCGCCGGTCGTCGCCGCCCTCACCGGCGCGCACGGCCCGCCCCTGCTGCTCAAGGGCCTTCCCCTGGCGCTGTGGCACTACCCCGACCCGGGGCTGCGTCCGCTGCACGACCTCGACCTGCTCGTGCGGCCCGTCGACTTCCCGGCGGCGCTCGCCGCGCTCGAGGCCCGCGGGTACACGCTGCCCGTCCCGCTCGATCCGGCGTTCGTCGTCGACGCCCGGGGCATGGACGCCCGCGCCCCCGACGGTGGACTCGACGTCGACGTCCACTGGCAGGTCCACCGGGCGATCGCCCTGCCGGGTGCGCCGGCGGCCTGGGGCCGGACGTTCTTCAGCACGCCGCTCCCGGACGATCCCGTCTGGGGCCGGTCCGTCTCGGGTGCGGTCGCCGACGTGCCCGTGCGGGTGCCGTCGCCCGCCGATCTGCTCCTGCACGTCGTGGTGCACGCCGCCGCCGCATCCGGCGACCGCGCCCTGCGGTGGGCCGCCGACGCCGCGTTCCTGGTCGCCGGCGGGGGGATCGACTGGGCGGTCGTCACCGCCGACGCGCGCCGACGCGGGACGACGACCGAGTTGACCCAGGGCCTGCGGTTCCTGCGCGACGCGTTCGCGGTGGCGGTCCCGGACACGGTGCTCGACCGGCTCGACGCCACGCCGGTCGGGATCCGGGAGACGATCGCCCACACGGCCCGGACCGGCCCGCCCCCCGACGACCGGCACCGAACGCGCCGCCACGCGGCCGCCTGGGTCAGCCGCACGGCGGTGGAGCCGTGGCCCGTGGTGGTCGCCTCCGCGCCCCGCTACCTGCGGAGCCTGACCCTCCGGACCCGGCCAACGTGAACGTCGTCGTCGTCGACGCCGGACTGCCCGTCGGCACCCGCTCGGCGGGGGAGCGCGCGGTGGTCGACCAGCTCGACGCCCTCGTGGCGCTCGACCACCGGGTGACCGTCGTCGCGCTCGGGCACGACCCGGGGTGCGATCCCGGCACCGACGGGACGGTCGACGACCTGACCGGTCGGGGCGTCACGGTGCACCCGACCGTCGGTCCCGACGCACTGCGGGCCGTGCTCAGGACCACGGGAGCCGACGTCGTGGTCGTCCACCGCCCCGGCCCGGCCCTCGCGGTCGGACCGGTGCTGGCCGAGCACCCGACGCTCCCGGTCGTCTACGCGGGTCACGACCTGCACGCCGACCGGATCGGCGACGAGACGGCGCTGCTGGGCGGTGATCCACGGCGGGCCCGCCTGGCGGCGGTCGCCGAACGCGCGGCCTGGGCCCGGGCCGACGTCGTGACCTACCCGACCGAGACCGAAGCCGCCGCGGTCCGGGAGCGGACGGGGCGCGACCACGCGGTCGCCGTGCCCTACTACCGGCTCACCGCCCCCGACC
>JBAXBB010000006.1:0-41226 GCA_037142235.1 Actinomycetes bacterium
GCAGGGCGGCCTGCCCCGCCTGGTCGTGGCCGAGGTCGGTGAGCGGCGGGTCGGCTTGTCCCTGCCAGTGACCGCTGGCGTTCCAGGTGGACTGACCGTGCCGGACGAGGAGGAGTCGACTCACACGCCGAGGATATTCGGCCTCGGATCGCGCTACGTTGCGCCCATGGCCGGACCCGAGGTGGTCGTCGCTCACGTGCACTTCCCCGAGGGGCCCGTGTGGTGCCCCGACGGAACCCTGGTGTTCACCAGCGTCGCCGACGGGGCGCTCTACCGGGTCGATCCCGGCACCGGCGAACGGTCGACGGTGGCGGTGGTCGGGGGGGGCGCGAACGCCGCCGCACCCGCCGCCGACGGCGGCTTCCTCGTCACCCAGAACGGCGGCATCGACTTCACCGGGATCACCACCCTCGACCTCACCGGCATGCCGCCGTACGCACCGGTCACCCCCGGGCTGCTCCACGTCGCCCCCGACGGTTCGTGGCGCTACCTCCTCGACCACGGCTTCCTCGCACCCAACGATCTCACGGCGGGCGCCGACGGCACCTTGTACTTCACCGATCCTCCCCACCACCCCCCGCCCCCCGACCGGATCGGCCGGGTCCACGCCGTCGACCCCGACGGCACCGTGCGGGTCGTGGCCGACGCCTTCGCGTACTGCAACGGCATCGCCCTCGAGCCTGGCGGCACCCTGTGCGTGATCGAAGCCCGCGGAGTCCTCCGCCTCGACCCCACGAACGGCGAGCGGGAGTGGATCGTAGAGTCGTTCGGTGACCACGCCGGCGACGGCCTGGCCCTCGACGCCGAGGGCCGCCTCTACGTCTGCTGCACCAGCGACCACGCGGTCCGGGTCTTCGAACCCGACGGCCGCGAGGTGGACCGGCTCCAGGTGCCCGGGTCCGGGCTCCTCACCAACTGCTGCTTCGGAGGGGCCGACGGGAGGACCCTGTTCGTGACCGAGGGGGCCCCGGGTGCGGTGTGGGCGTTCGCCGACCTCCCCACGCCCGGGCTGGCCGTCCACGCCTGGCCGGTTCCCGGGCGGCGCTGAGCCCGACCGGGCCCCGGACCAGTGCGCGGCGTCGCAGTGGGCTAGCGTTTCGGGCGCCTTCCGGACACGTCCGGGACACGTCCAAGACCTTGACCTCGAGGAGCCCCATCGTGCGTGCAGCCATCTTCACCGAGCAGAACGGCCCGTTCGTCGTCGAGGACGTCACCCCGATCGACCCGGGACCCCGCGACGTCGTCGTGCGGATCACCGCCAGCGGCGTGTGTCACTCCGACCTCAGCGTCGTCACCGGCGCTCTGCCCATGCCCCCGCCCGCCATCCTCGGCCACGAAGGCACCGGCGTCGTCGAAGCCATCGGAGCGGAGGTCACGAGCCTCCGGGTCGGCGACCGCGTCATCGGATCGTTCATCCCGGTGTGTGGCACCTGCTGGCACTGCCAGCGCAACGAGTCGCACCTGTGCGAGAACACCTACACCGTGATGGCCGCACCCCGGGCACACCGGCACGACGGCACGCCGCTCATGACCATGACCGGCCTGGGCACGTTCGCCGACATGATGACCTGCCACGAGATGTCGTTGGTCAAGATCGAGACCGACCTCCCCGACGAGCAGCTGGCCCTGATCGGCTGCGGCTTCACCACGGGAGTCGGCGCGGCCCTCAACACCGCCCAGGTCCGCGCCGGCGACACCGTCGCCGTCATCGGCTGTGGCGGCGTCGGGCAGTCGGTGATCCAGGGCGCCAAGGTCGCCGGTGCGGCCCAGATCATCGCCATCGACCCGGTGGCCCTCAAGCGCGACACCGCGCTCCGGCTCGGCGCCACCCACGTGGTCGACCCGAACGAGGCCAGCGCGGTCGACCAAGTCAAGGCCCTCACCGGCGGACGGGGCGTCGACTACGCGTTCGAGGTGATCGGCGTGCCCGACCTCATCACGCAGGCCCTCGACATGGCCCGTGCCGGCGGCGCCGCCGTGGCGGTGGGCGTTCCGCACTTCATGGACAACATCACCGTGCCGTCGTTCTCCTTGATCCTGAGCGAGAAGCGGCTCCTCGGGTGCGTCTACGGCTCGGCGCGGGTGCGTCGCGACTTCCCCCGCCTGGTGTCGCTCGTGCAGGCGGGTCGCCTCGACCTCGGCGGCATGATCTCGCGCACCATGGGCCTCGACGACATCAACGAGGCCTTCCGGGCCATGAAGGACGGCGAGGTCATCCGCTCCGTCCTGGTCTGACCCACGGACGGATCCGGCCCGGAACCGCGCTGATCCGCGCCTTTCGGTGATCAGCGCGGATCGACGTCGACGCCGCGAAAGCCCTCCGCGATCCGACCCTCGGGCAACCCCGCGAGGGCGGCGTTGGCGCGGCCCCAGTCGCCGAGCAGGCGCTCGAGCCGATCGGGATCGGAGTGCTGGCTCACGTGGCACTGCAGCGCCGCGAGCTTGCGCTCGAAGGTCTCGGTGATGTCGACGTAGACCGTGCTCTCGTCGTGAGCGGTGAGGTACACCTCGCTCACGGTCCAGGGCTCGTGCCCGTTGTCGAGCAGGTCGGGGAAGGCGAACGGGTTGCGGGAGTCGGGGTAGACCGCCGCGAGCGTCGCCTCTCCCGTGGCGAGGTGGTCGGGATGACTCGCATAGATCCGGTCGAGACTCCGGACCGGCGACATCGAGACCACCCGCTGCGGGCGGACGTCACGGATCACTCGGGAGATCGCGTGCCGCAGGTCGAGGTCGGCGACCACCCGCCCGTCGGGGAACCCGAGGAAGTGGAGGTCGGTGACGCCCACCATCGCCGCCGCCGCGGTCTGCTCGGCGCGGCGCATCGCAGCCATGTCGGCCCGGGTGATCGACGGGTCGGAGCCGCCGGCGTCACCGTCGGTGACGAGGCAGTAGCGCACGTCGATCCCGGCGTCGGTCCAGACGGCGACACTGCCCGCCGTGCCGAAGTCGATGTCGTCGGGGTGGGCGACGACGACCAGGATCCGTTCGACGTCGGCATCGGAGAGGAAGGCCATGCCGGCGATGCTAACGATGCGGGCTAGCGTTCGAAGCCGTGCTCGCCGTGTCCTGGGAAACCATCCGGCTCTTCCTCCACGTGACGGCCGCCACCATCTGGGTGGGAGGGCAGTTCACGCTCGCCGGCCTGGTACCCGGCCTGCGCGGGATCTCGCCCGACGCCCCCCGGGCCATGGCCCGCCGATTCAACCGGATCGCCTGGCCGGCGTACTTCGTCCTCGTGGCGACCGGGATCTGGAACGTGCTCGCAGCCCACGACGTGTCGATGGCCACGCCGTACGGCCGGACGCTCATTGTCAAGGTCGTGGTGGCGCTCCTCTCGTGTGTCGCTGCGTTCCTCCACATCATCGCCCGGTCGAAGGCGGGGCTCGCGGTGTGGGGAGCGGTGAGCTCCCTGGCCGCGATCGGCGCGCTCTTCCTCGGCGTGCTGCTCGCCACCCAGACCTGACCCGGCGCGCGAAGAAACCGCGAAAACTCTGGCCAGATGCACCAGTTCGTCTCGTGCAGGTGGCAGGCTTCACGAGCACTGAAGCCCTGCACCAAACCCTGGAGGAAGCGTGAACCGTAGAGAACTCGTCCTGGCCCTCGCCGAGCGCCTCGAGACCGACCGCCGCACCGCCGACGAGATGCTCGCCGCGTTCGTCGACGTCGTCACCGACACCGTCGCCACCGGCGAGCCCGTGGCGATCAGCGGCTTCTGCAAGTTCGCGCGGGTCGACCGGGCCGCCCGGATGGGCCGCAACCCGCAGACCGGCGAGGCCATCAAGATCAAGGCGTCGCGCCGGGTGCGCATCACCGCCCTGAAGGCGTTCAAGGACGCTGCCATCAGCGGCAAGAAGGCCCCGGCCAAGAAGACCGTCGCCAAGAAGGCCCCGGCTCGCAAGGCCCCGGCCAAGAAGACCGTCGCCAAGAAGGCCACGCGCCGCCGCTAGGCGACCCCGCACGCCGTCCGGGCCCGGTCGTCGCGTCCCCACCCGGGACCGGCGCACCGGGCCCGGCCGCGTCCGGGGTCGCCATCCCGGACACCCGGGATGCGATGTCACCCCGATCCGCCTTAGGCTCGGCGGGTCGGCGCCGGCGCCGGCGCCGACCACGAGGGGGCCCACCGTGAAGACCACCGATCCCGACCACGACGGCGTTGCGATCCTCCACCCCGAGTACCGGGCGGCACTCGGGCAACTCCCGAACTTTGCGCTCTCCGACGAGACCCTCGCGGTGATGCGGTCCTCGATCGGTGCGATGCCCTTCTCCCCATCGGGCCGGACGACCCACGAAGACCACGCCGTGCCGGGCGGCGTGACCGTGCGCGTCCACCGCCCCGTCCGCACCACCGGAGTCCTCCCTTGCATCTACGCCATCCACGGTGGCGGGTACGTGATGGGCAGCTACGAGATCCTCGATGCCCGCTTCGACGACTGGTGTCCGCGGTTCGACTGTGTCGGGGTCAGCGTCTCGTACCGCCTGGCCCCCGAGCACCCCTTCCCCGCCGGACTCGACGACTCCCATGCCGGCCTGGCCTGGGTGCACGAGCACGCGGGCGAGCTCGGCATCGACCCCGACCGCATCGGCATCCAGGGAACCAGCGCGGGTGGCGGTCTCGCCGCCGCCCTGGCCCAGTACGAGCGCGACACCGGTGGTGTACCGATCCGGTTCCAACTCCTCGAGTGCCCGATGCTCGACGACCGCCGCGTGACCCCGTCGAGTCGGCTCGACCAGTTGGCCGTCTGGAGTCGGGAGTCCAACGAGTACGGGTGGAAGTCGTATCTCGGGGCCCGGTACGGCCACGACGACGTCCCCGCCCACGCCGCTCCCGCCCGGGCGACCGACCTTTCCGGGCTCCCGCCGGCGTTCGTGGGCGTGGGCGGAGCCGACGGGTTCCGCGACGAGGACGTCGCCTATGCGCTCCGCCTCATGCAGGCCGGCGTGCCCACCGAGCTGCACGTCTACCCCGGTGCACCGCACGGCGCGCAGATCATCCCGGGCTCGGCGGTCAACCAGCAGTGGGAACGCGACGCCGCCGACTGGGTGCTGCGCCAACTGGCCACCCCCTGAGTCGGCGCGTCCCGTGGCCGGCACCGCGCTGATCGCCAACGCCCTCGCCACGGGCACGATGGTGGGGGTGGTGTGGTTCGTGCAGATTGTCCACTACCCGCTGCTCGCCCGCTACGGCGCCGCCGAGTCGCCCGGCGTGTCGGCAGAACACCAGACCCGCACGGGTTTCGTGGTCGCGCTCCCCATGGCGGTCGAGGGGGTCACCACGCTCGTCCTCCTCGCCACCCGCCCGGCGGGGGTCGGGGCGGCCTGGCCGTGGATTGGGGCGGTGCTCCTCGCCCTCGCCCTCGGGAGCACCGTCGTGTTCTCGGTGCCCGCCCACGCCCGGATGGCCGCCGGGTTCGACCCCGCCGTCGGCCGGCGCCTGGTCCGCACCAACTGGCCCCGCACGGTCGCCTGGACCCTGCGCCTGGGCGTCTGCGCCGTGATGGTGGGCCAGGCCCTGCGCTGAACGCGACGGTTCGCCCGTCGGTGCCGGAGGGAGCACCACCGACCTCGCGTCCTACGATCCCAGCATGCCCCGACTCGTGCGGCCCGATCTGGTGGAGACCGTCGTCCGTGGGCTCGTCGGTGCCGTTGCCGTCGACGGCGGCCCCACCGACGAGCAGATGGCGGTGCTCCGGGCGGTGACCACGCACCTCTGGGAGCGTCCCGACCTCGATCCGGACGCGGTCGCCGGCCTGGGCCCGTCCGACACCGCCGGCGTGCTGACCGACCCCGCCACCCGGCGCCGGTTCCACGAAGTGCTGTTCACGCTCGAGGCGTGCCGGCACCCCCAGTCGGCCGCGCTCGTGGAGCGGTGCGAGGAGTACGCCGCCGTGCTCGACGTGTCCGGTCCGGACCTGGAGCTCTTCCGATCGCTCGTCACCGAGGGCCACGAGCGTGCGCACGGTGACTTCGACCGGTTCCTGGCCTCGAGCGTCGTGGCTCGCCACGAGCCCGCCCTCTCCCCCACGGCACCGGAGGCCCCCGAGCCCGAGCTCGCGGCGCGGGTGACGGCGTTCGCCGGCCTCTCCGCCGACAGCCTCGGTCGGACCTTCCTGGCGTTCTACGAGCGTCACCACATCGCGCTGCCCGGCACCACGACCAGCCCGCTCGCCCACTTCTTCGTGTCCCACGACATGACGCACGTGATCGCGGGCATCGAGCCCACTGCAGCGGGCGAGATCGCGCTGAGCGCCTTCCAACTCGCCATGGACGACAACCCGGTCAACACCGGAGCACTCCTCGCGTCGCTGATCGTGCACGAGGCCGGCTTCGGCGACTCCCCCACGATCGGCCACGAGGAGCGGGTGCTCGCCCTCCCCGGCGCGGCCGACCTGCTCGGTCGGGAGCTCGCCCGCGGCGCGCGCTGCACCGCCGACTTCTCCCTCGCCGACCATTTCGCCCTCGCGTCCCTGCCCCTCGCCGAGGTGCGCGAGCGTTTCGGCGTGCCCACCCCCGATGATCCGTTCGACGGCCACCACTGCTGGTAGCCACCCACTCCTGGAGCCGACCATGCCCCGACTCGTGCCGCCCCACCTCGTCGAGCCGACCGTGCGCGGCCTCGTCGGCGCCGTCGACGTCGACGGCGGCCCCACCCACGAGCAGCTCGCCGTCCTGCGGGCGATCACCGTCCACGTCTGGGAGCGCCCCGACCTCGACCCCACCACCGTGGACGCCGCCGGACCGGACGAGACCGCAGCCGCCCTCGATGACCCCGCATCCCGTCGGCGCTTCCACGAGGTGCTGTTCACCCTCGAGCAGTGCCGGCACCCGCTCACCGGATCGCAGGTCGCCCGGGTCGAGGAGTACGCCACGGCCCTGGGCCTCGAGGGCACCGACCTCGCGTTGTTCCGCACCCTGGTCGACGAGGGTGCCGACCGGGCCGCCGCCGACTTCCAGCGCTCCTTCGACGCCATGATCCCCGACCGCTCCGAGCCGTCGCTGCGACCCATGGCGGAGGCCCGGGAGACCGTCGACCCGGCGCTCGCCGACCGGATCGACGCCCTCCTCGACCTCCCGGCCGGCACGCTCGGACGGTGTTACGTGGAGTTCCTCCGCGGCCACGGCCTGGCCACTCCCGGACGGGAGGCTTCGCTCCTCAACCCGCTGTTCGTGGCCCACGACATGGTCCACGTGATCTCGGGCATCGCCCCGACCGGCGAGGGCGAGATCGCGCTCGGCGGTTTCCAGATGGCGATGGACGACACCTCGGCCAACACGTTCGCGTTCCTCGCCCCGCTGATCGTGCACGAAGCCGGGTTCTCCGGGATCGACTCCATCGAGGAGTCGGCCGGAACGCTCTCACGCCCGTACGCCGCCGACCTACTGGGCCGGGAGCTCGCGCGGGGCGCGGCGACCACCGCCGACTTCGCCTTCGTCGACCACTTCTCCCTCGCCCCGCTCCCGATCGCCGAGGTGCGCGAGCGGTTCGGCGTGCGCCCTCCCGCCGATCCCGCCGACGGCCACCACGTCTTTTGGTAGCCGGGCCGGTCCGGTGCCGTGACCGGAGCCAGGCCGGCGCGGATCACGTGGTCGTCGTGGTCGGATTCGCGACTGGTGGGCCCAGGCGGCCCCTCGTCGTCGTGGTCGTCTCGGGGATCGTCGTCGTGGTCGTGGGGCACGCCTTTTCCCCCAACAGGCAGCCCCGGTTGCGCGAGGGGTCGTGGCTCCCGGTGACGACCAGCACCACCACGACCGCGACCACGACCAGCACGATGGCGCCGACCACGGCCTGGAGGCGGCGGGCCCGCCGGCGACGGCCGCTCGAGTCGGTGCTGGGGTTCGTCGGCACGGTCGATGCTCCTCGGGGACGACGGATCGGGGACGATGGCTCAGAGGTCCGCGAGCCGCGACCAGAGCCCGTCCGGTGGGCGGCGCTGCACGCGCCAGGCCCCAGGACGGATCTCGCCGTCGGTCACGACCAGTGCTCCACGGTCGGCGAGGAGCGCCAGCACCCGCCCGACCTCGTCGACCGACCACCCGAGATCGGTCGCGGCCGACTCCACGGTGGGGCGCTGGCGGGCGCGCAGCACGTGCCGGGCCAACTCGGCCTGGTCGTCGGGGAGGCCCACCATGTCGAGCATCGAGAAGGTCTCGCCCGCCTCGCCGGCGAGGGCCGCCGCGCCATCACCCTCACTGATGCGGTCGGCGATACGGCCGAGGAGGCCTCCCGACGGACGCGGGTCGCCGCTCACGACAACTCCGGCATGGCGATCGGCTCGGGCTGGGGCCGGCAGACCCCGCACCACAGGGTGTCGCTCACGACCACTGCGCGCGGGGGCTCGGCGCCGTAGACCGCCACCAGGTAGGGCAACGAGGCGTGGTGGTCACGACAGGCCCCGCGGCCGCAGAACTGGCAGGTTCCCCGGGCGGTCTCGTCACACTGGCTGCACAACATCAGGGACAACTCTGGCACACGCCGACGCACCGACGCGATTGCTCTAGTCTCCCTGGGTGTCCAGGGAAGGATCGCGATGATCGTCGCCCACCTCGTGGCGACCCTGGTCCCACTGACGCTCCTGGCGACGGTGACGCTCCTCGCCCGGGCCCGGATCCGTTTCCTCTGGCTGGTCGCGGGGTGCCTCGCTTGGGGGATGGCGTGCACGTGGCCGGCGGGGTGGATCAACGGCCGCTGGGCGGCCGCGTTCGGCATTGTGTCGTTGGTCACAGTGGGGGCCCCGGTCATCGAGGAGACCATGAAAGCGGCGGTCCTCCCCTTCGCCACCGCGACCCGCCGGTGCAGCTGGTTCGTCGACGGCGCCGTCCTCGGGATGGCCAGCGGCACCGGGTTCGTGCTGCGGGAGAACTGGCTCTACCTCGCCGGCGCGAGTGATTCCCAGACCGCCACCGGCCTCGCCCTGGCCCGGGTCACCTCGACCGGCCTGATGCACGTCGGCTGCACCGGATTGGTGGGAGCGGCCCTGGCCGCTTCGATCCAGCGCCCGTGGTGGCAACGCATCCTGAGCGGAGCCGGTGCGCTGGTGGTGGCGATGTCCCTGCACTCGGCGTTCAACCGCTGCACCTACCACCAGGACTCGGCGGCGATCGTCACCCTGATCGGGGTCGCCGTGTTCGGTGTGGCGACCGGGCTGGTGCTGCTCGGCGGGCCCCTCTCCCGGCGCTGGGCCCGTGACGCGATGCGATCCGCCGGCCTGAGCGCTGGGGAGCAGGCGGTGGTCGGGAGTCGCCACGACACCGACGGTCTCCTCGACGAGCTCGAGACCCGCTTCGGGTCCGACGTGGCCCGCCACGCCGAGGAGTTCGTCGCCGTGCAGCGCCGGATCGGTGTCGCCAGCCATCGGAGTCCCACCGATGGTGGTTCGGGCCTGAGCCGCGAGCTCGGCGAACTCGAGGCCCAGGCCAACCGCCTCCGCCGCCTGATCGGGGTGTTCCCGATGACCTGGCTGCGGGCCAACCTCCCCACCGATCCCACCGACGTCGGACTCTGGGCCAGCGCCGCCGAAGCCACGTCCCGATCCCCGCTCGACACCGCGGCCCCGACGGGCGCGCCCGGCGGCCTGTGGTCGACACTGACCGACGACTGAGCGACCACCAAGACCGTTCCCGCCTTCCCGAGGAGTCCCGATGCCACTGCACGCCCCCGGAGCGATCGACGTCCGTGAGGTCGACACCTTCTGGGCGCTGTTGGAGCGCCGGGTCGCCGAGACGCCGGACCGCCGCTTCCTCGTCGACGAGCACGACCGCTCCCTCACCTACGCCGAGTTCCACGCGCTGGTCGAGCGGGTGGCCGCCGGATTCCTCTCCCTCGGCATCGGCCCCGGCTCGGTGGTGTCGTGGCAGTTGCCCACCCGCATCGACACCGTCGTGAACGAGTTCGCCCTCGCCCGCCTCGGGGTCGTCCAGAACCCGATCATCCCCGTGTACCGCGAACGGGAGGTGACCGCCCTGGTCCGCCAGATCGACGCCCAGTGGATCGTGGTACCGGGCGTGTGGAAGGACTTCGACCACCGGGCGATGGCCACCGCCGTGGGCGAGCGCCTCGGGCGGCCGCTCGGCGTGCTCACCACCGACGACGGGCTCCCCGAAGGCGACCCCGCCACGCTGCCGCCGCCCCCCACCGACGGCAACGCCGTGCGCTGGCTCTACTCGACCTCCGGCACCACCTCCGAGCCCAAGGCCGTCCGCCACACCGACCAGACCCTCATGCTCGGGAGCCTGGGCGTCACCATGGCGCTCGAGCCGACCCTCGACGATGTCGGCTCGATCCCCTACCCCATCGCGCACATCGGCGGACCGCTCTACATCGCCATCACGTTGTCGGCCGGGAGCGCGGTCATGCTGCTCGAGTCGTTCGTCCCCGACCGCGCCGCCGAAGTGTTCCGGCGTCACGGCGTCACGATGTCCGGCGGCAGCACGGCCTTCTACCTCGCGTACGTCGCCCAGCAACGCGCCGTCACCGGGGACGGACGTTTCGTCCCGTCGCTGCGCATCCTCGCCGGCGGCGGGGCTCCCATGCCCCCCGAGGTGTACTTCCAGGTCGTCGAGGAGATCGGCATCCGCGTCTCGCACGGCTACGGCATGACCGAATGCCCCATGATCACCACCGGCGCCCCCCACGACACCGACGAGCAACTCGCGCACACCGAAGGGGCACCCGTGCCGGGCGCCGAGATCCGCGTGTGTGGTCCCGACGGCCACGAGGTCGCCCCCGGTGCCACGGGCGAGATCTGCATCCGAGGGCCGATGGTGTGCAAGGGCTACGTGAGCGCCGACGCCACGGACGCGGCGTTCGACGCCGACGGATACTTCCACTCCGGCGACCTCGGCCACGTGCGCCCCGACGGTCACGTGGTCCTGACCGGCCGGGCCAAGGACATGATCATCCGCAAGGGCGAGAACCTGAGCCCCCAGGAGATCGAGGACGTCCTGCACGAGCATCCGAGCGTGCTGGCCGCCGCAGTGATCGGCCTCCCTGACGCCGAGCGCGGCGAGCGCGTGTGCGCGGTGATCGAGCTCCAGCCCGGCGCGGCCCCGCTGACGCTCGACGACGTCCGGACCCACTGCCAGGCCGCCGGCCTCATGGTGCAAAAGACGCCGGAGCAGATCGAGATCGTCGACGCGCTGCCCCGCAACGCCACGATGAAGGTGCTCAAGACCGACCTGCGCGACCGGTTCGCGGGCTGAGGCGTGGACTTCGCGTACGGCAACGACCTGCTGCGCCTCCGGGCCGAGGCCGAGGCGTTCGCCGCCGACGCCGTCGCCCGCTACGGACGTCACAACGACTCGTGGCTGTGCGGGTACTCACGCGAGTGTGCGCGGGAGCTCGCCGCACGCGGTTGGATCGGGCTCACCTGGCCCACCGAGTTCGGAGGGGGTGGACGACCTCCGATCGAACGCCTGGTCCTCGCCGAGGCGCTCATCTCCGCCGGCGTGCCGCTGGCGGCCTCGTGGTTCGTCGACCGTCAGATGGGGCCCGCGATCATCGCCTACGGCACCGAGGAGCACCAGCGCGACCTCCTGCCACCGATGCTGGCCGGCGAATCGACCTGGTGCATCGGGATGAGCGAGCCCGACAGCGGCTCCGATCTGGCCTCCCTTCAGACCCGGGCCGTCCGTGACGGCGAGGAATGGGTGATCAGCGGTCGGAAGATCTGGACCTCCTTTGCCCACCGGGCCGACTGGTGCTACCTGATCTGCCGCACCGACGCCGTGGCCGGCAAGCCCCACCTCGGCATCAGCGAGATCGTGGTGCCCATGACCGCCGCCGGTCTCGAGGTCTCTCCCGTGATCGATCTCACCGGAGATCGCCACTTCAACGAGATCCTCTTCGACGAGGTGCGGGTCCCGGTCACCAACCTGGTCGGGGTCGAGGGCAACGCCTTCGCCCAGACCATGCGCCAACTCGAGCACGAGCGCGGCGGCATCGACCGCCTGGTGTCGAACCACGCCCTCTACCGGCACGCGCTCGAGCGGGCCGACACCACCGATCCGCTCCTGCGCCAGGAGATCGCCGCCCTCGAGACCGGCTACCGGATCGGACGGATCCTCGTCACCCGGGGCGTCTTGGGTCAGGCGCCCCCGGGCTTCAGCGCCGCGACCAAATGCGTGTGCACCGAGTTCGAGCAGCGGGTCGCGACGTTCGCGGCTCGGGTCCTCGGACCCGACGCCCTCCTGGGGAACGAGTGGACCGAGGAGATCACGTACGCGCCCGCGTACACGATCATGGGCGGCACCTCCGACGTGATGCGCAACATCATCGGCGAGCGCACGCTCGGCCTGCCGCGCTGACGCCGGCTGCCTTCCCGTCGCTCGCGATCCACCCGCGACGAAGGCGCGACGTCTCGCCGGTCGAGCAGCGTGGTCAGGCCGGTCGCGCCGGACTCGACGACCCGGTGGCGGAGGTCGAGGCCGCACTCGGCAGGAATCGCCCGGTGACCAATCGCCACACGCTGCCCACGATGAGCGCACCGATCACCAGATTGGCGACGACCATGCTGGCGACGGAGAACCATTCGAAGAACCCACCCAGCCCGCGAGCGCGGCAGAGCACGATGTCGAAGACGAGGGTGCCGAGACCGAAACTGAACGCCCAGTAGGAGGGGTTGAACGGCTGCGCGAGCAGCCACCGCAGGTCACGGAAGATCACCAAGACATTGAAGAGTCCGTAGCCGATCAGGGCGAGCGCGAAGGTGTCTGGCACTCCACCCGTCGGCCCCCCGGTGATGAACAGATAGGCCAAGCACGCCACCGCCGGCGGGGCCACCAGGATGCCGATGGTCGGCCGCTGGGCCGGCGGCAGGGTCGCCTTGAAGGCCAGGCGGAATCCGATCTGCGATTCGAGCATCAACCACGAGAGCACCCCGACGCCGAGCAGGAGAGCCGCGAGCGCATGGAATCCGAGGATGGCCGCGGCGAACGAGGCCACGAGGTTCGCGGCCACGGTCGGCAGGTAGGTGGCGGGCGTGAGCGTGGTGACGTCGAGGTCACCCCGCCGCAGATGCGCTATGAAGCGAGCACCGAAGGCCAATTCTGCAGTCAGCCCAACGGCGAAGATCCCGACCGCGAGACCGTGTGACTTCTCCTCGGCGAGATACGCCATCAGGAGGGTCGACACCCCGACCAGCGCGATGAAGCAGGACTGCACCGGATGGTGGAACTCCGCGAGGGCTTCGTCGCGTCGCAGGATCCACTTCGCCGCGAACAGGACCACCAGCAACACCCACACGACGGCCGCCACGATCATGATCACGTCGGGGACCACGGTGGTGGTACCCCAGGCGAGGTGTGCGGCACGCCAGCAGTCACCGAGGGAGACCAAACCGAGCACGATGGCGAAGAACGATGCAGGGATGACCGGGAGACGGTGCTTCATGTGATTCCTCTGGCTCAGCCGTGCACGATGAGGCTCAGCCGAGCCGCTGGTCACGGGACGATAGTTCGTTTCGCTGCGCCGCGAGCGCGAGCAGCACTTCGGGGCCGGTCGTCCGTCACGACCGGAACTACTGGCTCCCCAACGCGGCCCGGCCCTCGGCCACTTGCTGGATCGAAGCGTCGGCCGGACGACTGTCGACGATCCGGATGTCGACCCGCTCGAGGATCCCCGAGAACGCGAACGGCGCGGCATAGCGGTCGCTGACCGGCGAGCCGTGGTCGCGACCCACGCTGGGGCCGATGCTCGAGGGGATGCGCATGACGAACGGCACTTCCACCGTGCCGCAGTCGGCGCCGTCGATCGTCAGCGTGGCGGCACCGGTCTGCTTCCCGGTGCGCCGGAAGCGCACCCCAAGCACCGACCGGCCAACCGGCACCGCCTCGGTCGACTCGACGACGTGGTGGTCACCGAAGACGTTGTAGTCGAAGACCAGGCGGTCGCCCTGGACGAACACGCTGCACCCGGAGTTCTCCGTGCCGGTGGCGTAGAGCACCCCTTCGTCGCCGGCCTGGCGCTCGACCCGGGCGGCGAGATCCCAGCTGCGACCACCGATCGCGGCACCCGCCTGCATCGGCATCGGGGCCATCGGCGGCCGGTAGGTGTAGGAACGGTCGGGTCGGTGCGGCGTGCCCTCGGCCACGCGCACCCCGAACAGCTCGATGGTCCGGTCGTCGAGCGGCAGGACGCCGTGGCGCTCCGCCTCCTCCCACCAGCGCGCCACCAGCTCGGCCACCTTTTCGGGCATCGCCGCGGCGAGGTCGTGGCACTCGGAGCGATCGACGGCCACGCGGTAGAGCTCCCAACGGTCGTCGTCGAACGCGGCGCCCCGCCGGTGCCGGGTGACAGCCTTCCAGCCGTCGACCCAGATCGCCCGGTGGCCCATCATCTCGAAGTACTGCACGGGCTTGCGGGTGGGGGCGTCGGGCTCGGCCAGCGTGTAGCGCATCGAGGTTCCGGTCACCGGCGACTGCTCGACGCCCCGGTAGGTGGCGGGTGGCGTGATCCCGAGGATCTCGTACAGCGTTGGAACGAGATCGTTGACGTGGTGGAACTGGTCGCGTAAGGTGCCCGCCTGATCGGCGGCGATCCCCGCGGGCCAGTGCACCACGAGCGGGACGTGCACCCCACCTTCGTGGGCGTTCTGCTTGTAGAACCGGAACGGCGTGTTCCCTGCCTGGGCCCAGCCCCAGGGGTAGTTCGTGTGGCTGCGCGGTCCCCCGACGTCGTCGAGTCGGGCCACGGCGTCGTCGGGTGACTCGAGCACGAAGTTGAAGTACTTCCACTCGTGCATCACCCCGTAGGGCCCACCTTCCTGACTGGCGCCGTTGTCGGAGCAGAGGAGCACGATGGTGTTGTCGAGCACGCCCAGGCCGGCGAGGGCGTCGAGGAACCGGCCGAGGTGCACGTCGGCGTGGTCGAGGAACGCCGCGAAGGCCTCTTGGAGGCGGGCGGCGAGCAGCCGATGGTTCTCCGGCAGTGTGTCCCACTCCTCCACCCCGGGATTGCGCGGCGCGAGGTCGGTGCCCTCCGGGACGAGCCCCATCCGGACCTGCCGGGCGAACCACTCGTCGCGAGCAGCGTCCCAGCCGGCGTCGAAGCGGCCGCGGTACTTCGCGAGGAACTCGGGGGGCGCCTGGTGCGGGGCGTGGGTCGCGCCGAGGGCGAGGTAGGTGAAGAAGGGACGGTCCGGTCGGACCGAGGTGGCATCGTGCACGAACTCGATCGCCCGGTCGATCAGGTCCTCGGTCAGGTGGTAGCCCTGTGCCGGCGAGCGCGGCGGATCCACGTGATGGTTGTCGTAGACCAACTCGGGATGGAACTGGTCCGTCTCCCCGTCGAGGAAGCCGTAGAAGCGGTCGAAGCCGCGCTGGCACGGCCACTGGTCGAAGGGGCCCGCCGCCGACCCCTGCTCCATCGGGCAGAGGTGCCACTTGCCCAGGGCGAAGGTGGTGTACCCGACGTCGCGCAGCACCTCGGCGGCGGTGGCGCTGTGCGCGGCGATCGACCCCCGCATGTGGGGAAAGCCGGTGTTGAAGTTGGCCACGCCGCGCATACCCACCTCGTGGTGGTTGCGGCCGGTCAGCAGCGCCGCTCGCGTCGGCGAGCACAGTGGGGTGACGTGGAAGTTCGTGTAGCGGAGTCCACCCGCTGCGAGGCGGTCGATGTTGGGGGTCTCGATCGAGGATCCGTAGCACCCCAGGTGCGAGTAGCCGAGGTCGTCGAGGAGGACGATCACGACGTTGGGCGCGCCGGCACCCGGGTGGGGCGGGGTGGGCCAGTGGGGGGTGGAGTCGGCCAGGGTCCGCCCGATGACCCCCTCGAAGGGTGTGCTCACGCGCGGAACTCGTCGACCGAGGCGATCAGGCGGTCGCGACGGGGCCGCACGGCCAGGGCGAACATCTCCTCGGCGGCCGGATCCGGCCCGAGGAGGGCCTCGGACACCTCGGGGTCGGGGGCGAGGTCGTAGGCGACCCGGTTCCAGGTTCGCGCGTCGCCGATCACGACCCCCTCGACCCCGAAGGTCGCGAGCCGGACAGCTCCGGGCACGGTGGCCAGCGGCGCACCGTCGCCGGTCCGGGCGACCCGGAGCACCGCCGTGCCCGCCCGCACGGTGTCGCGATCGACCGCGACCGTCGGCCCCTCGGGAAGGGTGGCCAGGATGATGGTCGACTCCAATCCGGCCTCTTTGTGCACGTGCTTCTCCTGGAAGTCCCGGCGCTGGTTCATCTCGACGAACGACCGGCGGGTGGCGTAGCGGGCGACCGCGACGCGGTCCCATGCCGGGGTCGATCCGGTCTGGCGCTCGACGTCGGCGACGTAGGCCAGTTCGGCCCCGATCGCCTCGAGCACGTCGACCGGGGAGTAACGGTTGTCGGCCTCGCGCCCGCTGACCGGGGCGTCACCACCCCCTCCGTCGGCGTAGGCCGCGACCTCGCGGTACTTCATGAGGTTCAGGCACCAGACGTGCCCGTCGGTGGCCGGGTCCCGATCGATCCAGGTGGCGAGCAGGTCGAGGTTCAGACGTCCGTAGGAGGGCATGGGGACTCCAGCGTCGGCGGCGGCGTTCCCCGACGGTAGACGACATCGGGACCGCCGAATCTAGGATCGCCCCATGAGCGATGCCGCCCTGCGGGCGTACGGCGCCGGCCTCCCCGCCCCCGAGTTCGACACCACGCCCCGGGTCGGGCCCGTGCCCCTGGCACGGGCCCGGGTCGCCATCGTCACCACCGCCGCGATCCACGAGGCCCACGACGAGGGCTTCACCGCCGACGACACCGGGTTCCGGGTGATCGACCGCGCCGCGCGCGACCTCGTGCTCGGGCACTGGAGCCCCAACTTCGACCGGACCGGCTTCGCCGTCGACCTCGACGTGGTGTTCCCGATCGACCGCCTCGAGGAGCTCGCGGCGGCCGGACGGATCGGCTCGGTGGCCCCCCGGCACTGCTCGTTCGCCGGCAACCAGGAGGACAGCGTCAGCCGGATCCGGCTCGATTCCGGCCCGGCCGCGGCGGCGCTCCTCACCGCCGACGGCGTCGACGTCGTGCTCCTCACCCCGGTGTGACCGTTGTGCACGCGCACCGTGTGTGTGCTCGCCCACGTGTTCGAAGCCCACGGCATCGCCACGGTCGCCCTGGCGTCGAACCGCGCCGTGGCCGAGACCATGCACCCGCCGCGCGCGCTGTACTGCGAGTTCCCGCTCGGTCGACCCCTGGGCCGACCCGGTGACACCACCTTCCAGACCACGGTGCTCGAGGCGGCGTTCGCACTCCTGGAGTCACCGACCGTCCCCGTGCTCGCCGACTTCCCCGTCGTGATCGAAGCGGAGACCGCACCCCTGGCGTGCGCCCTCCCACCGCGCTTCGACCCGACCCTGCCCCCGGCCGTCGACGAGGCACGCGCCCTGCGAGCCGCCTGGGAGCGCTCGCGTGATCGCAGAGGCCGGACGTCGGTCGGGCGCGTCGTACCCGGCGAGCGGGTCGACGAGATCGCCGGTGCCTTCGCCGCCATCGCCTCGGGCACGCCGTGGAAGGAAGCCGGGCTCCCCGGCAACCCGATCGGCTGTGCCCATGACCTCCGTGACTACTACGAGGAGGCCGCGCTCGAGCTCGCCGACGGCCCCGACGCGGCCGCCCCCGGCGCGGTGGAACTCTGGTACTACGACGTCACCGAGGCCGGGCGCACCGTGCTGGCCGCCCGCACGGTGATGCAGGACACCGGGGCGCCGTTCCCACTCTGGTTCTACCTAGCCCGCGGCACTCGGTGAGGCCGAACGTCATTGCCCAGGCCCTGGCGAGGGCGGCGGAGGCCGACCCCGGGCGGGTCGCCGTGCGCGACCGAGCGCGTGCCTTCACCTTCGCCGAGGTCGCCGAGCGCGTCGCCACCACCGCCGGCGCGCTCGTCGACGCGCTCGACGCGCTCGGCGCGCAGGACCGTCCGCCGCTCCCGGGTCCCACCGGTCCGGTCGTGCCGGTCCTGGTGCGGCGCGATGCGTGGGCTCCGAGCGACATCCTCGCCGTGCACCACGCCGGTCTCGCGGTCGCCCCGTTCGACGCCACCCTCCCGACCGAGGTCCTCCGCGACCTCTGGCGTCGGGCGGGGAGCCCACCGCTGGTGCTCGCCCCCGACGACCTCGACGTGGAGGAGGCGCTGCCCGGGGTCGGGGTCGTGCGCCGCGCCTCGGGCTCCCCGCAGGCACCACGACCCGTCGCGGGCGACGCGTTGGCGACCGTCCTCTTCACCTCCGGGACCACCGGGGCGCCCAAGGGCGTGATGTTCGACTGGGACCTCGTGGCCCAGGCGCTCGAACGCTGGGACGACCCGACCCTCTCCGGGCCGCCGGGCGCCACGGTCGGCCTCGTGTTCCCCTTCCACTTCTGGGGCGGGTACCAGCGGATCCTCGGCATGGTCGGCGGTCGGTCGATCTCGGTCGCCGACCCCACGGTCGAAGAGCCCACCGAGATCCTCCGTCGGTTCGCCGACGAGGAGGTCGACGTGACCGGCTTCGTGCCGTCGATGATCCCAGTGCTGGCGAGCGCCGCCCGGGCCTCCGGTCGGCGGCTCGACCGGGTGCGGACGGTGCTCCTCGGCGGTGAGGCGGTGACGTGGCACCACGTGGGCCTCGTCCGGGCGTTCACCCACCCCGAGGTGACGATGTCCAACGGGTACGGGGGCTCCGAGTCCCCGGTGGGCTCGCTGCGGTTCATGATCCCGCCCCAGACCCCGATCGGCACCGGGCCGGTCCCCGTGGGCGAGCCGGTCGCCGAGGGTCGGATCCGCCTCGAGCCCATCGACGACTCCGCGGTCCGCCAGGTCGTGGTGTGCGGCCCCGTCGCGACCGGTTACCTCGGCGAGCCCGAGCTGACCGAACACGCCTTCGCCACACTGCCCGACGGCACGCGGTGCTGGTGGACCGGTGACGTCGTGGCGCACGACCCCGACGGTGCGCTCCTCCACGTCGGTCGGATCGACGACCTCACCAAGATCAGCGGCAAGATCGTGGCGCCGGCCCAGACCCAGACGGTGCTGCTCACCCTGCCCGGCGTCCGCGAGGTCGCGGTGCTCGCCCAACCCGTCGCCGGGCGGACCCGCCTCGTCGCCCACATCGTGGTCGACGACACCGTGACCGATCCGTCGGCCCTGCGCGCCGCGCTGCGCGCCCGTCTGCCCGCCCACCAGCTCCCACACGTCGTCGTGCGCCACGAGCGCCTCCCCACGACCAGCACCACCAAGGTGGACCGTCGCGCCCTCCTCGACCATCCACTCGTACCCTGGCGGACGGTCGCCGCCACTCCCCCGAGCGACCACGTGACCCACCTCGTCGTCGTGTGCGCCGCCGAGGTGATCGGGGTGCACCTCGGGGTCGACGACGACCTGTGGGACTTCGGCCTCGACTCGCTCGGCGCCGTGGAACTCGCCGCCGCCCTGGCCGACGCGGGATGGAACGTCGATCCCAGCATCTTGCTCGAACACCCCACGCCCGCCGCGATCGCCGAACGACTCGCCACCGAGGCGCCACCGCGCACCTCCCCGGCGGTGGATCTGAACCCCACCGGCCTCCGGCCCGTGCTCTGGTGCCTCCCTGGTGGCGGCGCCCCCGCGATCGTCTACCGCTCCTTGGCGGCGGCCCTCGGCCCCGAGCAACCGCTCGTGGTGGTCGAGCCCCGCGGCTACCGGACCCCCGGGCGGCCACGCCTGCGCGTGCCGTCGGCGGCCCGCGACGTGCGGGCCGTGATGGCCGAGCGCACACTGACCCCTCCTGCCGGCGTGGTGGTGCTGGGGCACTCGGCCGGGGTCACGGTGGCGTACGAGACCGCCCGCCTCCTCGCCGACGAGGGTTTCGCTCCCCACCTGATCGCCCTCGACTCGGGTCCGCGCGCCACGCACCTCACGCGCACGGCGCTCCCGTGGTCCGGCCGGGCCCGGAGGGCGGCCCGTCGCGCGCTCGACGCCGTCCCCGTGTGGTGGCGGTGGGCCGTTCCTCGCAGCCCCGAGCGGGTCGGGTTCGACGAACGGTTCTTGACCATGGCGCGCTGGGCGGGTCGTCGCTACCGACCACCGGCGCCGACGTTCCCCGTCACCCTCGTGCAGGTCCCCGACTCGACCGCCCTCGACGAGTGGCCCGGGCCCTTCTCCGGTGAGCAGTTCACCGTGCTCGGCGAGCACCTGTCGATGCTGCACCCGCCGCACGTCGACCGGGTGGCCGAGATCGTCGCCGCCGTGCTCGAGCGGACCACGGCTACCTCGGAGGCGGGCAGTCACCGATCGGGATGAGATCGAGCGTGACCGTGTTGCTGGTGAACCCCGGAAGCGGGACGGTCAGGTCACCGGTGTACTCCGACCAGGCCGAAGCGGCGATCCGGGCCTGGCTCAGCCCGATCGCCTTCCCGCCCCGGTTCGTGTCCACGAGGGTCGCCCGACCCGACTGTGCCCAGCCGTTGGAGATCGCTACGTCCTCGATCGGGGAATCGATCGAGGAATCGATCCCGGTCTTCGTGTCCAGCGTGCCCTGACCCGCCGCGTCGACCACGAGCTGCGTCGCCGGGGTGATGAACACCTCGGTCGCGCCGACCGTGGCGTCGGCGAGGTCGACGCCACCGTGCCGATCGGGCCGCCGCGGCCATCGGCGGCACCGATCCCACGACGCCGAGTCCCACCACGACGATGCCCGTCACGATGCGTCTCGTGACGACGGACCCCGTCAACCGACGACACCGGCGGCGTCCCCAAGACCGCATGGCCGGAGCATCGCACGCGCCGCCCACCCGGGGTGGCACTCCGGATCAGGATGCGGGCTCCCAACCCCCAACGGGTCGAACAACCTGCCGTCGACGGAGGAACCCTCGTGCCGCGGACCTGAGGAGCCACCCCATGATCACCACTCCCGTCCTCGAGGTGCCCGAGGAGATCATCACGACGATCGTCGAACCGTCCGCCTTCGACGTCGAGGTGTCGGGCGCCTTCCCCCGAGCGGGCCGTCACTGCGCTCGGCGAGTGGGGTCTCCTCGGCCTCCTTGCTCACCCGCAACTTCAGGTGAGGTCGCCCGGAGGCGGCTGGATCAGCCGGTGAAGGAAGGGGCCGAGGGGTCGTAGCCCGGTTCGACCGAGGCCGGTACGTCGCTCTGGCCGGCCCCGTTCTCGCCCCACGCCACGATCGTGCCGTCGGTCCGCTGGGCCAGCGTGAAGTTCGCCCCGGCGGCGATCCCGGTGAACGTGCCCGACGGGGCGTCGGTCTGGCCGAAGGAGTCGTCACCCCAACAGGTGATCGATCCCGCGGCGTCGATCGCGCACGAATGCGCGTACCCCGCCGTCACGGCCTGCCAGCCGGCGCCCGTGGGCGGGGTGGCCCGGCCCTCGCCGTTCTCACCCCAACAGGCGAGGGTCCCCGAGCCGTCGAGGGCGCAGGAGTGGGTCCGACCCGACGCGACCTGCCGCCAACCCGAACCACCCGGCGGGGTCGCCTGTCCCACCCAGTCCCCGCCCCAGCAGGTGATGGCTCCAGCCGAGGTCAGGGCGCAGGTGTGGAAGCCACCGGCGGCGATCTGGGTGAACCCGGCACCGACCGGTGCGCTGGTCACGAGGCCGCTGCTGCCCTCGGCACCGTTGTCACCACCCCAGCAACCGATGCCCCCCGACCAGGTGAGGACACAGGTGAAGAAGGCTCCTGCACTCACCTGGCGGTAGCCGTCACCCGCCGGCGGCACTGCCTGGTCGGTCTCGAAGGGGGCGTAGGGCGAGAGGTTGGAGCCCCAGCAGGCGATGACACCGGCCGCGTCGAGGGCGCACGCGTGGTAACGACCCGCGGTCACACTTGCGAACGCGCCCGTCGGCGGGTCGAGCTCACCCTCCGTGCCGCTCCCCCAGCAGACCAGCGCACCCGACGGCGCCAGGGCGCAGGCGAATTCCTTCCCTCCGGCGATACCGGTGGCCGGAGCCGTGACCGCTCCCCCGGCGAGCGAACCCGCGGCCGAGAACCCGACCACCAGCACGATTGCAGCCACGACGATCGGGAGCCGGAGTGTGCGCACGACCGGATGTTACCCATCGGTGCGGAATCCTCGCTGACCCCGCCCGACTGCTCGATCCAGCGCCGAACGCGCCCGGGCTCCGGCGCCGCACCGCCGCAGCGGTGGGTCGCCGGAGCCCGGGACGTCGACGGAACCGGATCAGTTACGAACAGCCGCTCGTGGCGCCACAGGAGGGACAGGCATGACACGACCCGGCCCGCTGCATGATGTCGCCACAGACGTGGCAGAGCACCATCTCGCCCTCGTGGCGGACGACCGGCGTCGGCGGAGCCGGCGGCGACACCCCGAGTGCCGCCGACGGGGCCCGGTCCTCCAACGGCAAGAGGTCGAGCCCCTGCGTCACCGGGGTCGCAGCCTCGACCACCCCGGGGAGGGTCGGCTCCGAGCGCTCCCCGATGGTGAGGATGCCCATCGCCGAGCGCTCCTCGAACGTCATGTACGCCACGGCCAGCCGACGGAAGATGTAGTCGACGAGGCTGGTGGCGAACCGGATGTCGGGGTCGTCGGTCATGCCGGCCGGCTCGAAGCGCATGTTGGTGAACATGTCGACGAAGGCACCGAGGGGCACGCCGTACTGCAGGCCGTGGCTCACCGAGATGGCAAAGGCGTCCATGATGCCGGCGAGGGTCGAGCCCTGCTTCGCCACCTTGAGGAACACCTCGCCGGGTCGACCGTCCTCGAACTCGCCGACCGTGACGTACCCGTGGCAGTCGGCGACCCGGAAGGAGAAGGTCTTGGAGTTGCGCACCCGCGGCAGCTTCTGGCGGACCGGCTCCTGGACGATGATCGTCTCGACGATCCGCTCGACCTCGGCTCCGACCGCACCGACCTGATCGCTCTCGCTCCCGGCCTTCTTCTGGGTGGAGAGAGGCTGAGCAACCTTGCAGTTGTCGCGGTAGAGGGCGACGGCCTTGATGCCGAGACGCCACGACTCGAGGTAGACGTCTTCGACGTCTTCGACCGTGACCTCCTCGGGGAGGTTGACGGTCTTGGAGATAGCTCCCGAGATGAACGGCTGGACCGCCGCCATCATCTTGACGTGTCCCATGTAGTGGATGGTGTTGTCACCCATGGAGCAGGCGAACACCGGCAGGTGCTCGGGGTTGAAGCCCGGAGCGCCGATGATGGTCTTCTGCTCGTTGATGTGGTCGATGATCGCCTCGACCTGGTCGGGCCGGTAGCCCAGGTTGGCGAGGGCACGCGGGATCGTCTGGTTGACGATGAGCATCGTGCCGCCGCCGACGAGCTTCTTGGCCTTGGTGAGTGCGAGGTCGGGCTCGATCCCGGTGGTGTCGCAGTCCATCATCAGACCGATCGTCCCGGTGGGAGCGAGCACGCTGGCCTGCGAGTTGCGCACGCCGTGGATCTCACCGACCTCGACCGCCTCGTCCCAGGAGCGCTGGGCGGCGGAGAGCAGGTCGGCGGGAACGAGCTCCTCATCGATGTCGGCGGTGGCAGCACGGTGCATCCGCAGCACTCCGAGCATGGCGTCGGCGTTGTCGGCGTAACCGGCGAACGGCCCCATACGACCGGCGGTGCGGGCGCTGGTGGCGTAGGCGTGCCCGGTCATGAGCGACGTGATCGCCCCGGCCCAGGCCCGGCCGCCGTCTGAGTCGTAGCCGAGGCCCTGGGCCATCAGCAGGGCGCCGAGGTTGGCGTAGCCGAGGCCGAGCTGCCGGAACTGCCGCGAGGTCTCGCCGATCGGTGCGGTCGGGTAGTCGGCGTTGCCGACGAGGATCTCCTGGGCGGTGAACATCACCTCGACCGTGTGCCGGAAGGCATCAATGTCGAAGGAGCCGTCGGCGAGCAGGTAGTGCAACAGGTTGATGCTGGCGAGGTTGCACGCCGAGTTGTCGAGGTGCATGTACTCCGAGCACGGGTTGGAGGCGTTGATACGTCCGGTCACCGGGGCGGTGTGCCACCGGTTGATCGTGGTGTCGTACTGCATGCCCGGGTCGGCGCACTCCCAGGCGGCCTGCGAGATCTGACGCATGAGGTCACGGGCGCGCAGCGTACGGACGGGCGAGCCGCCGGAGACCGCCTTGAGGTCCCAGTCGCGGTCCTCGACGACGGCCTGCATGAAGTCGTCGTCGACGCGCACCGAGTTGTTGGCGTTCTGGTACTGGATCGAGTGGATGTCGACGCCGTCGAGGTCCATGTCGAAGCCGGCGTCGCGCAGGACCCGGGCCTTGCGCTCCTCCCGAGCCTTGCACCAGATGAACTCCTCGACGTCGGGGTGGTCGGCGTTGAGGATCACCATCTTGGCGGCACGACGGGTCTTGCCGCCCGACTTGATGGTGCCGGCCGAGGCGTCGGCGCCGCGCATGAACGACACCGGACCGCTGGCCGTGCCGCCACCGGCGAGCAGCTCGTACGACGAGCGGATGTTCGAGAGGTTGGTGCCGGCACCGGAACCGCCCTTGAAGATCACACCCTCCTCCCGGTACCAGTTGAGGATCCCGTCCATGGTGTCCTCGACCGAGAGGATGAAACACGCGCTGGCCTGCTGCGGAACGCCCTTGACGCCGATGTTGAACCACACCGGCGAGTTGAAAGCGGCGCGCTGGGTGACGAGGATGAACTTGAGTTCGTTGCGGAACGCGGCGGCCTCGTCGTCGTCGACGAAATAACCGTCACGCACGCCCCACGCCGTGATCGTGTCGGCGACGCGGTCGATGACCTGCTTGAGCGAGACTTCGCGTTCGACGGTGCCGAGGGTGCCACGGAAGTACTTCTGGGCGACGATGTTGGCGGCGTTGATCGACCACGTGACGGGGAACTCCACGCCCGGCTGGAAGAAGGCGTCGGTGCCGTCCTTCCAGTTGGTGATGCGGGCGTCGCGCGGCTCCCACTCCACCATCTCGTAGGGGTGCACACCCGACTCGGTGAAGTACCGACGGATTCCGATGCCGATCTGCTCCGGTGCCATCGCCATGATTCGACTTCCCTTCCCCGGCCGAGCCGGACCTTCCCCGGCCGAGCCGGTGCTGCGTGGTGAGGGTGGTGCCCTGTTGCGGGTGTTGCTGGTGTGGTTCGAGGTGGTGCGTAGTGCACCGTCCCCCTGTGGTCGCCGGGTCCGGAACGGTGGTCGGACCACCTCCCACTCCCGATTGTGCCCGATCTCGCCCAGCCAACCACAACATATGGTGGTTGACTGTTCGGTGAACACTAGGTGGAGTGTGAATTACAGCACTGCGATTCCGCCGTGTCAACGCCGGAACCCGGATTTCTTCTCCGAAGACGCAAATTTCTCCCCCGGGGACCCGAACTCCTCCCGGCGGGGATCGGCATCGGGTCAGCGGCGCTTGGGCTCGGTGGCCTTGTCGAGGCCGGTGGCCCGGCGCAGCTCGACGAACTCGCGCTCGAAGTCGCCGACGTCCTCGAAGCCCTTGTAGACCGAGGCGAAGCGCAGGTAGGAGACGGGATCGAGGCCGGCGAGGTGCTCGAGCACCCCGAGACCGAAGACCTCGCTGCCCACCTCCATGCCCCGGGCCTCGGCCCGGGCCCGCTCCTCCACCTCGTCGGCGATGGCCTCCGCGGCACCTTCGGGGACGGAGCGGCCAGCGATCGCCCGCTCGATGCCCCCGAGGAGCTTGGCCCGGTCGAACGGCTCGACCTGGCCCGAGCGCTTCTGCACGAGCAGGGGGACTTCTTCGTGCCGCTCGTAGGTGGTGAAGCGCTCGTGGCAGCCCAAGCACTCGCGCCGGCGCCGAACGACCACCCCCTCGTCGGACGGGCGTGAGTCGACGACCTTGTCGTCGTCGATTCCGCAGTAGGGACAGCGCACGAGGGCACCGTAGTGCTCCCTCTCACCGACGACGTGCCGATCCCAGGCCTACCGCGGCACCTGCACGACCTCGCCCGGCTGGATCGCCGCGCCGTGGCGGGCCTGGACGATCTCGTCGACCCGGACCCGCGGGTCCTGGCCGGGGAAGGTCCGCTCGACGATCGACCACACGGTGTCGCCCGAGCGGGCGCTCACCTCGACCACCGAAGGGGCGGGTCGGCGCTCGGGGGTGTCGAGGGGCGAACCCCCGAGCGCGTTTCCCGCCTGCGCGGCCACGAACACCATCCCGAGCGCCATGGCGACGACGGCGAGGCGCCGACGCCAGTAGACGGTAGGACTCCGGTGGCCCCGGGCGATGGCTGCCCGGGAAGCGGGCCGGTGGAGGGTGATCACCGGGCTGCCGTACTCACCGAAGAAGGTCGTGACTGCGGACATCTGCTGTGCTCCTTGTGCGAACCGGGGAATCCGGATCCGTGGTGAGGCGATCGTCCCAGCGGGGTGTGACAGCTACGGCACCCGGTGGACGGAGCGTGCCGAGGCGGGTCACGGAACGAACGCCTGTTCGTATTCTGGCACGAACAGGCGTTCGGTGCAAGGCAATTCCGAACAAGTGTTTGCCCCGAACTCCTGTTCGTGCTACCTTCGGCCCATGACCGATCTCACCAAGCGCCAGCGCCAGGTCCTCGAGTTCATCGACGCCGAGGTCCGCCAGCGGGGCTACCCACCCAGCGTCCGAGAGATCGGCCAGGCCGTGGGGCTCTCGTCGTCGAGCACCGTCCACGCCCACCTCGCCGCCCTCCAGGACAAGGGCTTCTTGCGCCGCGACCCCACCAAGCCCCGGGCCATCGAGGTCTGCTTCGAGGCCGGCTCGGGGTCGGTCGCCGAGCGTCGACCCGCCCGCTACGTGCCGATCGTGGGCGACGTCGCCGCCGGAACTGGGGTGCTCGCCGACCAGCAGATCGAGGAGACCCTGCCCCTGCCCGAGGACTTCACCGGCGACGGGCAGCTCTTCATGCTGCGGGTTCGCGGCGACTCCATGATCGACGCCGGCATCCTCGACGGCGACTTCGTCGTGGTGCGCGAGCAGCCCGACGCCGAGGCGGGAGAGACCGTGGTGGCCGGCATCCCCGGCGAGGAGGCCACGGTCAAGACCTTGCTGCGCCGCCGGGGCAAGGTCGTGCTGCGGCCCGAGAACGCCGCCATGGACGAAATGGTGTTCGAGCCCGGCGAGGTCACGATCTACGGCAAGGTCGTCTCGCTCCTCCGGCGCTTCTGACCGACGGCCCCCGCCGGCGCCGCCTCGGGACCGGGCCTCAGGTCGCGACCCCGTGGTCGCGCAAGATGTCGTTGAGGGCCGACTTCTCGTGGCGCTCACCCTCGGTGAGGCGCTTGACCACGAGCACACAGGGCATCCCGAACTCGCCTCCGGCGAAGGTACGCGGGCGGGTGGCCGAGACGGCCACACACCAGTCCGGCACCACGCCCCGGCTCAGCTCGGCCCCGGTCTCGGCGTCGATGACGGGGATGGAGGCCGTCAGGATGGCCCCGGCCCCGAGCACGGCACCATTGCCCACCCGCGCCCCCTCGGCCACGATGCACCGCGAGCCGATCAGGGCGTCGTCGCCGACGATCACGGGGGCGGCCTGCGGCGGCTCGAGCACGCCGCCGATGCCGACCCCGCCGGAGAGGTGCACGCGTTCCCCGATCTGGGCGCACGAGCCGACCGTCGCCCAGGTGTCGACCATGGAGTCGGCTCCGACCCGGGCACCGATGTTGACGTAGCTGGGCATCATCACCACGCCGGGAGCCAGGTACGAGCCCCAGCGGGCCGACGCTCCGGGCACGACCCGGACCTTCGCCCCGGCATAGTCGTGCTTGAGCGGGATCTTGTCGACGTACTCGAACGGACCCAATTCGGTCGTCTCCATCGCCGACAGGCGGAAGAGCAACAGCACGGCGTACTTGAGCCACTCGTGGACGACCACCTCGCCACCGACGACCTCGGCCACGCGGCCCTCCCCCGAGTCGAGCAGCGCGACGGCGGCGTGCACGGCGGCGCGGGCCTCGGCCTCGGGCATGACCTTCGTCAGGTCGTCACGGGACTCCCACAACGCGGTGATCTGGGACTGGAGGTCGGCCACAAGAGCTCCTGGTTCAGGCCGCGAGAGCGGCGAGGCGTTCGAGCACGAGATCGAGGTCGGGGTCGCGCAACGAGAGGGCGACCCGGGCGTGGGGTCCGCCGAGGGGTCCGTAGAGGTCCCCCGGGGCGACGAGCATCCCGGCGGTGCGCGCCAGGCGATCGGCGATCGCCCAGCCGTCCTCCGCACGCTCCGAGGCCAGCCACAAGTAGAAGGTCGACGGCCCTCCCACCGAGCGCAAGCCGACCGCGGCCAGTGCGGGGGTGAGTCGGGCACGCCGCTTGGCGTAGCGGGCGCGCTGCTCCTCCACGTGGAGGTCGTCGCCGAGCGCGGCCGCGGCGGCGGCCTGGACCGGCGCCGGCATCATGAGCCCGGCGTGCTTACGCACCTCGCCGAGATAGCGCACGAGCGTCGGATCTCCGACCACGAACCCGGCCCGCAGGCCCGCGAGGTTCGAGCGTTTCGAGAGCGAGTGCACGGCGAGCACACCCTCGAGCCCGGCGCTGAGTGCCGTGACCGACGGAGCGGGCGCGCCGGCGTCGTCGTAGGTGAACTCCGCGTAGCACTCGTCGGAGGCGACGACGATGCCCCGGGTGCGGCCCCACTCGACGTTGGCGATCATCTCGGCCGGGGTGGCGCACGCACCCGTGGGATTCGCCGGGTCGTTCAGCCAGAGCACCAGCGCGCGCTCGGCATCCGCCGGGTCGACGGCGGCGAGGTCGAGGTGCCAGTCGGTGGTGCGCACCGGAACCGGGACTGCTCGGAGCCCGGCCAGTGTCGCTCCCATGGCGTAGGTGGGGTAGGCCACGGCCGGGTAGAGCACGGTGTCGCGTCCGGGGTCGCGCAGCGCGAGGTGCTGGGGCAACGAAGCCACCAGCTCCTTCGTGCCGATGCACGCTGTCACCTCCGACGCGCTGACGCTCACGCCGAAACGCCGATCCACCCAGCCTGCAGCCGCCTCCCGGTAGCCGGGGCTGCCGATCGAAGGCGGGTAGCCCGTCGCCCCCGGCGTGGCGGCGGCCATCGCCTCAATCGCCGCCGGGGGCATGGGATCCACCGGGGTACCGATCGAGACGTCGAGACAGCCACCGGGGAGTGCCTCCGCCCGGGCCTTCATCGAGGCCAGACGATCCTGGGGGTAGGGCGGCGGGACGAAGCCCGGACGGTCGGCCACGGCCGGAGCGTAATGGCCCAGGTGGAGCGCGCGTCGCTCACACGACCGTGAACTCGGCCACCCGCGACGCCACGGCGGCAGGGAGTCGGGCCCGCACCCGGGTGCCCTCCTCCGCGTGCACTTCCACGAGGACCTCACCGTCACGGTGCAGCGACGCCAGGACGTCACCCCGGTCGTAGGGGATGACCAGCTCGAGGATCGTGCCGAAGGAGCGCAACCGGGCAGCGACGACCTCGAGCAGCCCGGCGATCCCGTCGCCCGTACGTGCCGACACCACCACCGTGTCGGGATGGCCGGCGAGCAGGCTGCCGACGGTTTCGGGGTCGGCGACGTCGGACTTGTTGACGACCAGCAACTCGGGGAGGTCACCGGCGTCGATCTCGGCCAGGACCCCCCGCACCGCCGCGATCTGGGCTTCCGGGTCGGCCGCCGAGCCGTCGACGACGTGACAGACCAGGTCGGCGTTGGCCACCTCGGCGAGCGTGGAGCGGAATGCCTGGACCAGTTCGTGCGGGAGACGCCGTACGAACCCGACGGTGTCGGAGCAGAGCACGGTCTCACCGCCCGGGAGGCGCAGCCGCCGGGTCGTGGTGTCGAGGGTGGAGAAGAGCCGATCCTCGACCAGCACGTCGGCGTCGGTCAGCCGGTTGCACAGCGTGGACTTCCCCGCGTTGGTGTAGCCGACCAGCGCCACGGTGGGAATGGCCCGCCGGCGCCGCGCCTTGCGCTGGGTGGCCCGGGTGCTCGCCAGACCGACGAGATCGTGTTCGAGTCGGGACACCCTCCTGAGGATCCGCCGTCGGTCGACCTCGAGTTGCGTCTCGCCCGGACCGCGCGTGCCGATGCCCGCGCCCTGCTGGCTCAACTGCGTTCCCCGACCGCGGAGACGGGGCAGCCGGTACCGGAGTTGCGCGAGCTCCACCTGCAGCATCCCCTCCTGGCTGGTGGCGTGCTGGGCGAAGATGTCGAGGATCAAGGCCACCCGGTCGACCACGTCGCGCTCGAAGAGCCGCTCGAGGTTCCGCTGCTGCGCGGGTGAGAGTTCGTCGTCGAAGACCACGACGTCGACGTCGAGCGCCTCGGCGAGCTCCCGCAGCTCGTCGGCCTTGCCGCGACCGATGTACGTGGCCGGGTGAGGGGTCGGGCGCCGCTGGAGCTCCCGGTCGACCGGATCGGCCCCGGCGGTGTCGACGAGCAGGGCCAGTTCGTCGAGGGACTCCTCCGCCTCTTCGGGCGTGCGGCACCCGGCCCCGGTCCCGACGATCAGCGCCCGCTGCCGCAGGACCTCGAGATCGACCTCGGTGGCGGTGAGCCGCCGGCCCGACCGTCCGACGTGGGCGTCGCGCGTCATCCGGCCTCGAGGCCGCCGAACGCGTCCGGTTCGACGTCGACGGCGAACACCGACACGACCGGTCCGCCGAGGCGGATGGTGTCGCCGAGTTCCACGACGAGGTCGCCACCCGGGACCGACACGGTCACCCGCGGTCCGACGAGGTCGCGCCGGTGGGCCACCGCTGCGGCCGCGCACGCACCCGTGCCGCAGGACCGGGTCTCGCCCACACCGCGCTCCCACACCCGCATGCGCAGGGCGCTCGGTCCGACCGGGGTGACGAACTCGACGTTGGTGTGGCGGGGAAAGCGGGGATCGGTTTCGAGGTGACGACCGTGCTGGGCCACGCGAGCGGTGTCGGGGTCGTCGACGAACACGACGAAGTGCGGATTGCCCATACCGGCGGCGTCGCCGCGGTACTGCACTCCGTCGACCTCGACGACGAGGTCGACAGCACTCGACGCCTCGACCGGGATCGCCGCCGGCTCGAAGGTCACCGGCCCCATGTCGACGGTCGCCGCGACCACCGCACCCGCGGGGTCACGCTCGAGCTCGAGGGCGCGCCGCCCACCCCCTGTGTCGACGGTGAGGGTGTCGGAGCCCAGCCCGACCGCCGACGCGACCCGGGCCAGGCACCGGATGCCGTTCCCGCTCATCTCGGCGATGCTGCCGTCGGCGTTGAAGAGCGTCATGGTCGCATCGGCGCCGTCAGCGCCCGGACCCAGCACGATCAGCCCATCGGCGCCGACGCCCGTGCGCCGGTCGAGGAGCGCCTGCGCCGTCGGCGCCGGGACGCGGGGCGAACCCGGGTCGAGGGCGACCCACACGAGGAAGTCGTTCCCGGTGGCGTGGAGCTTCTCGAGATGCATCGTCACTCCTTGGCGGACCGGTGCCGGTCCCGCCAGCATTCCAGGAGCGAAGGGCTGAGGGCGTCGGTTTCTGCCGATCCCAGCCAGGTGATCCGTGGATCCCGGCGGAACCAGCGCACCTGCCGCCGGGCGAACCGACGGGTCCGGGCCGTGGTGGCGGCGCGCGCGGCCCGCTCGTCGAGCTCACCCGCCACCACCGCCAGAGCCTCGCGGTAGCCGATGGCCTGGGAGGCCGTGCGCCCCAGCCCCGCCGCGGCGGCCTCGGCTTCACCGACCAGGCCCCGTTCGTACATGAGGTCGACCCGGGTGGCGATGCGCCGCGCGAGGAGGGCCGGCGGACACCAGATCCCCACCAGGCTCACAGGGAAGACCGTGGGACCGTAGGTCCCCAACCCCGCGCCACTCGCCGAGAACCGCTCGCCGGTGAGGTCCATGACCTCGAGGGCCCGCACGATCCGCCGGACGTTGCCGGGCTCGAGGCGGGCCGCGGCCTGCGGATCACGGGCCACGACCTCGGCGTGGAGTGCAGCGAGGCCCTCCGGAGTCGAGCCCCGGACGGTGAGCCGGGCCCGGAGATCGAGGTCTTCGCCGGGGAAGCGGAGGTCGTCGACCACCGCCCGCACGTAGAGGCCGGTGCCCCCCACCAGGAGGGCCCGCTTGCCCCGCGCGCCGATGTCGGCGACCGCGGCCCGCGCGGCCGCCTGGAACCGCGCCACGGACCAGTCCTCGGTGGGCTCGGCGACATCGACGAGGTGGTGCACCACTCGCGACCGCTCCTCCGGCGTGGGCGACGCCGTCCCGATGTCGAGCCCGCGGTACACCTGCATGGAATCGACGGTCACGATCTCGACGTCGCCGGCCGCCTCGGCCAGGGACAGGGCCAGCGCCGACTTGCCGACCGCGGTCGGACCGACGAGGGCCAGGTGCGTCGTCAGGCGGACACCACCGGGATCCGGACGCGCGGGACCGGTGCGGCCGCCACGACCTCCACCAGCTCTCCCTGGAGCCAGTGCGGCGCCCCGCGGGTGATCTCCACGACGACGTAGGAGCCCGGACGCGCCGCCGCACCGTCGGCCGGGAAGTGCACCAGCTTGTTCTGGCGGGTCCGGCCGGAGGCACGGGTCGGGTCCTTCTTCGAGGGACCCTCGACCAGGACCTCCTCGAGGCGCCCCACCCGAGCTTCGTGCAGGGTCAACACGTGCTCCTCCACCAGGGTGGTCAGCCGCCGCATGCGCTCCTGCGCGACCGCCGGCTCGACGAACCGCTCGGTCATCCCGGCGGCAACCGTTCCTGGTCGGGGCGAGAAGACGAAGGTGTAGGCGGAGTCGTACCTGGCGGCGTCGACCACGGCGAGGGTGGCCTCGAAGTCGGCGTCGGTCTCGCCGGGAAAGCCCACGATGATGTCGGTGGTGACCGCCAGGTCGGGGATCCCGGCCCGGGCCAGCGCCAAACGGTCCAGGTAGCGCTCGGCGGTGTAGCCGCGGTGCATCGCCGCCAGCACGGTGTCGGAGCCCGACTGCAACGGCAGGTGCAGATGCTCGCAGACGCTGGAGCACTCCGCCATCGCCACGACCGTCTCCGGACGCAGGTCCTTCGGGTGCGGTGAGGTGTAGCGCACCCGCCGGATGCCGGGTACCGCATCAACAGCGCGGAGCAGGTCGGCGAACCGGGGTCCGAACTGCCCGCTCCCGAGGTCGCGACCGTAGGAGTTGACGTTCTGGCCGAGGAGGGTGATCTCGGTGACTCCGTCGGCGGCGAGATCCTCGACCTCGTGGACGATGTCCCCCGTCCGCCGGCTCACCTCGGCACCCCGCACACTCGGGACGATGCAATAGGTGCAGGTGTTGTCGCACCCGATCTGGATCGTGACCCAGGCGGAGTGGTCCTGCTCCCGGCGAGCTGGCAACGCCGACGGGTAGGCCTCGTGCTCCTCGACGATCTCGAGCAAGGGGCCTTCGAGTCGGGCGCGCTCGAGGAGGCCGGGAGCGTGCGCGAGGTTGTGGGTACCGAAGACCACGTCGACGTGCGGGGCACGGGCCTGGATCAGATCCCGGTCCTTCTGGGCGAGGCATCCCCCCACCGCGATCTGCAGGTCGGGACGCTCGGCCTTGAGGGACTTGAGGTGACCGAGATGGCCGTAGAGCTTGTCGTCGGCGTTCTCCCGGATGCAGCAGGTGTTGAGCACCACCACATCGGCGGTCTCGGCGCTGTCGGCCGGCTCCATCCCGTCGGCGGCCAGGAGCCCGGCGATCCGCTCGGAGTCGTGCTCGTTCATCTGACACCCGAAGGTGCGCACGAAGTAGCGACGGGGGGCGTCCACCCCGGGATCCTACGAGGGGTCCCCGCCATTGCCTCGGCCGCCCTAGCGTGGGCCGAGTGCACCTGACCATCCTGGCCATCAGCCTGGCGGCAGCGGTGATCGTCTTCGGAGCGGTGGTCCAGGGGACCATCGGCTTCGGCCTGGGCCTGCTGGCCGCCCCGGTCGTGGCCACCGTGCTCCCCGGAGCCATTCCGGTGACGCTGGTGCTCGTCACCTGGCCGATCGGGGCGATCAGCGCGGCCCGGGAGGTTCACGCCCTGGACCGGGTCTCGCTGCCGTGGATGCTCCTCGGCGCTCTGCCGGGCACGATCGTGGGTCTGGTGGTCATCCATCTCGCCGACGCCCACCAGCTCGCCGTGATCGTGGGGGTGACCACCGTCCTCGGGGTCGGGGTGACCAGCCTGCGCCGGGACGTGCCGCTCAACCGGACTTCGGCGGGCATCGCCGGCTTCATCGGCAATGTGACCGGCACCGCGGCGTCGGTGGGCGGACCACCCGTGGCTCTCCTGTTCCAGCACCAGCGGGGTCCGACGGTTCGTTCGACCCTGGGCGCCTACTTCGCGATCAGCGGCACGCTCTCGGTGATCGGGTACGCCGCCACTGGAGCGATCACGGTCGATCGTCTCCTGCTGGCGCTGGCCCTGCTCCCGGCGATGCTGTTCGGCGCCTGGCTGAGCAAGCACTTCCACGGCCTCGTCGACGCCGGCTGGCTCCGTCCCGCCGTGCTGGTGCTGTCGGTGATCGCCGGCTCCCTGGCGATCCTGCGCGGCCTCCTCTGAGCCCGGACGCGCACCACCGCAAGTACACCGGATTGGTCGGCGTACCCGCGGTGGTGTTCGTGGGGATCGGAGTCCCCTCGTGCCCGGCCGTTGCGATCAGTCGAGGCTGATCGGCTCGTCGTCGGCTTCGGTCATGCCGTCAGCCGCCGCCTCAGCGTCGGGTTCGAGGTCGCCGGTGATACCAGCCTCGATCTTGACCTTCTCCATGATCTCGACCATGAGGTCGAGGTTCTCGGAGAGGAAGTCCTTGACCTTCTCCCGGCCCTGCCCGAGCTGCTCGCCCTCGTAGGTGAACCAGGCGCCCGACTTCTTGACGATCCCGAGATCGACCGCGACGTCGAGCAGCGAGCCCTCACGGCTGATGCCCTTGCCGTACATGATGTCGAACTCGGCCTGCTTGAACGGAGCGCTGACCTTGTTCTTGACGACCTTCACCCGGGTGCGGTTCCCGGTGACCTCGGCGCCGTCCTTGATCGCCTCGATCCGGCGGATGTCGAGCCGGACCGACGAGTAGAACTTCAGCGCCCGGCCGCCCGGTGTGGTCTCGGGCGAGCCGAACATCACGCCGATCTTCTCCCGCAACTGGTTGATGAAGATGCAGATCGTGTTGGAGCGGTTGAGGTTGGCCGTCAGCTTGCGCAACGCCTGGCTCATCAGCCGGGCCTGCAGGCCGACGTGGGTGTCGCCCATCTCGCCCTCGAGCTCTGCCCGGGGCACCAGGGCAGCCACGGAGTCGATGACCACGACGTCGAGCGCACCCGAGCGAATGAGCATGTCGGTGATCTCGAGGGCCTGCTCCCCGGTGTCGGGCTGGGAGATGTAGAGGTCGTCGACGTTGACGCCGATGGCCGAGGCGTAGGCCGGGTCCATGGCGTGCTCGGCGTCGACGTAGGCACAGGTCCCACCGTTGCGCTGGGCCTCCGCCACCACGTGCATGGCGAGGGTCGACTTGCCCGAGGCCTCGGGGCCGAAGATCTCGACGACCCGGCCCCGCGGGAGGCCGCCGATGCCGAGGGCGAGGTCGAGCGCCAGGGCGCCCGTCGGGATGGCTGCGATCGAGACGCTCGGGCGCTCGCCGAGGCGCATGATGGCGCCCTTGCCGAACTGCTTCTCGATCTGGCCGAGGGCCATGTCCAGGGACTGGTTGCGGTCCACCTTGGTTCCTCCAGGGGTGAGTCGTGGTCGGGGTTGTTGACCCCGGGAACGCTACGAACGGGGTGTGACGCTTACGTCCGGACCCTTGTGGGCGCTTCCCTGGAAGGGCTGCGTCCCAAGGATCTCCGGTCGGAAGGATCTCCGGTCGGACTCCGGGAGGCCTGCCCGGAACGACATGGATGAGATTACCGAACACCCGTTCGTATTGCAAGCATTCCGCGCGAATTTTCCCGGGGCCCAGCCGCAGGACGGGAATGGCCTCAGGCCAGCGAGACGAGGCGGAGCCGCAACAGGTTGAGGACCGTGATAGTCGAGAACTGCCGGATCCGCTCGCGGTCGAACGGCAGCCGGGCGGTGACGGCCTCGGTCGGGTGCCCCGGCACGGCGATCGCGTACCAGACCGTCCCGACGGGCTGACCGTCCTGTTCGGCGGGTCCGGCCACGCCGGTGATCCCGATGCCGACGTCGGCCCCGAGCACCCGCTGGGCCGCCTCGGCCATCTGCACCGCGCACTCCTCCGACACGACGCTCTCGGCCGTCACGCCCAGCACGTTGCGCTTCACCTCGGTCGCGTACGCCGCCACCGCGCCGCGGAACACTTCGGACGCGCCGGCCACGTTGGCGACGCGCGCACCGATCAGTCCGCCGGTGAGCGACTCCGCCACGCCGAGCGTCCAACCGCGTGCCCGACAGAGGTCGAGCACGGTCGACTCCATCGTCTCGTCGTCGATCCCGAAGACGAGCTCGCCGAGGATGGCGCGCAGTTCGGCGTCCTCGGCGTCGAGCAGCGCGACCGCCGCGGCCTCACTGGGCGCTTTGGCGGTCATGCGCACGTAGAGGCCCTCGATGCCCCGGGCCAGGAAGGCGATCGTGGGGTTGGTCTGGGCCTCGACCCGATGGTCGATCATCTCGGCGAGCGCCGACTCGGAGGTGCCCCACGTCTTGAGTGATCGCGACCGGATGACTGCCTGCTCACCCGAGCGGGCCAGCAGGTCGGGCAGCACGTGGTCGCGGACCATCTGCTGCATCTCGTAGGGCACGCCCGGCACGGCGTACACGACGACCTCGCGGCCCCGGTGTGTGAACGCGGCCTGGATTCCGGGCGCGGTGCCGATCGGGTTGGGGATGGGTGCGGCTCCCACGGGGATGTCGGCCTGACGCAAGTTGTTGTCGGTCATCTCGCGGGCCCGAGCACCGAAGATGCGCTTGATCTCCTCGATCAGGTCCTCGTGGCGCTCGAGCCCCACCCCCATCACCTCGGCGATCATCTCGCGGGTGACGTCGTCGGGGGTCGGGCCGAGACCGCCGCACACGACGACGGCGTCGGCCTCGTCGAGCAGGCTCTGCAGCGACGCCACCATGCGACCGAGGTTGTCGCCGATCTTGCGGTGGTCGTAGGTGTCGATCCCCGCCTCGGCGAGCTGCTCGCCGACCCAGGCGCTGTTGGTGTCGACGATCTGCCCGAGGAGCAGTTCGGTGCCGATGGCGAGGACGTCACAACGCATGGGAGCTCCTGGGCTGATCGGGGTGCAGGATCGGGACCGGATCCGTCAGGACGATACGACGGGTGGGCTCGGTCGTGGGGGACGCGGGGTGTGCACGACGAGATCAACGCCCGAGACCAAGGTCATGGCCACGGCCGCCCACAGCACGACCTCGGCGATGCCCGGGTGACGGCTCGTGGGCGGGAACAGCGCCGCCGCCACGGCGAGGAACTGCACGTTGGCCTTCCACTTGCCGAGCCGACGGGCCGGCATCGACACACCCCGGCGGGCGGCCACCGACCGGAAGGTCGAGATCCCGACCTCCCGTGCACCGATCAGCAGGACCGGGAGCCAGGCGAAGTCGCCCCGGACGGCCAGCACGATCAAGCCGCCGAGCACCAGCACCTTGTCGACGAGGGGATCGAGGAACGCCCCCGAGCGGGTGGTGCCGTCGCGGCGGGCGAGCCAGCCGTCGATGAAGTCGGTGACCCACAGCATGCTCCAGGCCACGAAGATCGCCCACGAGGTGGCGCCGACCCGGCCGTCGGCGATGAGCATCAGCACCGGCACCGTGAAGAGCAGTCGTGCGATCGTCACCACGTTCGCCGGCGTGCGGATGGCATCGGGACCGAAGCGCAGGCCACCCTGACGCATCAGCGAGGACCCCGGTGAAGACTCGGGCGAAGACTCGGGCGAGACCGACGCGTTCACACCTCACCGCCTGCCAGCGCAAACAGGTCCGGGCCGAGGGACCCGGTGGCGTGGGCCAGGACGATCTCACCGGGACCAGCGGGCGTCCCGTCGGCCCACTCCACGTGGACGACGCCGTCGATCTCGGGTGCTTCCCGGTGGGTCCGACCGATCGCCCGACCATCGACGACCTCGTCGACCAGGACCGCCAGCGGCACCCGGTGCGCCACGATCTCGTCGCGGGAGGCCTGCGTGATCGCGGTCTGGCGCTCCTCGCACTCACCCAGGCGTTCGGTCATCAACGCCTCGGGGACGGCACCACCCAGCGTGGCGGCCGCGGTCCCCTCCTCCGACGAGAACGGGAAGAACCCCGCCCAGTCGAGCCGAACCCCGTCGAGGAAGTCGAGCAGCACGTCGTGGTCGCCCTCGGTCTCACCGGGGAAGCCCACGATGAACGACGAGCGGAAGGTGGCCATGGGCTCCCGCCGCCGGATGTCGGCGATGGTGTCGGCAAAGCGGTCGCCGCTCCCCCACCGCGCCATCCGCTTGAGCAGGGGCCGGGACGCGTGCTGCAACGACAGGTCGAAGTACGGCACCACGGTCGGGAGGTCGAGCATGGTGGCGACGAGCGGGTCGTGCACCTCCGACGGGTAGAGGTACAGCAGCCGGATGCGCTGTAGACCACCGGAGCCGAACTCGGCGTCGAGGCGGGTCAACAGCGCCGCCAGTGCCCCGACCTCGCCGGCGTCGCGTCCGTACCAGGCGAGATCCTGAGCGACCAGCACGAGTTCGGCCGTGCCACCTTCGACCAGCGTCCGGGCCTCGGCGACGATCGACTCCGGCGTGCGTGAGCGTTGGGTGCCGCGGAACGACGGGATGGCGCAGAACGCGCAGGCCCGGTCACAGCCCTCCGCCACCTTCAGGTACGCCCACGACGCGCCAGTGGCAGCGCGCGGAAGCTCGAGGAGGTCGCGTACGCCCGTCGGTGCCGGCGTCGAGGCGTGGCGCCCACCGAAGGTGACGTTGGTGCCAGGAGTGTCGGACCGACCGGACCGCCCGGACCGACCGGACGTGGCGATCGACCCGGCGCCCGCGAAGCCGACGACCGCATCGACCTCAGGCAGGGCCTCGGCCAGTTCGTCGCCGTAGCGCTCGGCCAGGCAACCGGTCACCACCAGCCGGGCCCCCTCGGAGCGGGCGTCGGCCAGCGCGAGGATCGTGTCGATCGACTCACGGCGCGCCTCCTCGATGAAGGCGCACGTGTTGACGACCACGACGTCGGCGTCGGCGACCGAGCCGGTGGGCTCAAGTCCGTCGGCACCGAGCGCCGCCGCGATCTTGTCGGAGTCGACGGCGTTCTTCGGACAGCCGAGCGTCACCAGGTGGAAGCGGCCCGTCACCCGGTGCAGGGTACCGATCCCCGGGCCCCGAGAGGGTCTGCGGTCGCTCCGGGGGTCAGTCGACCTCCGGGACGATGATCGCGCCCCGGGCCTCCATGGCCTCGAACTCCTCGACGGTCATGAGCACGGCCCGGGCCTTGGAGCCCTCCGAAGGACCGACCACGCCCCTGCGCTCGAGCAGGTCCATCAGCCGGCCGGCCCTCGAGAACCCGACGCGCAGCTTGCGCTGGAGCATGCTCGTGGAGCCCATACCGCTGCGCACCACCAGGCTCATGGCCTCGCCGAGCAGGTCGTCGGTCTCTTCCGGGTCCCCGCCCGCCCCACCGGAACCGTCGGTGCCGTCGTCGGCGATGCCGTCCACGTAGCGGGTCTCGCTCGCCTGGCGCTTCCAGTGACCCACCACCTTGCGCACGCAGTCCTCGTCGACCCAGGCGCACTGGATCCGCTGCGACCGACTCGACGACGCCGTCACCATCAGCAGGTCGCCCTTGCCGATCAGCTTCTCGGCCCCGGCCTGGTCGAGGATGACCCGGGAGTCGGCGATGCTGGTCACCGAGAACGCCAGCCGGCTCGGCACGTTGGCCTTGATGACTCCGGTGATGACGTTGACCGACGGTCGCTGGGTGGCGATCACCAGGTGGATCCCGACCGCCCGGGCCATCTGGGCGATCCGGCAGATGCTGGCTTCGACGTCACGCGGCGCCACCATCATCAGGTCGTTGAGCTCGTCGACGACGATGACGATGAAGGGGAGTCGCTCGTAGCCGCGCCCGGTGACGGGATCGGGCTCCTCTGCGCTCGGGAGATCCCCCCGGTCGAACGCCGCGTTGTAGCCCGTGATGTCACGGAACCCGGCCTCGGCCAGCGTCTCGTACCGGAGGTCCATCTCGCGCACGGCCCAGTCGAGCGCGTTGGCCGCCTTCTTGGGGTTGGTCACGACGGGCGTCAGCAGGTGCGGAAGATCGTTGTACGCACCCAGTTCGACCCGCTTCGGGTCGACGAGGATCAGGCGGACCTGCTCGGGCGTGTTGCGCACGGCGAGCGAGGTCACGATCGAGTTGATGCAACTGGACTTCCCCGCACCCGTCGACCCGGCGATGAGCACGTGTGGCAGGGTGGCGAGGTTGAGCATCACCGCGCGACCCGCGATGTCGCGGCCGAGCCCGATCTCGAGCGGGTGATCGGCCTCCTTGGCCTCCTTGGCCGTGAGGATGTCGCCGAGCGTGACGAGCTGGCGCTGCCGGTTGGGCACCTCCACCCCGATCGCGCTGCGCCCCGGGATCGGGGCGAGGATGCGGACGTCGGGCGAGGCCATGGCGTACGCGATGTCGTTGCTCAGCGTCGTGACGCGGTTGACCTTGACGCCGGGTGCGAGCTCGAGCTCGTAGCGCGTGACCGTCGGACCGACGGTAGTCCCGACGAGCGTCGCGTCGACGCCGTGCTGGAGCAGGGCCGCCTCGAGCGTCGCCCCTCCCTCGTCGACTCCCTTGCGGTCGGGTCCCTTGCCGTCACCGCGCTTGAGGATCTTCGGGTCGGGGAGCTTCCAGTTCGCGTGCCCGAGGTCAAGGGCGGTCTGCCCGCCGGGTCCGGCGTCGATGACGGGGATGTCGGGCGGCGGCGCGACCACGGCCGGGACGTCGACGAGCGTGTCGTCGAGGTCGACCGCGTCGCTGGAACCACCGAGGGACCCGTCGAGCTCGGCGTCGTAGAGCGACACCGCCGGGAGGTCGACCAACGTGGCGTCGGGATCGAGGTGGGCGGCCACCGCCGTGTCGTAGGCGTCGTAGGCGTCGTAGGCGTCGTAGGCGTCGTGGGCGACCGCCGGGTCCGGTCGGTCGTGCAACTCCGACGGGGAACCCGCCAGGGCATCGATGAGCGGGTCGCGGTCGGGGTCGAAGGGGGGTTCGAGGTCGGGTTCGGGCGCCCGGAAGCCTTCGGGAGGGGTCGCGTAGACCACGGGCGGCTCCGTCGCCGCGCCGAGCGGGTCGGTCTCGACGTCGGTCACGGTGTCAGCCGGGAGAACGTCGGCGAAGGTCCGCACCCGCCCACCGACCCAGCGCCCGGCACCGCCGATCCCGGCGAGCACCCGACGCATCGGCACGCCCGGTGCGAGCAGCAGACCGAGCACGGC